>JAAYNE010000107.1 GCA_012521015.1 Clostridiaceae bacterium | reverse complement strand
TTTTCCATATTGTTCCCCCGATCAATTACAGAAAAAAGGGATACCAAAGTATCCCTGATTTAACTAAAACATTATTCATGTTTATTTGCTTTGACAATAGTTATACTTTATTCCGCATTTCAACGATGAAATCAACTGCATCGCCAACAGTTTTCAAACGCTGTGCATCTTCATCAGGAATAGAAATGTCATATTCAGATTCTAAAGTAATGATTAAATCAACAATATCCAATGAATCGGCATTTAAATCATCAATAAAATCAGAATCCATTGAAATAGAATCTTCATCTACGCCTAGTTGATCCACTAAAAGTTGTTTTACCTGTTCAAAAATATCTTCAGCAGACATATTTACCTCCACATTATGTTTATAATTTATATTTGTATTACGAATATATTTGTAAACAAAAAAAACGGATGTGTCAAGTTTATTAAATACGAATGATTAAATTCTTTAAAACATAGCAGGATTATTTAAAAATTGCTTAACTGATTACTAGTCAAATTATGCCTGTTTTAAAATTTTTTTGTTTTTTATTAAATAATCTAAACCGCTGATTAAAGTCAAAATTACTGAAATTAAAACTAAAATATTACCAATTGCTTTTAATGTATGAGATAATGCGATCAAAGGATTAGCATTGCAAATAATCGGTTCAAGCATTAACCAGATTATTGCAATGATTTGGGTTGTAGTTTTGGCTTTACCCCATGCACTGGCAGCAATAACTTTGCCCTGCTCTATCGCTAACAGCCTAAGTCCGGTTACAACAAATTCACGTGCAAGAACAATCACTACAACGAAAGAATGTATTCTGCTGAGTTGTACTAAAGCTGTAAAGACAGAAATAACCAATAATTTATCAGCAATCGGATCTAAAAACTTTCCCATATTGGTAACCAAATTATACTTACGGGAAATATACCCATCAAGAAAATCGGTCAATGAAGCTATGCAAAACAGCACTAAAGCAATAATATATGCTGCTTGGCTTACAACAAATTCATTCCAAAATGTCCAACCATTGATCGGTAACATAAATAAAATAATGAACGGTACGAGGATCATCCTCAAAATTGTTAAACGATTAGGTAAATTCATAAACACTAACTCCTGTTAAATCATACTCATCTGCATCGATAATTTTCACATTGACAATATCGCCAATTTTAATGTCCGCTGTTTGAGCCAGAACATAAATGCTTGGATCAATTCCTGGTGCCTCACCATAACTGCGTCCAACAAAAAATAATCCGTCCGAGCTTATATCTTCAAGTAAAACTTGATAGATTTTTCCTATCCGCTCTTGGTTTTTTGCCAAAGAAATTGTTTTTTGCAAACTCATAATTTGAGCATACCTTTTCTCAGCAATTTCCCGCGGCGGCAGGTCGGACATTTTATATGCCCGGGTACCTTCTTCCGGAGAAAAAACAAAGCAACCTAAACGATCAAATCTGATATCTTCGATAAATTGCTTCAATTCACTGAAGTTTTGCTCCGTCTCACCCGGAAATCCAACTAAAACAGTAGTTCTAATAATCAAATTATGAATCTTTGAGCGCAATTTGGCAATTAATTCTCTTAATTGATTATTAGTATCTCTTCTACCCATAGATTTCAATATCTTATCAGACGCATGCTGAATCGGTAAATCAATATACGCCGCTATTTGCCGATGCTTCGCAATAAAATCAATCAACTCATCTGAAAACACATCACCATAAACATACATTAAACGGATTAATCCGACATTGGAAATCGTGATCAATCTTTGTAATAGTTCCAGTAAACGCGGTTCTCCGTAAATATCCTGCCCATATCTTGTCGTATCTTGTGCAATCAAAATAATCTCTTTAAAACCACGTTTAGTTAAAACTTCGGCTTCAGCAACAACATCTTCAAACTGCCTTGAAAGTAAAGGTCCTCTGATGCCGGGAATAGCACAAAAAGCACAATGATTGGAACAACCTTCTGCAATTTTCAAGTAAGCATACGATCGATCGGCTGCTGCCTGCTCACCTCGAAATAAATGTTTGATGCTGCCGGGTCTACCCGGTAAAGTATTTCGTAAAATTTCACCTTGCTTAAGACGTTGAACAGAATCAACAATCAGATCATATTGAGCTGTGCCTAATACCAGATCGACTTCCGGAAATTCTTGATAGATCTCAACCGCATATCTCTGACCCAAACACCCGGTTACAATTAGAAAAGTCGGTTTGTTTTCCTTTAGATTTAATTCCTTGATTTCTATCAAATCCAAAATTGCTGAAATTGCCTCTTCTTTAGCCGGTTCAATAAAACCACAGGTATTGACAATTAAAAAATTTGCTATTCTCGGATTATCTACAAAATTAAAAGACGCATTACGCAGCGCATAACTCATTGATTCGGCATCTACTTCATTTTTCGGACAACCTAAAGATAATATATAAAAATTATTCATCATTGCTGATTTCATTTAACCATTTTCGCACAATTTCTTGACAGATACCAGTAGAATATCCTCTAGAGGCTAAATGACGCATTACTTTTTCCGGTTGAGATATCTCCCATTCTTCCTGCTTAATTATTCTATATGTTTCAGCGGTCACTTGATCATCTTCGATTTCTAATATCAAATCTGAGACTGTCTGTTCACTGAGACCTTGGCGCAACATTAATTGTTCGATATATTTTTTTGACTTTTGAGCACGCCCGGAATGTCTTTTAATTGTTCTCCTACCACATAAATATTCATCCAAGTATTGTTCATCAATTAAATCCTGAACAACTCGCTCTATAAGCTGGGGATTTAAAGCAGCCTCTTCCGGCAGAGAATTTTCTAAAATTTTTTTCACTTGGCCAGACGATCTGCCACGGTCAATACCGATATATTTAATTGCACGCTGACGCAGTGCAAAATAAGCCTCTTGATGCTTGGTGGGAACATCAGAGGCTTGATTTGTCTTTCTTTTTTTCAGAAAATCTTGGTGGAGTTGTGAAACTATTTCTTGCGCTTTCGTTAAACGCTTTTGAAAAGATTCTTCTTGCTTCATTTTATTTACGTTTTTTAGCCTTTTTTTGTTGGCTTTATTTGCCAATTATATGCTTATCCTATGTAATTATTTTTTATATTTTGTTTTCATTAGACAGTTTAATTTACTATATTAATAAATCTAATAAATTATCAACAGATCAAATTTTATTTAAAAATATTGCAGGCAAATTATTATAGGTCCAAATTCAATAATTCATCCAGATCATCTGTATCTTTTATATCTTTTGCATCTGTAACTTGATCTTGTTCAACTGCTTCAGAAACATCGTCATCTTCTTCCGGTTCATAATATTCACGAACTTTGGCATCAATTTCAGCCATAATTTCCGGATTATCAACCAACCATTGGCGTGCATTATCTCTACCTTGACCGATTCTGGCATCACCGTAGGAATACCATGAGCCACTTTTATTTACAATATCAATGTCTGAAGCTAAATCTAAAATACAGCCTTCTTGGGAAATGCCTTCTCCGTAAATAATGTCAAATTCAGCTTCTTTGAACGGCGGTGCAACTTTATTTTTAACTACTTTGACTCTTGTGCGTGAACCGATTATATCTTGTCCATCACGTAATGTTTCAATTTTTCTGATATCAAGTCTGACCGATGCATAGAATTTGAGAGCTCGACCGCCGGTTGTAGTTTCCGGATTACCAAACATAATACCGATTTTTTCCCGTAATTGATTGATAAAAATAATCATTGTATTTGATTTATGCAGGACACCGGATAATTTACGTAAGGCTTGCGACATCAATCTGGCTTGCACACCCATTGTTGCATCGCCCATCTCACCTTCGATTTCAGAACGCGGAACTAGGGCTGCAACCGAGTCAACAACTATAACATCGATTGCTCCGCTTCTTGCCAAAGCTTCCGCCACTTCTAATGCTTCTTCACCATTATCCGGTTGCGAGATGATTAGATTATCAATATCGACTCCGATTTTTTCTGCATAAGTCGGATCAAGAGCATGTTCAGCATCTACAAAAGCGGCAATTCCTCCGGCCTTTTGGGCTTCTGCAATCACATGGAGAGCAACCGTCGTTTTGCCTGATGATTCAGGCCCAAAGATTTCGATAACTCTTCCTTTCGGCAAACCGCCGATACCTAAAGCAAGATCTAAAGATAAGGCACCCGTTGGCACAGTTTCGATTTCTATATCATAGTCATCGTCTCCCAAGAGCATGACTGCACCCTTGCCCATTTCTTTCTCGATTTTTGCTAAAGCAATCCTTAATGCTTCTTGGCGTTCCGTTTCAGATTGCGGTTTGGAAATCTGTTTGTTTTTTGCTTGTTTACGACGTTTTGCCATATGATCCTCCTAATCGAACAATTGTTTGTTTTCTATTATATCAAAACTTTTTTGTAGGTCAAGTATATTTGATTTAATCCTCAATTTGTTTTTGGTAAAAAGTGATAAAATTTGTAAAAATCAAATTTTACTTGCCGAATGTAACCTCCGCATCGTTACCAATGTCAATATCAACATCTTTGGTTATTTCCTGCCATTTTTAACGAGAGCCGGTGAAATGGATTCTTATAAGTGAATTGCAGTCTAAAAGAATATCTGTTCCAGTATATTTATACAATGGGACTATATTGTTAAATTTTATCATTATCGGAACATGAAGAAAAGTATCCAGACAGTATAAAACAAGTTGTTTTAATTATCATTAACCGTGTTATCACAACTTAAAGATATCGAACTTTGCTTGAAAACCGGGATTTGTAATTTTTATCAGAATCCCGGATCTACAACTTCTATCGGAGTTGTAGTGTCTATCGGATAATCAGGATTATCAGGTTTGTTTTGATCAGAACCGTTCGAATTCTCATCTAGAGAAACATCTTGAATCTTAGGCAGAGTTGTATCATATTCTTGATAAACAATGATTTTACTGTTAGGCAAATAACTGAAACGGTAAGTTTTCTGATCAGAAATATTTTCACTCAATGGACTTAAGAGATAGATTTGATCATCAATAATCAAATTGTTACCTTGTACTTCAATTTCCTCACTTTGTACTTCAATTGTCTTGGTATTTCCTTGAATTAGATTTATTAAGTCCAATACTTTAGGTTGAGTATCAAGATATATAACGAAAATAAAAATAACAGTAATTAAGACTGGCAGTAAGAATGAGATACCTATTTTGTTTTGTCGTGTCCAATTGATTTGCAGTCTGTTAATTAACAATGCAAACAAGGCGATTGCCAGCATCAAGCTGACACCTAATGAAAATAAAAAATAAAAAGGCATGTTTAAGCTCCTACTGTTGCTGAATATTATAATTATAATATCATAATCTCATTAACTGAATAAATCTAATTATCCGAATAGCTCTATTATGTAATCTTATTCCAACATTGCCAATAATTCAGCTTCAGTAAGAATTTTGATATTCAGTTGCTGAGCTTTTGTCAATTTGCTGCCTGCATTCTCTCCTGCAACAACATAATCTGTTTTAGTTGAAACAGCCGAGGATACATTACCGCCATGATTTTCAATGATCTTCCGGGCTTCAGAACGGGACATTGTCGGCAATGTTCCGGTTAAAACAAAACGCAAATCCTGTAAGACCTGATTATCCTGTGTTTTTTGAGAGGTATCGTAGGCCATATTTAAGCCTGACTGCTTAAACTCTGCTATCAGAGTTTGTGTTTGCTCCTGAGCAAAATAATCTACAATAGCTTGGGCACTGGTCGGTCCGACATCAGGAACCGACAGCAAATCCTCTTGTTTTGCATTTGCCAGTAAATCAATATCGGGAAAATATTCAATGATGTTCTTTGCTGTTTGCAGACCGATATTATGAATCCCCAAGGCTGCTACAAATCGATCAAAAGTATTTAATTTCGATTTTTCAATTGCATTTAACAAATTATCGACTCGTTTAGTACGTCCGATATCACCTTCACTAATCAATTGCTCGCGTTTTTCGAACAAACGGTAAATATCAGAAAGATGATTTAAATGCCCTTTTTCCAAAAGACGTTCAACGGTCGATTCACCAAGACCTTCTATATCCATTGCACTCTTTGAAGCAAAGTATTCGATTTTTCGTGCCAATTGCGCCGGACAATCCGAGCCTGTGCAATACAGATTTGCTCCATCATCCAAATATTCGGTGGGAGCACCGCAGACCGGACAATGTTGCGGCAATTCAAACGGCAAAGCACCGGGCTGACGTTTGGCATAATCTACGCCAATAACTCCCGGTATTATATCGCCTCCTTTTTGTACAGTTACGGTATCACCGATCCGAATATCCAATGTATTGATATAATCCTGATTATGCAGTGTCGCCCGTGAAACTTTAGTCTGATCAATTACAACAGGTTCCAAAATTGCCATCGGAGTAATCCTGCCCGTACGTCCGACATTGGCAATTAAATCAAGCACTATTGTCTGTTGCTGTTCAGGCGGATATTTATAGGCAACTGCCCAGCGAGGAGCTTTAGAAGTGCTGCCCAAGACTTCTCTTTGGCTCAGAGAATCCACCTTTATCACAGCTCCGTCAATTCCATAATCAAGGTTCGGTCGGGCTTGATTAATTGATTCAATTGCAGCTAAAACCTCTTCATCAGTTTGACAGATAAAATAATCCGGGCTAACCGGAAAACCGAGTTTTTTGAGGTGTTCCAGCGCTGCATGATGACTTAAATCCGGAATGTTTTCCCAGTATTGTACATTGAAAACAAAAATACTCAGACCACGCTCTTTAACTATATTCGGATCAAGTTGACGCAAAGTTCCGGCTGCTGAATTGCGCGGATTAGCAAATTTCTTTTCTCCTTTTTCAACTTGTTGCTCATTTATTTGGGCAAATCGTTGTTTTGTCATATAGATTTCCCCGCGAAGTACCAAGTCGTTCACGGGTTCTTTCAAAACCTGAGGAACGGTTTGAATTTGGCGTACATTTTCCGTAACTATTTCACCTGAAGTTACTCCGTCACCACGCGTTAAGGCTTGAGTTAAAACGCCTGACTGATATTCAAGACTGACTGACAAACCATCTATTTTTTGTTCAACGATAAAAATCGCATCCGGGTATTGCTCTCTGATATTATGTGTAAAATTCAAAACATCTTGTGTTGAAAAAACATCATTTAAGCTAAGCATCGGAAAACGATGTTGTGCCGAAGCAAATTGACTTGCGACCTGCCCCCCTACATGCTGCGTCGGCGAATCCGGTACAGCTAACTCAGGATACTTAGCTTCCAAGTCCTGCAAACGTCTCAGGAGCAAATCATACTCAGCATCCGACACTAAAGGTGCATCCAGATCATAGTATGCCTGATTAAGCTTCTCCAGCTCGGTAGTCAATCTCTGAATCTCATTCGCAATTGCTTTTTCGTGAGTTGCTTTTTGTGCTTGCGACAAATCTTGAGCATTGTGATTAGCTTCTGATAGATTCAATTCGATTTGATCCATATTATTCATTAACCCACCTTAAATTTTCTCTGTCAATCTTATCAAATCTTGCCGGATAAGTTAAGAAAAGAGATCATTACGGTATAAATTTATATTAATTAAATCGCTTCTTATATGTACTCCACCAGATCTAAACCGCACTAAATAACAGATCTCTCAAACTTCTAAGAATGAATGAGAAATCTGTTATTATCTTTATATTAAATTTGCATAAAATAATTTGCCGGCTATACAGCTTATCTTAATAACGAGGCGTATATATAGCCTGTTTTACCCGAATATGTGAATTTGACCCAGTTACCTACTAACACTCCGCTTACCTGCCTGTTTGCCGGTAAAGAACCGATCACACTGCCCTTC
>JAAYNE010000106.1 GCA_012521015.1 Clostridiaceae bacterium | reverse complement strand
TTAGTTTTTTTCTAGAAATGAACAGGCTTAATACACCCGAAAAATCATTTTGATTATATTCGTGCCTTTTAGGAAGCTTCTTTTTGTTCAATAGGAAATAGCGATTGTCCTAATCGATTTTTTTGTATTCGATGATGAAGTTTATTAACATTAAAACCAAGTGCAAGTAAAATACATTCTGTTTTGACGTTTTTCTTACCTCTTGTTAAAAAACGTTGAAATCTAAAATCCCACTTCAATATACCAAAAGCCCCCTCCGCTTGAATCGAGCGATTCACTCGTAGCCGGATTCCTTCTTCTGAAGTAATATTCTCTAAACTTTGTTTCCTGTATTGATCAAATTGTTCCGATACTTGAATTTGCTTAGCATATTTCCCTTTATAACAAGTTCCTAAATAGGGGCAGTTACTGCAATCTTCACATATATATACCTTGCTACGACTCTCATAGCCGGAAGCATGTTTTCTGGTTCTTGTATAACGATACGTCAAGAGTCTTTGGTTTTTACAACGATAGGCATCTTGTTCAGCTAAGTACTCCATACTCAAGCGAAATTCCATATCTCTTTGAAATTTTCTGGTTTTTGAGTATTCATAATTAGACGGTTTTATATAGGGCTGGACGTTCTTTATTTTCAGATAGTGATAATTTTCTTCACTTTCATAACCTGCATCACAAACACAGTTGCTATATCTTCTTAGATAATTTTTTTCTAATTGATTCAGAAAGGGAATAAGCGTTCTTTGATCACTTCGTTCTTGAGAAATATTCACTCCGACTATGTATTCACTTTCTACCGCCAATTGTACATTGTAAGCCGGTTTCAATTGGCTGTTTCGCATATGGTCATCTTTCATGTGCATGAATGTAGCATCTGGATCGGTTTTAGAAAAACTATTCCTATTTCCAAACAATTGGTGATATTGCTGATATTTACTTTGACGTTTTAAACAATTTTCGAGTTCTTCTTTGTCCCTTTGCTCCTGAGTTTTTCGTTTTCCTTTTCCATAAACACAAACCACCCCTTTTTCTTGCATTTGTTTATTTAATAGTTCCAGTGTTGTTTGCATGTCTTCTATGGTGATACGATTCCCATGTTCTTTGGGTGCTATACGATTTAGCAATGCACGTGCCTTCACTTGTAATCTTGCTTCAAATTTTTCTGTAGCTTTCTTCCACACAAATGTATATTTATTGGCATTAGCTTCTATCTTTGTTCCATCGATAAATACATTTTTAAAAGACAGTTCCTGATGCTCGTATAAAAGAAGGATGAATTGACTTAGCAATTCTTCCGCACAACTAGATAGTCTATCTCTTCTAAATCGAGAAATGGTATTGTGATCGGGAACTTTTTCACCATGAAGTAAATAACGGAATGCGAGATTAATATGACAAGCTTCTTCTATTTTTCTACTAGAATAAATGCCTTGACTGTAAGCATAGACGATGATTTTGAATAAACTCTTCGGACTGATTGCTGATTTTCGTCCACTTGACGAATAACACCGATACAAACAACTGTAATCTAACTCCTCCAACACCTGGTCCAGCAACCTTACCGAATTGTTCACAGGAATAAATGTTTCTGTTTCAATAGGTAAACATAGTTGAATATAACTCCCGTTTTTGTTATATTCAGACTGTAATTTTAAAAGATTCTTCATATTTTAATTTTACAACATCTGGGATGCTTCGGCATCCCGTTTGTTTTTTTATCTTTCAAAATCTTTCAAAAACAAACATAAAAAAGAGACTGTCCAAAATCTTTTCATTTTGAGACAGCCCCTTTGTCTTTACGGTATAATTTTAAAATAATTCTAAATATTTGTAAATCCATACTTCCCTGTATAGAAGGGGTGATATGGGTAGTCGTAAACGGCGTAACTGATAATTTCGCCATCAAGCAGGTCGGATAATAAAAAATATAAATAAGAGTAGGAGCAAATAATGGAATATGAAGTATTACAAGTTGTTTTAAAAGAAGAATTTTTTGGAACAGGTTCAAAAAATTTAACGGATCTGGAAATTGTATTAAACAGACAGGCTAGAAGAGGATATAGATTACATACAATGAGTACAACCTCGTCTGGTAGTAAAGGATTACTAGGCGGAGATAGGATTCAAGCAACTTTAATTTTTGAAAAAAACGATGTTGCGAGCAGTATTAGTAATTTAGATGAAGATTTTTTGCAAAAACTATCCTTTTTGATTGGAGAGTTGACACCAAAAGTAGCTGAAATTAAATCTGATGATAGTTATGGAAAAAATGAAGAACGACATATTCCTAACAACAATTACTCGAACGATGATTTACATAAACCTGAAACAGGATATTTGATAAATATTAATGAACAGAACTTTGGTGAATGTTCGAATTGCGGACAAAAACAAAAATTAGATAGAAAAGTATGTTACAATTGTGGAGTTAAATTTGAAGTATGATTTATTTATTACCCAAAGAAGCTAGCGCTGGTAATAATATTTGATAGTTCTATGTACATGATAGTTGACTTTTACTCAATTGACCACGCCCTATCTTGTCAATCAAGTAGTTTGTCACTGCTAAAAATCGCGAAAAGTGTTCCTGAAAAACCGTAACAAAAATCTGTTTTATTGTCATCCATAAAATAGAACCGGTGAATTGTAGCGTAGCGAATTGTAAAAATGGAAAAATTAATTTCAGGTTAACTAACAATTCAAGCCGGCTGTTATTAGAGAAAGATAATATTAGGAAAATTAACATGATTTATAATTTAATAAATGGTGCAGCTGTTCTGGTTGGAGGATTACTGGGTATGTTAATCGGTAAACTTTTACCGAAAAAAATAAGTAATACGCTGATGAAAGCGATTGCACTGGGTGTAATGTATATCGGAATTTCAACCATGCTGACCGATGCGAATCCTTTAATAGTTTTACTTTGTTTAACATTAGGTGTAGTTATAGGTGAGTTACTTCGAATAGAGGACGGTATCAATAAACTCGGTCAATATATCGAAAACCGAGTTCGAAAAAATGAGCAAGAAAAATTAAAAACATCAAGAATAGAAAAAAACCAAACAGATGTTTCTTTGACCAATGATTCTATAAAATTAATGCCAAAAGCAAAATCTAATATAGCAACCGGTTTTGTTTCATCAATGATTCTGTTTTGTTCTGGAAGTATGGCAATTGTTGGTTCGATCCAAGCAGGGTTGCTTAATGACGGTTCGACTTTGTTGGCAAAATCAGTTCTAGATGGTGTTGTAGGTATGATTTATGCTACGACCATGGGATTTGGTGTATTATTATCGGCCATTCCGCTGATTTTCTATCAGGGCTTATTTGTCTTATTAGCATCAAGTATCAGTGGTTTGTTGAGTACTACGGCCATAACAATTATCTCGACGGTTGGTGGTATAATTATTCTAGGTATCGGAATAAATTTAATGTTTGATACTAAAATTCGTATAGGCAGTTTTATACCGGCAGTTTTTATTCCGATTATTCTATCTGTGTTAAACTTAATCTAGTGTTAATGTTGGAAACCAGAGCTTAGAATATAATATTAATTGTCGAAAAGATTTTGCTTAAATAAGAAAAATAAGCACAAACAAAATAACACTGAATAGTTTTAAGGAAACAAGTACGAAAAAATTTTGTACAGAAATTGTGTAGATAGAGGTATACACATGAAAAACGGATTAGCTATACAGTATTTTGAATGGTATTTGCCGAATGACGGTAAGCTTTGGCAACGCATACGTGAGGACATACCCCAGCTCAGAGAAATGGGCGTTACAGCTGTATGGATTCCACCTTGCTACAAAGGTCAATGTTCAAATGATGTCGGTTATGGTGCTTATGATTTGTATGACTTAGGTGAATTTAATCAAAAAGGTACGGTGCGTACCAAATATGGAACTTTGACGGAATTACAAGAGACAATTGCCGCTTTACACGATAATGACATTCAAGTTTATGCGGATACCGTATTGAATCATAAAGCGGGTGCTGATCAAACGGAAATTTTTCGAATTGTGGAAGTGGATCCGGAAGAACGTGAAACAGAAATTTCCGAACCGTATGACATTGAAGGTTGGACGCGATTTTTCTTTCCGGGACGAACCGGGAAATACTCTCAATTTGAATGGTATCATCAACATTTTACAGCAGTTGACTTTGATCAAAGAACCGGGAATAAAGGCATTTTCAAAATTCTCGGTGAAATTCAGGGCGAATCAAAGGATTTTTCAGAGAATGTTATTGAAGAAGAAAAAGGCAACTACGATTATTTAATGCATGCTGATGTAGATTACAATAATCCTGATGTGATTGTAGAAATTAAGCGCTGGGGTTCCTGGTTTATTAATAAATTAAATCTGGACGGTCTGCGTCTGGATGCTTTGAAACATATTGATTTAGAGTTTATTAATGATTGGACCAATCATGTCCGACAAGAAAGCGATCGTGAGCTATATGTAGTCGGTGAATATTGGAACGGTGACTACGATGTTTTACGCGAAGTTTTGGACAAAGTAGGAGAAAAATTGGCATTATTTGATGTGCCTTTACATTTTCGTTTTTTTGATGCTGCCAAGCAGGGACAAAATTATGATTTGAGAAGAATATTTGAAAAGACGCTTGTCAATGATGATCCGGATCATGTAATGACTTTTGTCGATAATCATGACTCCCAATTGGGACAATCCTTGGAATCTTGGATTGATGATTGGTTTAAACCTTTAGCTTATGCCTTAATTTTATTACGTGAAAATGGATACCCTTGTCTATTTTACGGTGACTATTATGGTTGTGGCGGTGAGACTCCGGTGGAAAGTAAAAAAGCGATGCTTGACCCTCTACTCAGAGCAAGAAAAAATTATGCTTATGGTGAGCAAATTGACTATTTCGATCATCCTAATTGTATCGCTTTTCAAAGAATGGGTGAGCCGGAGAATCCTGATTCGGGCTTATTATGTATCATGAGTAACGGTGAAGCGGGCTATAAAGACATAACCTTTAATCAAGAGTTTGCTGCTAGAGTTTTTTATGACATCACCGGAAATAGGGAAGAAATGATTACTTTAGATGAGCAAGGACAAGGTCGTTTCTTCTGTAATGGTGGTTCGGTGTCTGTTTGGGTGCTGCAATCACAAAAATAAAACTTGATTAGTGTGTGCTCTTTAATCAAAAATGACTTTAGGAATATTCTGTAACGACTATTTCAGAAAGGAAGTAATAAGATGAAAAAGATTAAATTTTTTATGTTTGATTCATGTCCGTATTGCCAATTAGCTCTAGGTTATTTGAAAGAATTACAAAGCGAAGATAAATACAAAAATATTGAAATTGAGATGATTAATGAACGCAAACAACCGGAAGTCGCCGAACAATATGATTATTACTATGTCCCGACATTTTATGTAGACGAAGAAAAAATCCATGAAGGCAGTGCCAAAAAGAAAGATGTTCAAAGGGTTCTGGATTTGGCATTAGGATAATTAGTTTCTAATTCAATCAAATATATTACTTAGTGCTATAACCATCATATTAGGATAACGTACTAATATGGAAAACTTAGAGAAAATTTTTACTTGCAATTTAAACTGTTTAGCAGTAACATCAAAGCAGTGAATGTTGAAAATCCTTTAATCAGTCCTGTGAGTCTGAAAGGGTGAGTAGCAAAAGATTAGGAAACGGTCTGGTTATCTGCATTTTTTTCTTGCCCTTGTTATAAGGGTTTTTTTATGCGAAAAAATCATAATTGATTTTTGTAAAATTTAGCGAAGAATATAGTTTGTGTATAATAAAAATTATAACTGAATTTTGACATATATTAAGCTTATTATAAAATTCGCAAAAAATCGGGTACTTAAATTAAAAAACAGCCATATGGGTGGAAAGGAAATTTATGAAAGTCAAAGCACATCTGATGGATCAAGCAACAATGGATCGGGTAATTACTCGGATTGCTCATGAGATTTTGGAATGCAATCGTGGAACTGAAGATATTTATTTGGTAGGTATTCAGCGTAGAGGAGTTCCCTTGGCAAAAAGAATTGCCACCAAGATCAAAGAAATTGAAAATGTAACAGTCGGTGTTGGAATCTTAGATATTACTTTTTATCGGGATGATTTAAGTATGCTTGCAGAAAATCCAATTGTTAATGCTACCCAAATTGATATCAATATTTACGGTGCCAAGATAATTTTGGTGGACGACGTTCTTTATACAGGACGTACCGTGAGAGCTGCAATTGAAGCAATTTTTGATATGGGGCGACCGAACAGTATTCAATTAGCAGTCTTGATTGACCGGGGGCATCGCGAATTACCATTTAGACCGGATTATGTCGGTAAAAATGTGCCCACTTCGCGTTTGGAAATGATCAATGTCGAAGTTGAAGAAATTGACGGTGAAGATCAGGTACTACTGGTAGGACCTGAAGTTCGAATCAATCTCAATCACTGATGATGCGGTTTTTATACCGTATTTTTTAGAAAGGAAAACTAATATGCATCTTAAATCAAAAGATCTGCTCGGAATAGAACAATTAAGTTCCGAAGAGATAACTTTGATCTTAAATACTGCAACAACAATGAAAAAGGTATTGGTTCAGCCGACAAAAAAGACTTCACATCTACAAGGAAAATCCGTTGTCAATTTGTTTTTTGAAAATTCCACCAGAACAAGAATGTCTTTTGAAATGGCAGCAAAATATATGGGTGCTGCTTCGGTCAATATTTCTTCGTCCGGCAGTTCGGTTAATAAAGGTGAAACTTTGCTCGATACAGCAGTAACAATCGATATGATGGCAACTGATTTCCTGGTTATACGCCATCAGCAATCAGGAGCAGCTGAATTTTTGGCAAAAAGAGTCAAAGCTTCCGTAATCAATGCAGGTGACGGTATGCATGAGCATCCGACCCAAGCTTTGCTTGATATTTTTACGATGCGGGATAAACTGGGGCATTTAGACAAATTGAAAGTTGCAATCATCGGAGATTGTCTGCACAGCAGAGTATTCAGAAGTAATTTGTTAGCTTTAACTAAACTAGGTTCAGAAGTTTGGGTTTCCGGTCCGGCAAGTTTGATGCCACTTGATGTTGAGAGTACGGGTGCAAAGTACACAAAACATGTTGAAGAAGCAATTAAAGATGCTGATGTAGTTATGAGTTTGCGAATTCAACTTGAGCGTATAGAAAAGGGACTTTTTCCGTCAGTTAATGAATATTTTCGTTACTATGGTTTGGATGATAAAAAAATTAAATTAGCAAAGAAAAATGCTTTAGTTATGCATCCGGGTCCTGCGAATAGAGGTGTGGAGATTAATTCCGCCTTATATGAAAGTGATCAGTCAGTTATTTCCGAACAGGTTACAAATGGTGTCGCTGTAAGAATGGCTGTACTTTATTTGTTGAGTTTAAGGAGAAATGTCTATGAACGCGAGAATTTATAATGCGAGATTGATTTTTCCAAGAGAAATATCTATTACAGATTCTCTAGATAAATATGTTAACAATATAAACGATAAAAGTAGCACCAAAACTAAAACTCTAATTGATGTTCAAGCGAAAACTCAAACGGATATACAAATACAAGTTCAAACTGCTACTCAAAATAATGCTCAAAACATAAACCGGGAATTATCTGAAGTTTTTATCAAAGATGGCTGTTTTGTAGAAGCTTATGACGGACCTTTTGATTATGAAATTGATGCCAAAGGCTTGGTCGTGTTTCCCGGATTAATTGATGCACATGTTCACTTAAGAGAACCGGGTTTTGAATATAAAGAAGATATTGCAAGCGGTACCAGAGCTGCCGCTGCCGGCGGTTTTACCTCTGTTGCCTGTATGCCGAATACAAATCCGATTTGTGATAATGCCGCTGTTGTTGGATTTATTAAAGAAAAAGCGGCAGAGGACGGCGTAGTAAACGTGTGGCCGATAGGTGCCGTAACCAAAGAACAAAAAGGTGAACAACTTGCTGAAATCGGCTTAATGAAAGAAGCCGGTGCAGTTGCACTTTCCGACGATGGTGTTTCTGTTAAGACAGCAGATATGATGCGTAAAGCAATGGTCTATGCAGCGGATTTTGATTTAACGATCATTGATCACTGTGAAGATGCCAGTATTTCAAACGGCGGAATCATGAACGAGGGTCTGGCATCGACCCAAATGGGAGTGCCCGGTTCACCCTCAATTGCAGAAGATATTAATGTGATGCGAGATATCCTGCTGGCGGATTATCTGGATTTGCCTGTTCATATAGCTCATGTCAGTACCAAACGCAGTGTTCAACAAATTAGAGCAGCCAAAGCCAGAGGAGTTAAGGTTACAGCCGAAACTTGTCCGCAATATTTTATATTTACCGATGATGATTGTCGCGGTTATAATACATTGTTCCGAGCATATCCTCCGATGCGCCGACCTGAAGATGTTGCAGAGATTATAGCAGGACTTCAAGACGGCACTCTGGATATGATTGTTACCGATCATGCACCACATCATGAAGATGAAAAAGATATAGAATTTTGCCTGGCAAAAAACGGAATGACCGGATTGGAAACTGCATTCAGTGCCTCGTACACTTATTTAGTTAAACCGGGATATTTACAACTTGAAGATTTAGCCCGCCTATTTTGTTCGGCGCCCGAACGTTTAATTAAAGTAGGACGAGGATCTTTTGCAATCGGAGCACCGGCTGATCTCACCTTGATTGACCTTGAGGAGTCATGGCAAGTTGATCGCTTTAAAATGGCTTCTAAAGGGAAAAACTCCGCTTTTCATGGCATGATTTTGGGCAGCAAGGTCAAATATACGATAGTTAACGGTAAGATAGTTTATAGTGATTTTCAAAATAAATAACTGAAAGGCAAGATTAATGCTTAGTTTTAGCGAAAAATTAACAACTGCGATTCAAAGCAAAAACAATCCGACAGTGATGGGCTTAGATCCAAAATTAGAATACATTCCTGCAAGCTTATTACAAAAATGGCGAGCGGAGTTTAGTGATGATGAACAATTTATCGAAGAAGCTTTGGTGCGTTTTAATAGTGCTTTGATTGATGCGGTTTACGATATTGTTCCGGCAGTCAAACCTCAAGCTGCTTATTATGAAATGTACGGTTTGCCGGGTCTGAAAGCTTTAGCTCGCACGATAACTCTAGCTAAATCTAAAAATATGTTGGTTATCCTGGACGGCAAGCGTAATGATATCGGCAGTACAGCTTCTGCCTATGCTGCTGCATGGTTAGGCAAAACACCACTTGGAGAGACTGAGCGTGCTTTTTGGGATGCTGATGCCTTGACAGTTAATGCTTATCTCGGAATTGACGGAATTCAACCGTTTATTGATATTGCAGAAAAAAATGGTAAAGGCATTTTTATCTTGGTGCGGACTTCGAATCCGTCAGCAACTGATTTTCAAGACTTGGAATTGACTGACGGAAGAAAAGTTTATGAGGTTGTCGCTGAAACTTTAACTAAATGGTCAAAAGAGTATCTGGGGTCAGACGGCTATTCTCCGATCGGTGCTGTGGTCGGTGCGACTTGGCCGGAGCAGGCGATAAAAATGCGTCAAGTTTTGCAACATTCCTGGATTTTAGTTCCCGGATATGGTGCACAAGGCGGGACAGCAGCCGATTGTGCAAAACAATTTAAAGCAGACGGAACAGGTGCAATTGTAAATGCCTCTCGTTCGTTAATGTGCGCTTATCAAAAACAGATGGAACTTCCACCGGAACAATTTGCGGAAGCGACCAGACGTGAAGCACTGAGAATGCGTGATGATTTAATAAAGGCACTTAGAGAGAGGGACGATTAGATGCCCAAAAATGACAAGATAAAAAAAGTCATGGTTATTGGCTCCGGTCCGATTATTATAGGACAAGCAGCGGAATTTGATTATGCGGGAACTCAAGCTTGTCGAACTCTTAAACAGGAGAATATTGAAACTGTTTTAGTTAACAGTAATCCGGCGACAATTATGACGGATCAGGATATGGCATCTCAGGTATATTTAGAACCTTTGCAAGTAGATGTTATTCAAAATATTTTATTGCGAGAAAAATGTGATGCTTTATTGGCATCGTTAGGTGGTCAAACAGCACTCAATTTGGCAATGGAACTTTTTGAGTCGGGCTTTTTGGCAGAACATAAAATCAAGCTTTTGGGAACTCAAGCAGCAGGTATTAAAAAGGGTGAAGATCGTGAAGAGTTTAGAGATGCTATGTTCAAGATTAGCGTACCCTGTATACCTTCCGGTATAGCTCATGATCTTGCTGAAGCTACAGAGTTAGCTGATAATATAGGTTATCCGATTATCGTTCGCCCCGCTTTCACTTTAGGAGGTACAGGAGGCGGTATTGTAGCTAACCTTGAAGAGTTGTGTGAGATTGCGGCGACCGGTCTGGAAGTGTCGCGTGTTCATCAGGTGTTAATTGAAAAAGCAATTGCCGGTTGGAAAGAAATTGAATTTGAAGTTGTACGTGATGCCGACGGATATGCAATAACTGTATGTTCTATGGAAAACTTTGATCCGGTTGGAGTTCATACCGGTGATTCAATAGTTATGGCACCGGCTTTGACTTTGAATTCTCAGGAATATGATATGTTGCGCAGTGCAGCTCTGCGAATTGTTGAAGAATTGGAAATCGAAGGTGGTTGTAATGTTCAATTTGCTCTACATCCTACGAATGGAGAGTATGCGGTAATTGAAGTTAACCCGAGACTTTCCCGCTCATCTGCTTTAGCTTCAAAAGCAACCGGTTATCCGATTGCCAAGGTTGCAACAAAAATCGCCTTAGGATATACCCTGCATGAAATACGCAACGAATTTACCGGCAAAGCCTGGGCAGCAACCGAACCTGTTATTGATTATGTAGTTACCAAAATTCCGAAATGGCCGTTTGATAAATTTGTTCATGCCAAGCGTAATTTAGGTACACAAATGAAAGCGACCGGCGAGATTATGTCTATTGCGAGTACGACGGAGGGATCTTTGCTCAAAGCAATACGCTCATTGGAACAAGGTTATGTCACATTGACAAAACCGTCAATGCAGGAACTTTCAAATAATGACTTAATGGAAGTGATTTTACAAGTTGATGATCGCCGCCTGTTTTATCTTGCAGAAGTTATTCGGCGTGGCAAATCATTGGATGAACTTTATGAACTTACTCAAATCAGTCCTTATTTTCTCAATGTGATAAAAAATATTGTAGATCTGGAATCTGCCTTGACTAAGTTAAAAGTAGATAAGCATCTACAAAGATTATCATTCAGTGAGTTGCAAGAAATCCCGGAATTAAAGCAATTAATGATTCAAGCTGCAAAATGGAGTTTTTCCGAGACAGCTTTAAGTAATTTGCTGGGTATTGAATATTCATATGTTCAAAAAATTTGGCAAGAAATCGGTATTAGAACAGTTTATAAAACAATTGATACAGGTGCCGGTGAATCAAAAGCCGAGAGTCCATACTATTATGGTTGTTTGGAATTATCAGACGAATCCGATCAGTCAGATTCAAATGTTAAAATAAAATCTTCTGCTGAAATTAATTCTGAATTTAACGGAGTTTTAGAAAATGATGAAAAATCAGAAAATTCTGCAATAGCCGCAACTGAAAAGAAGAAAAGAATTGTAGTTCTGGGATCAGGCCCGATTCGGATTGGACAAGGCATTGAATTTGATTATTGTTCGGTTCATTGTGTGCAAGCCTTAAAAGCTTGCGGTTATGAATCGATTATTATCAACAATAATCCGGAAACAGTTTCAACCGATTTCGATACTTCAGATCGTTTATATTTTGAACCCCTGATGATAGATGATGTAGCCAGAGTTTTAGCAAAAGAAAATCCGGACGGTGTTATTTGTCAATTCGGTGGACAAACAGCCATAAAACTGATTGAAGATGTTAGCAATTTAGGTTATACAATTCTCGGAACATCGGCTGACGACGTGGATCGAGCTGAAGATCGTGCGCGATTTGATCAAGTTCTCGAAGTTTGTCAAATTCCGAGACCACAAGCAGCATCTGTTTTTACAACAGAAGAGGCTTTGCTAGCTGCTTCTGAGTTGGGTTATCCGGTTCTGCTCAGACCATCTTATGTTTTAGGAGGCCAGGGCATGATGATTTGTAACGATGCCCAGGCGATTGAGGAATATATGGCAATCATTAATCTTCAGACTCAGGAACATCCGATTTTGATTGATAAGTATCTCAAAGGGACTGAACTGGAAGTTGACGCATTAAGTGATGGAAACAACGTTTTGATTCCCGGTATAATGGAGCATTTGGAAAAAGCAGGTGTCCATTCAGGCGATTCAATTTCGATTTTTCCGGCATATATTTCAAATAAAGTTAAAGAAAAAATTGTTACTTATACCGAACGTTTAGCAAAAGAGTTAAATGTGATCGGTCTGATCAATATCCAATTTATTTTGTATAACTATGAAGTTTATGTTTTAGAAGTTAATCCGCGCTCAAGTCGTACCGTACCTTATATCAGTAAGGTGACAGGTCTGCCGATAGTTGATCTTGCAACCCGCTTAATGGTTGATGATAGTTTTGAAGAATTGGGTTTGCCAACCGGTCTTTATGCTAATTATCCCGGTGTTTATGCGATTAAAGCGCCGGTATTTTCTTTTGAAAAACTACATAATGTGGATACTGTATTAGGACCTGAAATGAAAAGCACAGGTGAAGTTCTGGGTTTATCGGAGTATTATGCCGATGCGATGTATAAAGCGATTCTGGCTTCAGGCTTTAAATTTCCCGTTAAGGGCAGTGCAATTTTAATATGGGTTAATGATGCTGATCGGGCAGAACTTCTGCCTTTAGCAGAACGACTTTATACTCTGGGTTTTGACTTTTATGCAACGGGTGGGACGGCGAATTATCTGAATTGGCATGGACTTCCCACTAGTGTAGTAAAATATTCCGACACGAATGGTCGTGATGTTAAATCGTTTATTCGTAGCGGTAAGGTAAAATTATTTATCAATACTGTAAGATCGGGTGAAACTCAAGGTCTGAGCTTTACTTTACGTCGTCTCTGTATCGAACACGGCATTGCGACTTTAACATCATTAGATACTTTGGTTGCCGTAACTGAATGTTTAGAAAAAGATTTGGATGTAAATGATTTAACAACTTATACGATTGCCGAATTTGCCGAAATTGTGAGACAAACCAGACACTTCAATAAGCCGATCAACGAGATGACAATGGATGAAATCAAAACGATACGCAAGAGATCTGATAATATAGAAATTGAGCTTTAAAAATATTTTAGGAGCATAAGCAAGTGAGAAAAATAGAGCACGATTGTACTCTGATTAAGAAAACACTTCTCAATCAAGATAATATTTTACTGACTTTTCAGTCACGAATTATTTCCGATACGGCTCAACCCGGTCAATTTGTGGCAATTAAAGGGCCGGCTTTTTTGCGCAGACCTTTCGGGATTGCTCAAGTCGACCGGCCGGCCGGAACTTTTTCTTTAGGTATTAAGAAAAAGGCAGCCGGAACAGCTGCATTTTTCGATGCGGAAATCGGTGAAACTTTTTCGGCGCTGGGTCCTTTAGGGCATGGTTTTGAACTTGACGGCTTAGAAACATTATTTATTATCGGTGGTGGGACAGGTATTTATCCTTTGCTTTTTTTGCTGGAAGTTGCAAAGAAACGAGGCATTAAAACCCATATTGCAACCGGTTTTCGTTCAAGTGATGATGTTTTATTGGTAGAAGAAATGAACAGATTGGCCGATGGTTTTTGTCTTGCTACAGAAGACGGTTTGAGTGGCATCAAAGGATTTGCTCAAAATGCTTTAGAAAAGCTTTGGTCGGATTTCAGCAATAAAAATAGTAATGATTTTAATAATTCAAAGCCTGATACTGATAAAAATCTTGTGGGACATTCTTTTGAAAAATCGAAAATAGCCTTACTCTGTTGCGGACCACGTCCGATGATGCAAAAAGCTGCAATGTGGGCAAAACAAGTCGGCTTGCAATGTCAGGTTTCTCTGGAAGAGAGGATGGCGTGCGGGATCGGAATTTGCCGAACCTGTGCTGTAGCAATTAAACGTGAATCGGATGTCGGAGAGATTAAAAGTGAAATAGATACAGCAGCAGTTAAACATGAACTTGAATTTGACTATGATCGTTGTTGTGCAGAGGGTCCGGTATTTCCGGCGGAGGTAATTCAATGGCAGATTTAAGTGTAAAAGTCGCGGATTTAACTTTGAAAAATCCTTTAATTGCTGCATCCGGTACGTTCGGTTTCGGTCAGGAAATGGCTGAATTTTTCGATATATCTGCTTTTGGTGCCATTTCAACCAAAGGATTTACGCGTCTGCCGCGCAAAGGTAATCCGGCACCACGGGTCGCAGAGTGTGATTGCGGAATGTTAAATGCCGTTGGACTGCAGAATCCCGGTCTGGAAGTTGTTCTGCAAAAAGAACTGCCTTTTATGCGTTCAGAAAATGCAACCATTATTGCAAATATTGCCGGTGATACTGCAGAAGATTATATTTATATCACTGAGCGATTGGCACAAGAAGATATCGCTGCGATTGAACTGAATTTTTCCTGTCCCAATGTAAAAGAAGGCTGCATTACATTCGGTTCCGATCCCCAAATTATAGAATCGCTCACTGCGGAATGTGTAAAACGCAGTCCGCATCCGATTTGGGTAAAACTAACACCGAACGTTACCTCAATTTCCGATATGGCAAAAGCTGCCGAACAAGGCGGAGCCACAGCCGTAAGTTTAATCAATACTTTATTAGGCATGGTAATTGACATTGAAACCAGAAAACCGATTTTGCGCAATAATACCGGCGGTTATTCCGGACCGGCGATAAAACCGGTGGCACTACGCATGATTTCTGAAGTTTACAATTCCGTTTCTATTCCGATCGTGGGATTGGGCGGAATCAGCTCTGCTGAAGATGTGGCGGCTTTTATGATTGCCGGTGCTTCTGCTGTACAAATCGGCACGGGATTATTAGTTAATCCCTCATTGCCCTGGAAAATTATGGCTGAATTACCTGAGTTATGTCGCAAGCTGAAGGTTGACAGAATCTCAGAATTGACCGGAACATTGGAACTTTGGACCTGACAGTTACTTTAGAACTATGGACTCAAGTGTTAATACCGAACCATGGACTTAAACGTTACTACAGAACTTTGGACCTGATCTGACAAAAGGAGAATTGAAAATGACATCTATTATTACCGATGCTTTATTTGCGACAGGAGCTTTAAAAGTGTGTCCTGAAAATCAGCCGTTCTGGTATACATCAGGTCTTTTCGGACCTTATTATGTCAACACACATTTTCTCTTTGGCTCGGAAACTGAAGCCAAAATGTTGTTGCAATTTATCGAAAAAATGGCAGAAAAAGAAAATCGAGAATATTTGTGTAAAGAGCTGGCAACAGTTTGCAAAGCGCAATATGAAAAATCGGATATTTATCGCTCGGTAATTGATACCGCAGTCGCGGCAGTTAAAGATATTACTTGCGATTTTATCTCAGGCGGAGAACGCAGGGATTATTTTTTCTCAATTGAAATTGCCAGACAACTGAACAAACCGCATCTGACTTTATTTAAGGATAATCAAGCCTGGTATTCGTCCGACGTTACTCAAAAAGCGGTACGTGTGGACAACCTGCAAAATCAGAATATCACAGAATGTGATATTGACTCGAAACACACTCCGGACATGGTTAACTCAGACCTAACATTAGGTCGAGCTTTACATATTGCAGATTTAATCACTGAAGCCTCAAGCTATACCAGAAATTGGATAAGTAGTGTCGCAGCAAGTGGCGGCAAAATCACAGATACTCTGGCAATTGTTGATCGTTGCCAAGGCGGCATTGAAATTCTTGCTCAACAAGGAATCAAAGCTACAACACTGGTTCAGATCTCTCCCGCATTATTTGCTGATGCACTGGATAAAAACTTAATCAACAATGCCCAAGAGAAACTTTTACTTGACTATTACGCTGATCCGCATCAATTTGTCCGCAATTTCTTAGAAAATAACCCGCAGTATTTAGATCAACAAGCTAAACTTGATCCGAAAACCGCAGAACGAGTTGAACGTCTCAGAAATATGAAACTTTAGCTTTTATAAATCGAAAATTAAACAAGTTAATATGAACAAATCAATGAGATTTAAATCAGATTTAATCAAGATCAATTTAGAAAATGAATCACGAAAAACTATAGAGTTAGAATGCGAGCTCATTTTTTCTTATAGAAAAACTCTTTCACTACAAGTTATTGCAATAAACCGGATCAAGATTCGAGCACCCCAAAAGTGCTCGAAAAGATATATCTTAGATTTTGTACGTAGTAAATCAAATTGGATTTTAAAACATCTGAATAGAATGAAGGATATTGTACCAGCGGTTCCATTAAACGATGAGGAGATTTCTTTTGGGAAAAAAGAAACTTTGAAACGTGTACAAGTATTTCTTGCAACCTATAAAGGATTACATCCAAAGCGAATTACTATTCGTCATCAAAAAACTCGTTGGGGTTCATGTAGTTCTAAAGGGAATATCTCGCTGAACCTAAATTGTGGTTTTATACCCCAAGAACTTTTTGAATATGTGATGGTTCATGAACTGGCCCATCTTTATGAGATGAATCATTCTTCTACGTTTTGGTCAATAGTTGAATCGTATTTGCCTAACTACAAACAGTTACGAAAAGAATTGAAAAAATATCCATTGCGCTGATCGTACTTTTTTTATTATCAATTATATGTGGCTATTTCTCCGCCTCAAGTCTTGAAATTTTCTAAAAAACAAACAGGCTTAAGAAACAGCAGATTGTCGTACAAAATAATCCGGTGTCGAACAAGTCTCGGGTTACTTTTTCCACGAGATTTAAGCGACAGCAAAAAACCATACTATTACGTATCAGGATGAAGCCGGCAATAAAATAGGTACATCGCAGATCGTCTGATACCTTCAAACCCTCATTCCTGGAGACCCTTTTTGTTGGTAAGTACCCGATGGAAATTGTTTCTGCATCAGATTCTGCCCACGGTACGCTTGAAATCAAAGTACAAGTTGATCAGGAAGAGGTTCAAGCAACTAAATTGAGCGAAGTTACATCGAAAACCGAGGAGAGTAGTGGATATTATTCATGGCCGACTCTAATACTCTTATCCGCAGGCGGATTAATCTTGCTAGCTCGCAAGAAAAGCATACCTCAAGAGACAGATTAGATAAGATCTACTTTACACGATAATTAAAACTGAGGAGGAGTTCAAACTTTCGGCTCCTCTTTTTTATGTATAAAAAACATAGAGAATGTTGATTAATTTGGAGTTTTCTCAGTTACATCTGTATTAATTATTTATTTATGCAAGCAAAAACTAAAATGACATCCAAGATAAACTTTAAAGTAGCTACTCAAGGATTAGCGAGATTTATTGATAAAATAAAATTTGTAATTAAAAAAACTTGCAAATTTGTGTATAATAATTAAATTAGTTATATATTGATTAATATATTAATTTTGTAATAGATGTTAAGTGAGGGTTTAAGGATATGAAAAATCTAGATTTAAACAAACAAGAGATCCAGGAATTGCCACAAGTAATCAGAGTCGGTTTATTAGGTTTTGGAACAATTGGCAGCGGAGTATTTACAGTATTAAATAATGAGCGAGAATTGATTACACGCAGACTTTACAAAGCGACAGGTCGCCATGTGGAAATTCAAATAACAAAAGTCCTTGTTTTACCGGATGAGTATCCTCCGGGATTACCGACAGAATTGCGAGTCACGGATTATAATGAAATTTTAAATGACGAATCAATTGATATTGTGGTTGAGCTGATCGGCGGTCTGAATCCTGCTACGAATTTTATGATGCAAGCTATGGAGAAAGGCAAACACGTAGTTACAGCTAATAAGTACGCTGTATTTACAGCGCAGGGAGCTTTGGAAGCCAAAGCCGATGAGACGGATATTCATTTGCGTTATGAAGCAGCTGTAGCCGGAGCTATTCCGATTTTGCGCAGTATAAATGAAGGTTTGATCGGCGATCAAGTTGAAAGTGTTGTTGGTATTCTCAACGGATCAACCAATTATATTTTGACCGGTGTTAAAAATGGCAAAACTCTTGAAGAGGCTTTGGATGAAGCTAAGCAAAACGGTTATTTAGAGGCTGATCCTTCGGCAGATCTGGAAGGATACGATGCGATGCATAAATTGGGCATTTTGGGGTATTTAATTACCGGAAAATATCCTGCTGCTTCAAGTATTGAACGAGAAGGTATTGAGAAGATCACAGCAGAAGATATTAAAAATGCTAAACAAAATGGTCAAGCCTATAAATTAGTTGCTCGTGCAACAAAAAATGCTGACGGAGAATTTACTTATAGTGTGAAACCGGAAGCTTTAAATCCGGATCATCCGCTTTACCATACGGAAGGTGTACTTAACACAATCTTAATTACGAGCAAATATGCAAAAGAGTTGGTTTTCACCGGATACGGTGCCGGTTCTCTTGAAACTGCTACAGCGGTTACCGGTGATATTGTGTCGATCGCCAGAGATCTTCACATTTGTTGATCGTTTAAGATGTAAGAAAGATTAAAGCTTTGTTTTATTACCGACTTATATGAAAATTGTTCTGATTACATAATAGACTATTAAATTGACATTTAGCTTAATTACTTGTAAAGTGAGAACATAAACAAACAGGGGAGCTGAGCGAACTCGGCTGAGACTTACGATAAATCTCGTAGAAACCCTTAGAACCTGTTCGGATAATGCCGGCGTAGGGACTCATATAATTTTTTGCGAACCTCCAAGCCGGCTTGGAGGTTTTTTAATTTTAGGAGGATTTATGATCAACTCATCAATTGCAATTCAAGTATTACCAAAATTTGATCAGGGAAGTTCAGATCAAGAAATGATTCGTGTTATAGATGCGGTAATTTCTTTTATTGCTTCATTAGATGTAAGGTATGAAGTTGGTCCTTTCGAAACTACTGTAGAAGGCCCGTATGAAACTTTAATAAGAATTATCAGACGTTCAAATGAAATCTGTATTGAACAAGGTGCAGATCAAGTATACACATATGTCAAAATAAATTATGCCCCGCAGAAAACAATCTTAACGATAGATGAAAAAATTTCCAAATATAAACAAAAAAATTAAATAAACAATTAAAAACAAAAAACAATAAAAAATATAAATGATAAAACAGCATTGAAAGTCAAAGAAATGAAACAGTTATCCAATAAAAGAATTCCGAAAAAATTTTATAGCATATCTTTGGTTGCAGTATTGTTGATAGTTTGGCAAGTTGTTTCGGATATCGAGCTTGTACCTTCATTTATGTTGCCGTCACCGGTAAATGTTGTCAAAGCTTTTATCAGAGATTTGCCTGTGCTTATGGATAATCTGTCAATTACTTTGATTGCAGGTTTGTTGGGATTGGCTTGCGGTGTAATTGCCGGTTTTTGTCTGGCAGTTTTGATGGATTCTCGCGAAGGATTACGTAAAGCGATTTATCCGATTTTGATTTTTTCGCAAACCGTACCTACAGTTGCAATAGCTCCCTTATTGGTGTTGTGGATGGGCTACGGTTTGGCTCCGAAGATTACAGTAATTTTTCTGGTAGCTTTTTTCCCTGTGACGGTTAATTTATTAGAGAGTTTTCAGGCAACCGATCCGGATCAGATCAGACTTTTGCAAGCTATGGGTGCGACAAATTTTCATATTTTTTATTTTGTAAAATGGCCGGGTGCTTTGGACAGTTTCTTTGCCTCCCTAAAAGTTTCAGCCTCTTATTCAATTGTCGGGGCTGTAATTGCAGAATGGCTTGGTGGATCCAAGGGACTTGGAGTTTATATGACACAAGTTCGGAAATCATTTGCTTATGACAAAATGTTTGCTGTTATTTTCTTAATTTCGGCCCTGAGTTTAGTTTTACTTTTTGTCTTAAATGTCATTCAAAATAAAGTTATGCCTTGGAGGAAGTTCCAATCGGGAAAGGGTGCAAATGGAAAGGATATTAACAATGAAAAAAATTCTTAGTGCTTTACTGGTATGTATAGTAATAACCTTATTGCTTTGTTCTTGTAGTCAAAATTCCGATGAAAAAGATAATTCTAATTCATCTGACATCGGTTCTGCAGAAATCGAAACAGGAGTTGATGTTAAAACTGACAAGCAAACAAATACAAATACAGACACAGGCATAAACACAGGCATAGATACAAAAGATTCCGCAGATAATCCAACTTCTGCCGCGTCTCCGAAAATTGAAAAGGATGTTGTTTTACCGGAATTGCAAAATATAAATTTTGTTCTCGACTGGACTCCGAATACAAATCATACCGGCATTTATGTGGCAAGCGAACTTGGCTATTTTGCTGAAGAGGGTTTGACCGTAGATATTCAAAGTCCGCCGGAAGATGGAGCGGAAGCTTTAGTTGCAGCAGGTCGTGCAGATATCGGCGTATCATTTCAGGATTATTTGGCACCGGCTTTTGCCATGGAAAATCCGTTGCCATTGACGGCAATAGCAACGTTAATTAATCACAATACTTCGGGTATTGTTTCTCTCAAAGATAAGGAAATTACTTCGCCGGCTAAACTTGAGGGGCATACTTATGCAACTTGGAATTTGCCGATTGAACAAGCAATACTAAAACAAGTTATGGCAGATGATCAAGGCGATTGGTCAAAGGTTGAACTTTTCCCTTCAACAGTTACCGATATCCAAGCATCTTTGCAAACACAAGTTGATGCTGTCTGGATTTATTACGGTTGGGACGGTGTAGCTTTGGAACAAACCGATCTTGAAACAAATTATTGGTATTTCAAAGATATTAATCCTGTATTTGATTATTACAGTCCGCTCCTATTTGCCAATAACAATTTCTTAGGAAAAAATCCGAATGCTGTCAGAGCTTTCTTACATGCTGTCAACAAAGGCTATCAATATGCAATTGACAATCCGGAAAAGGCTGCGGATATTTTGCTCCAAGCAGCACCCGGTCTTGATCGGGAGATCGTTGTGGCAAGTCAGAAGTGGTTGGCAAATGAATATATTTCAGATGCTCCGTATTGGGGATACATTGATGCTGAACGTTGGAACGGGTTTTATGCCTGGCTTTGGGAAAAAGAACTGATTGAACATGAAATTTCTGCAGGAATGGGATTCACCAATGAATACTTACCGGGAAAATAAAATACCGATTCTGGAAATAAAAGGAATCAGCAAAACATTTGATGGAAAGCCTGTTTTGCGCGATTTGAATTTAGAGTTATTTCAGGGAGAAATAATTTCTTTGTTAGGTACAAGTGGTAGTGGTAAAACGACTTTATTCAACATTATTGCGGGAATTATGGAACCGGATCAGGGCGGCATTTTTCTAAAAAACGAAGAAATCACGGGTGAAACCGGACATCTTGCTTATATGTTACAAAAAGATTTGTTGTTGCCACATTTAACGATCCTAGATAATGTAGGACTCCCACTAAGAATCCGTGGTAAAAGCAAGTTGGAGTCCAGAGCGGAAGCATTGCAATTAATCCCGAAATTCGGATTAGCCGGTTATGAGGAACTCTATCCGGCACAACTCTCCGGCGGAATGGCTCAACGGGCGGCTTTTCTTCGGACATATCTATTTTCTTCCGAAGTTGCTTTGCTGGATGAACCGTTTTCAGCTTTAGATGCCTTAACCAAAGACAAAGTCCAGTCTTGGTATATTGAAATGATGCAAGAGTTGGAACTTTCAACCATTTTTATCACGCACGATATAGACGAAGCAATCAGACTCTCGGATCGGATTGTGATTTTACAACCTTTAACACAAAATATTCAGCAGCAAATAATTATTGATCCGAAATTACGCAAACGAAAAGATTTCACCCTTCGTCCCGAATTTTTAGAGTACAAAAAACAAATCCTCAAATATCTGGCTGTTTAATATTTTTTACTTCATGGTAGAATATTATTGAACACGAATGAATAAGAGGTGTTATCATGAAAAGAATGATCTTAATGTGTATTGTTTTAATTGGTGTTTTGCTTACAAGCTGTAGTAAAATTGATGAAACTGCTGTTGAGCTTAAAAAGATTGAGCAGGCTTTGGAAGAATCTTTGAGAATTGAACAAGGTGAAAAAATTGTAGAAACCAATGATATAGGTTCCGAATCGGAATTTAATTTGAATATAGGTTCTGATCCGTCAAATTTGGATGAATCCGATAAATTAACAGAAAAGTCCACATCAACACCGTTGACCTTACCCACGCCTACAACGACGCCAACAACGGAAGAGGCAGATATCCGAACACCTGTGTTGACTTTACCCACGCCTACAACGATGCCAACAACTACGTCTACAACAACACCAACAACTACGCCTACAACGACCCCGACAACCACCGCAGCAACAGAAGAATACTGGAATCCGGAAAAAGCTATGAAATTAGCAAGTTTTATGGAAGATTGGGGTTATTGGATGAATCAGGAATATTATGAGTATTGGCAAGGTAATAGTGTTAATCTATACGGTTTGATGGTACCGGACGATGTAATGGGCGAGGATAGAATTTGGGATATTGCTTATCTTGGGGAGACGATTGCAATTGAATGGTCGGACAATGGAGTGAATAAGCCGGGCGAATATGCTTTGGTCGCAATCTATTCTGATGCAGAAACTCAACCGCCTGATTCGGATAAACATGTCTATTTATTTACGATCAAAGATGGTGTTCCGTTAGTGATGATAACTATGCAAAACGAAGGGATTGATGATCGTTTACATTTTTATGAAACAGAAAACCGCGATTTAAGAACAGGATTTGCCGCTATTGTTAATGACTAACGGAATTTTAAACTAATAACTTATGTCTGATGATCCGCAATTAATATTTCTAAAAATAGGTAACAGAAAGCAGTTAATTAAAAGCAGCAATAAGAGAGTTAAACTTAATAGTAAGAGCAGGATAGAGTTTAAATAGAGGGTGTAACGATGAAGATTATTTTGGTAAGACATGCAAAAGCGGAACATACATTTGGTAAAACCGACCGTGAACGAAATCTGACATCTGAGGGCATCAGACAGTTTGAAACAAAGGCGCAAGCGTTAACGGAGAAACTTACCGGTCAGGAAAACATAGTAATTTGGTCCAGCCCGGCAAATCGAGCTCAGGAAACAGCAGATATTATTGCGGAAAACCTACAAATCAGCCCTGCGAGGAATGTTGAACAATCAATTTACTATGGTGATTTTGGGGACTTGTTTTCAAAATTTGCATTGTTGGATTCAAACACTACTTTGATTATTGTCGGACATCAACCAAGTCTTAGTTATTGGTCAAGTTACTTGACTGGAAATTCGGTTCCGTATAGCACCGGCGACATGGCTTGTTTTGATGTAATTAGTCTTGAACCTTTAGATGCGGAATTAGTATGGCTTATATCTTAATTAGAGGAGGTTACCGATGACTAAGAGTAAAAATTTTGGAATTTTAAAAGCTTATGCCGTACCTCATCCACCTATTGTTTTACCTGAAATTGGTAGGGGTAAAGAATCTGAAATTGAAGCTACAACAATAGCTCTAAAAAAAGTAGCCCAAGAAATTGCTGAGTTGGCACCTGATACAATTATATTATCTTCACCGCATGCACCGCTATATCGCGATGCATTTTTTCTATCTTTTTCGGAGATTGATCAAGGTGATATGGGCGATTTCGGATTTCCTGCTGTTGGTGAAACGCTGAATAATGATTTGGAATTAGCTGATTTAATTTTGGAAAAAGCTGACTGCGAGAATATTCCGATGTTCGCTGATGGTCGGGATAATCGACTGGATCATGGTAGTTTAGTACCACTACGTTTCATTTGTAGCCAATATAAGGAATACAAATTCTTGCGTTTAGGCTTGTCCGGTTTTTCCGGCGAAGTGCATTACGGTTTGGGTCAAATAATTGCTGAATCAGCTAAAGAATTAAAGCGACGAGCTGTTTTTATTGCATCGGGTGATCTATCTCATGTTCTAAAACATGATGGACCATACGGGTTCAAACCTGAAGGTCCACAATTCGACCAAGCTATGACCGATATTTTAAGTAGAGCCGCTTTTGATGAATTGCTGACAATGCCGAGGAGTTTGACTGAACCGGCGGCTCAATGTGGATTGCCGTCTTTTCAGATTATGGCAGGAACATTTGACGGAAAAAATGTTGCGGCTGAACTTTTATCATATGAGGGAACTTTCGGTGTGGGTTATGCTGTTTTAAGTTTTGAACCGTTAGCTGATAATCTGCAGCGCAAATTTCTCGATTTGTCTGTAAACAAACAAGAACAGACTGAGTTGAGTTTTGGATTCAGTTCCGGATCAAATCCTGAACAAAATCTTGAATCCAACAATGAACAAAACTCTGAGGCAAGTGATGAATCAAGCTGTACACAAAATGATAAACAAAAAGAATCAGTGGCAGTGCCGGAAGAGAACCTTTATGTTTCTTTAGCCCGTTACACGATTGAAGAATATATTACCAAAGGTGTCCGACCTGCTCTATTTGATAATTTGCCTGCTGAAATGACGCAAAAACGTGCAGCTACTTTCGTATCCTTGCATAAAAACGGACGATTGCGTGGCTGTATCGGCACTTTAGAACCATATCAGGATTCGCTTGCTGCAGAAATACAACATAATGCGATTTCTGCTGCGACCGGTGACCCAAGATTTACTCCGGTGCGAGTTGATGAGTTGCAAGATCTTGAAATCAGTGTTGACGTACTTTCACCGGCTGAAAAAATTAATGATATCGATGAATTAGATCCTAAGCGTTATGGTGTAATTGTCAGCTTAGGCTCAAGACGCGGAGTTTTGCTACCTGACCTAAAGGGTGTTGACACTGCGGAAGAACAAGTTGCAATAGCAAGACAAAAAGCCGGTATCGGCACAGATGAAAAATATCAATTGGAGCGCTTTGAGGTTATCCGCTATGAATAAGCAAGCAACTCAAAATTACATTTGTATGTTGTGCAGTAAGGCATTAAGATTTAAGGTTATCCGATATGAATGATCGCGTAACTTGCCGGCTATGTCCGCATTACTGCAAATTAAGCGAAGGTCAAACAGGTTTTTGTGGTGCCAGAAAGGCGGAATCAGGTAAGATTATTTCGTTAAATTATGGCAAAATCACAGCCTTAGCATTGGATCCGATTGAGAAAAAACCTCTGGCATATTTTCATCCGGGCAGTATGATTTTGTCAGTTGGGAGTTTTGGCTGCAATATGTCATGTCCTTTTTGTCAAAACTATAGTATAGCAACTCGTAAAAGAGAACAGGTACAAATTCAAGATATTACTCCGAAACAACTGATTGAGTTGGCACAAGTTGAAAAGGCAAGAGGCAATATCGGAATTGCTTTTACCTATAATGAACCGCTGATAGCCTTTGATTTTATTTTAGATACTGCTAAATTAGCACAAACTGAAGATTTGAAAATTGTGATTGTCAGTAACGGACAAATTAATCAGCCGTATCTTGAACAACTGTTGCCCTATGTTTCCGCTTGGAATATTGATTTGAAAAGTTTTTCTGAAACGGGTTATCGTAAACTGGGTGGTGATCTGAAGACTGTCCTGAAAACTATCGAACTGACACAAGCCGTGGCTCATGTTGAAGTTACAACCCTAGTTGTTCCCGGAATTTCTGACGATCAAGAAGAGATGAGGGCACAGGCAAAATATTTGGCATCGTTCAATCCAAATCTGCCACTACATTTGAGCAGATATTTTCCTTGCTATAAATATACCGAGCCGGCAACAGATAAGATGATAATCAAAGAATTGAAAAAGGTAGCTGAGCAGTACTTAAATCGAGTGAGATTAGGTAATATGTAGGAGGTGGAACTTGCTGATCGGAATTGATATGGGTGGTACACATATTGACGGTGTAGCTGTTAAAGATAATAAAATTATAAAAACAATTAAACATCAAGTTGATCATACAGATCTTTACCGAACGATTCTCAATGCGATTTATGATTTGATTGCCGATTTGGATAAAGCTCAAATTTCCCGAGTGAATTTAAGTACGACGATTTCAACAAATGCTATTGTGGAAAACAAAACGGCAGCAGTCGATTTAATTTTACAAAAAGGTCCGGGAATCAACTTTGAATTTCCGGAAATTCCGTCTGAAGTGAATTATATCGACGGGTATGTAGACCATCGCGGAAAAATGGTTAAGGACTTGGATTATCAGCAATTAGCAGTTTTAAAAAAAGATTTAAGTGCGAGAGAAGATTTGAAAAAAGACTTAAATAAGGCAGAGGACTTAAAGCAAGACTTAAACATGTCACAGACGAAAAACTTAGCTGTTGTGACGAAGTTCTCGACTCGCAATCCCGAACATGAAAAAGCGATAGCTGACTATTTTGCAGCTGATTATAATCAGGTAACTCAAGGCCATACCTTATCGGGACGGTTGAATTTTCCAAGACGAGTCAATACCGCCTATTTGAATTCTGCGGTTTACAATATTTTTCAAGAATTCGCAAATAATATCGCAGCAGCCTTACGTGAAGTTGAAATTAATGCTCCGATTTATATTTTGAAAGCTGATGGTGGCACAATGCCTCTTGTGGATGCAATTACCCGTCCGGTAGAAACGATTCTTTCCGGACCGGCCGCCAGTTTTATGGGAATGAGTGCCTTGTTTGATAATCGTATGGATAGTGTCCTCTTAGATATAGGTGGTACAACTACTGATATATTCTTTTTGGTAGACGGTGTGCCGGTTTTTGAACCTACAGGGATTACAATAGGTCAGCATAAAACTTTGGTACGGGCGATATACAGTGTCTCAATCGGTCTTGGTGGCGATAGTTGTTTATCTGTAGTAAATTCAGCGGATGGGGACAATTTCAATTATTTATCTGCAAATAATTCTTACGATAATAATCTGGCTGAAAAAATTAGGATTGGCCCGGAACGTAAAGGTCCGCCATTGTTATTTGGTGGTACAATACCGACTCTGACTGATGCCATGTCGGTTCTACATAAATTAGATTTTGATAATTTTTCAACTGAACAAGTAACGTGGGCAAGACAAGGTATTACCGAATTAGCCGAACAATTGGCATTATCGGCAGAAGATTTTGCAGAACTTGTATTAAAGAAAGCGGCTCAAACGATTAAGAATCAGGTTGATAACTTGCTTTTGCAACTCAATAGTCAACCGGTCTATACAGTCCGTGAAATTCTAGCAGATCGACAGATTAAACCGGTTGAAGTAAAAGTAATCGGCGGTCCTGCTAAGATTTTAGCTGAATATCTTAAGCAGGTATTTAAGTTGAATGTTTTATTGCCTGAACAATTTAAAGTAGCCAATGCTATCGGAGCAGCACTTGCTCAACCGACAATGGAACTGAATTTGTTGGCAGACACCCAACGCAAAATTTTGATAATTCCTGAATTAAATATTTATGAAAAGATAGGTTCACGTTATTCTTTGGCTGAAGGTCAAAAATATATTTTGCAATGTTTGAACCAAGCGGCAAAAAAACTAAGCGATTCGAAGTTAGCAACGGAAATTATTGAAGAGTCTAGCTTTAATATGGTAGATGGTTACAGCAGCGGAAAGAACATTCGGATTAAAGCTCAAATTAAACCTGGATTGAGCTGCGTGATAGAATAAAAACAGGAAATAAGGTAAGAGATTAACTCAAAGAGACATTCACTTTTTATGCACGGATTATCATCTTGAGAAACCGGACCTGATGTGTCAAAGACCACGGTTTAGCAGATTTCGATTTGCTGTAATGACGTCTTTGGCACGGGATTATCTAGAAAATAGGAGTAAATTATGCAAGCTAAGAATAAATTGGGTTTAGTTTTTTTCCCGGCTTTTGATTGGGCAATATCTCCGAGCCATCCGGAAAGAGAAGAAAGACTTCTATATACTCAAGATCAATTATTCGAAGAAGGAATTCAGGATATTGCCGGCATTGAATTTTTCAATCCTGTTCCTGCAACAGAAAAAGATGTTCAACGGGTTCATTTTGCTGTACCTGATGTCAAAACCAGATTTTCTAAATCGCATATGGTGAGTATGGGTGGCGCGATCGAGGCATTTGATTTAGTGTTTTCCGGTAGGTCTGAGAAGTCCTTTGCACTAGTCAGGCCACCGGGACATCATGCTCATCGGGTGGTATACGGTGATCGTGGCTTTTGTGTCGGAAACATTGAGGCTGTAGGCTTAGAAGCAATGCGAACAAAATATGGAGATTTACGAGTTGCAGTAATTGATACGGATTGCCATCACGGTGACGGTACGGAGGATATTTATTGGAATGATCCGGATACTTTGTTTATTTCCTTTCATCAGGACGGTAGAACTCTGTATCCCGGCACCGGTTATATCGATGAGGCAGGTGGACCGGGTGCTTATGGGTATAATATTAATATTCCTTTACCGCCGAAAACCGGCGAACAGGGCTATCTTTATGTATTAGATCATGTAATCCTACCTATCCTGGCAGAATACAAACCGGATTTAATTGTCAATTCAGCCGGTCAGGACAATCATTATTCCGATCCGATTACCAACATGAATTTTACCGCTCAGGGTTACGCTATATTGAATGAAAAACTAAATCCGGATGTAGCAATACTTGAGGGCGGTTATTCCATAGAAAGTGCTTTGCCTTATGTCAATACCGGTATTATTTTAGCAATGGCGGGACTTGATTATTCTGGTGTCAAAGAACCGGATTATGATCCGAGTCGTTTGCGACAAGATCCACGAATTACGGAGCATATTAAGAAGCTTTCAGCTACAGTTTATGAGAGATGGCAACAACGCGACGTTTTGGCTGAAAAAGAATACGGAAATCAAAAATTAGTCAGCAGAAAGAGAAATATCTTTTATGATACGGATGGTATTATGGAACGTCAAACTCAAAATTTCAAAGTTTGTTCGAATTGTTCCGGGCTGAATTATATCGATTCAAGATCCGATAGAGGTTCAAAAATTAAAGGTATTACCATTCCCCGCGATGCTTGTCGGAACTGTCAAAAAGAGGGGTACGAACTGTATGAAAAATCCGGTTCCGGCTTGACCAATGTTTATTTACAGGATAGAGTAAATGACCGTTATCTAGCTAAGTAAAAAAGTCCATTGGAAATGGTTTCATTTACTTTTATATTTTGCATTTTAGTTATCTCACTAAATAAAACTTAAAGAGGTGGCACCGGCAAGGGTCTGTTTTCGTCAAGTACATAGTCAGTATCAATCAAATCATCAAGTAATTCCGGATTATAATACATCCGATAACCGTCTAAATTTCTTCTACCTTGCAGCAGAAAGTCACCACGGATGGATGTTGTATAGTTTGTAGAACCGTCTACCGTACAAAAATAATCAAACCCTTTTTGTTTCAAATAGGCAAAACGTTGATTGTCGTAGTTGTAATCATCTATTGACCAAGAGAAAGGCGAGCCGAAAGGATAAATCATAATGTCGGTTTCACCGATGATCGGCAATATGTTTTTCTCCCAACGATCTGCATCTTCTTGGAAATTTTCAAAGGTAATTATATTCATGTCCACATGACCCCAAGAATGACTGGCGAATTCCCAGCCGGTGTCTCTCAAAGCTTGAGCGACTTTTTTTGCTTCAGCAATGTCGGAATCAATGTTCGGATTAGTATCTTTATATCTTTCATCGGTTCTGTAGCCAAGAGCACCTTCATAGCCGGTCAAAGCGAGGATTCCTTTTGCTCCGCGATAAGAAAAATCCGGATGATTTTCAATAAATTTATTCAATATAGGTACAACATCATAGTCCCCCAAGATGGTCATACCTTGATCATTGACCATTGAACAGGTTACATTGCCGTTTTGATCTAATACTAGTCTATTAGCAAAACCGTCTTCTTCCATGTATTCATAATAATTTACGTCATCAACTGAAAGCACCAAAAGTTTTTTATTCTCAGGTAAATAAATTTTGCCCGGCACCATGACTTGATTTCCATTTTCATCCGTTTCAAGTTTTGCCAAGTCATGCATTGCAACTAATACATAATCTCTTTCATAGAGCTGTTCCAAAATGCGATCGAATTCAAGACAGGTCGTCATAAATTGATTGTAACCGGCTGCTTTGTAATCATCATCAAATGCTTTTGCAGTATCATAAATTAATGAATGAAAAAAAATATGTGTATTTTCCAGAGGATTTTTTAACACGGTGTTGTTTTTTCCGTTTTTAATATCTAAGGTAAGCTCGGGAATGCGTTGATCATTTTGGTCGGGATATTTTTTTAATAATTCTAAAGCTCGATCATAGTCGTACATTTTTATCATTGTTTCAATTTTATCTAAATCGATATTTTCAGCTTCAGTTGTTGCTTCGGTTAAATCTTGTTGATCTATCGGATCGCTCGAAGCTGAGTCAGAAGATGGATCTTGTGACTCTTCCGGATTAATATTTGAAGAACCATCACCTGAAGTTTGTTGCTCGATTTGTTTACCGCTTGAATTCTGATTGGTTGAATTTTGGTTGATAGAGTCAGATGAATCGTTATCCTTTAACGATTTTTCCGATATAGCTATAATTTTATTTGCTAAGAATGCACCTGCTAAATGATCTCTGGGTTTTGTTTTTCTGAAAATTCTCGGAACTTCAATAACTACAATCAAAACTACAACAGTAAGTATTAGAATTATTAATGGTAAAAATACGACGATCCTATTTTTGGAATTCATGAGCAAACCTCTTATGTCAGGCTTATTTTTCTTAACTATTAAAATATTATGCTTGATAAAATGTCATATTGCAATTGGTATGCTTAAATTAACAGGATCTTTCTTAACTGCAACCCAAACTGAAATGGAAATTGAACTTCAGTTTATCTGACAACTTGCCAAATATAACAGAATTTAATTAAGACAGAATCAAAGGTTTACTTGAATTTTCAAAAATGCTTTTATGCTATAATTTTAATAATATTTTGATACGGCAAAGTGTCAAGAATAGAGATACATAATGAAAGTAGTAAAACATAAAGATAAATAATGAATCCGTTAATGAGATTTTTTTTAAAGCTGGTTTCCAGGTTGAAAATAGATATGAAAAAAAACTATAAAAAAGTTCGTAATCTTCAGCAGGCCCTGACACCTGATGTAAGTTACCGCTATACTATTTTTGATCACAAAATATATTCTTTCGAGGAAAAACATAATATCCCGATTCGGGTTTTCTTACCCAATACACCTCGCAAACCCGGAGCGCTACTCTTTTTTCATGGTGGGGGTTGGGTTATTGGCGACATTGAAACCTATACGCCGACCTGTGCCCGCATGGCTGATCTGACAGGCCAAATTGTTTATTCAGTAGATTATCGCTTGGCACCTGAACATCCGTTTCCGGCAGGGTTGAATGATTGCTATGACGCTTGTAAATATTTAATGCAACATCATAAAAAGTTTGATAGTGCAATGGCAGGCGAATTTACTTTAATCGGTGATTCGGCAGGTGCGAATCTGGCAGCAGTCGTTTCATTGCGTTTGCGTGATGGTGGTAAAGAGATGGTAGATAAGCAAATTTTGATTTATCCTGCAACTTATTGGGATCACAATGAAGAAAGCAGTCCTTTTGATTCAGTTAGAACTAACGGCAAAGATTACGGTTTGACCTCAAAGCGAGTTCAGGAATACATGGAATTATATGTGCCGGATCCTGAAAATCGCAAAAATCCGGAAGTCGCCCCACTAATGGCGAATGATTTCAGTCAACAACCAAAAACATTGGTAATTAGCACCGAACATGATCCTTTACGTGATGAAGGCGAAGCATATGCATACGCTTTAGCCAAAGCGAATAACGAAGTCTATTTGCGAAGAATTCTTGGTGCTCCGCATGGCTTTTTTACCTTTCCTGATGTGACAGGGGCAATTGAAGAAAGTTATAAAATAATCAATCGTTTTCTCTATGATTTAACTTATAAATCAAATCAAAAATTAGGTGGGTCAAATAATGGACCAAAATCGGAAACTCAGTTGAATTTTAAACGAAAAGCGAAATCGAAAACTGAGACAGGATTTCGACCAAAAAGCAAGATTGCATCCGAAGCTACAACAAAAGCCGACTCAAAATTAGCGATGTTTTTGAACTTATTTAGAAAAAAAACAGAAAATAAAAGCAGAGTACTGAGCATGGCAGAAAAGGAAAAGTTGGGAGAGTTTATTGCTTTGATGAGAGGGAACAATGAATAGTAGGAAAGCTAAATCTAATTACTCAAAATATAAACCCAGAAGACGTTGCTATCGCACAAAAACAAAAGTATTTGCCGATGTAAAGCAGCGTTTTTTTGATTTTTTTTCTTATTGGACGAAGAAAAGATTTAGAAAAAGCAGAAGTTGGATTGACCTGGAAAATGCGTCTAAATTATTCCCTTCAGTAATGAATTCGACTGATACCAAGGTTTTTAGGTTTACAGTAACCATTAAAGATAATATTGATCCGCAATTATTGCAGATGGCATTGGATCAAGCATATAAGCATTTTCCACTCTACCATAGTGTTTTACGTCGTGGAATTTTTTGGTATTACTATGAAGATAGTGATTTATACCCTGTCGTAAAAGAAGAAACGGACTATCCTTGTCGCTCATTGTTTCATTATGACAAAAAGCAGTTACTGTTTCGTGTATTATACTATCGCAATCGGATTCATTTAGAAGTTTTTCATGCTTTATCGGATGGTACCGGAGCTTCTTGGTTCCTCCAACTCTTGGTTAGCAATTATGTTCTTTTACGTTATCCGGAGAGTAGGTCACGACGGATTGAATTATCAGCAGAATTTCAAGATATGTACTATGAATCGGACTCACAGCTTGATGACAGTTTTGCACGTTATTTTCATAAAAAAAAGAATAAAAAGTCGATTACAAATAAAAAAACCGTGAATCAGGATAAGTCTAAAAAGCATAAATGGAAAAGAGTACATCATATATATGGGTTTAGAACACAGGATAATCGGATGCAAATTATTGAATCGGAAATGCCGGTTAAAGAATTGTTGCAAATTTCGCGACAACGCAATGTGACTTTGTCTGTATTTCTTACTGCTGTTTTTATCGAATCAATCCATAAAACAGTCAAGAAGAAAAATAAAAATAAAGGCAAAAGTAAAATCAAAAACAAAAAGTATAGTATTACGATTTCAGTGCCGATCAATCTGCGCCAATATTATCCGTCACATTCAGCACGCAACTTTTTTGCAACAACTCTAATTGGCTATACATTTGGTCAAGAGGGCAAAACGGATACTTTAGATGAGATTTGTGCTTGTGTAGCAGAACAATATTCAGCAGCGACCGAAATTGAGAATATTGAACATAAACTATATTCTTTGGTAAAACTGGAAAAAAACGTTGCTATACGTACAATAATCAGACCGATCAAAGATGTTATATTACGTATTGCCTACAGAATCAATAATTTGAATATTACAGCAGCTCTATCCAACGTAGGTAAAATCAGTTTTCCGCAAAGCATTGAAGAGTATGTTGATCAAGTTTATGTTTATACTGCGGCTTCCAGACCGCAATTTATCTGTATCACTCATAAAGATATTTTAACGATTAATTTCAGCTCACCCTATCAGGATACGGAAATTCAGATGAATTTTTTAAGACGTTTAACTAAAATAGGCATACCTATAACTATAGGAGCAAATGAAGTCAATCCTCCTGACGCCAAATGGCAGGAGATCAAGCCATGAAATTTTGCAATGCTTGCAAAGTAAATATAAAAGGTTCAACTCAAACATGTCCCTTATGCAAACAACCGACAGTTGACTTGACAGAAATAAAATCAGCAAAAAATGACAGCTCTTTTGATCCGTTTCCGATTGTACCTTTGCGTTTCAAACAATATACTTTGTTAACTGTATTGACAGTGATTTCTGTAGTTGTTTATGGAATAATGTTGTTTATATATCTGAAATTTCCGGAGAGTGGTCTGTTGCCACGGTATATCTTTTTCGCTTTATTGAGTTTATGGCTACTTGTCTTGGCATTAGTCAGAAAAAGACGAAATGTCGCAAAAAGTGTTCTCTATCAACTGAATATAATATCGCTTTTGTTACTCTTATTAGACAAACTTTCAACCTGGAGCGGTTGGTCGATCACCTATGCAATTCCGCTTCTTGCCTGTGTTGCTTTATTTGCAATTATGATTGCGATCGGCTTTATTCAAAAAGAATTTGGTGACTATGTACTCTATCTCGGTGCTGTAGCAATTGTAGGTCTTATACCGTTGCTGTTTATTATCTTCGGTTGGGTCGATGTTCTGTGGCCATCAATTATATCTATAGTCCTAAGCTCGATTATGTTGATTTTACTGGTAATATTCCGTTATCGTTTAATTGTCCACGAATTAAAGAAGCGACTACATCTATGAGATATGGGATTTTACAGTGTGAAAATCTCACTAAAAAACAATTCCATTCTCTAAAACATTTCAACAAAAACGATTTAGTATTAGCTATAAAGCCGGTAAGCTAAAATCGGTTAAATAATGATAATCCTGCAGTTTGCAATTAAAGCGACTTGGTTTATGCTGTCAATGCATTTTCCATTAATATCCAAAAAATGGTAAAAATTAGAAATATAATTCTATCATATAAATATGTTTAGCATTCAACGTAAGTAATCATACAGCAGTTTTTTGATTCGGAGGGTGTGTATGTTTTGTCCTAAGTGTGGTTTCGATCTAGATGAACAAGGTTTGAATTTTTGCAAGAATGAAGTACGAGGAGTATCTAACGATAAACATCTCGTCTATGTCCTATATCTACAACAAATATAACTATTGTTTCATATTCGATAAAATTTTTCTAACACTTGTAAACTTTTTAAGATATTGATATTATTATTAGTACGTTTTTGGGTTTCGGTCTAAAAAAGCAAATGTCAAAGACAAATACTTACGAAATATAAATAAACTCAAAAACAAAAGTAATAGATATGGACTTGCTAAAAGTACCGACTATACTTAATTTTAAACCGCTGCGAGGGGAGTGAGAAAGTTTAATGACAGAAATTAGGGTTAAAGAGAACGAATCCCTAGACAGTGCTCTGAGACGTTTCAAACGCTCTTGTGCAAGATCTGGTGTTCTCGCTGAAGTTCGTAAACGCGAACACTATGAAAAGCCAAGCGTTAAACGCAAAAGAAAAT
>JAAYNE010000105.1 GCA_012521015.1 Clostridiaceae bacterium | reverse complement strand
TCTTCATTACCGTAGAATGATGTGATATTGTACCAGTCACCATCCCAACCGGATAAGTCCGGATCCTCAGCTTCTTCTTTAACTTTCACTTTTGGTTCTGCTTTAACGTCCTCTTTGGCTTCTTCTTGTACTTCATCAGCTGCTTTTTCTTTATCAGCTTTTTTGCCGTTACATGCTCCTAGCAAAATACTGAGAGCTAATAAAAAAGTTACAATTAAATTTAGTTTTTTCATTCATTTTCTCCTTTGTTCTGAATCTGTCTATCGGTTCTCTATCTAACCGACAGCTTCTTACTTTGTATTTACCTGAACTCTCATGAAAAGACCAGGATTTAGCTTTTCTTTCGTCAGGTTCGCCTAACGAAAGTTCGAAAAAATGAGTTAGCCTGTGCTAATTAGCAAAAGCTAACTCAGGGGTTCATAACTATAAATATTAAGTTCGTCAAATATTATCAGGAAAGAAATACTAAATATATTTATTGGTATTAATTTTCCTTTAAAAGAATCGGAAATTACACAGATCAAATTTCCGAGCAGAATACTGGATGTGGCAAAACAGATGATTATAGAACTTTGCTCAGAACTCTTTTTTAGTATAAATTGTGGTTGAAAGAGCAAAAGAGACAATGTTCAAAAGAAGGGTAACTCCCAGAATAGCAAGTCCTATTATTTTCAAATCAAGTAGGATCAACTTATCCATAAATTTAGCTATCAATTCTTTATTGCTGCCGATATAGGAGAAAAGAGCAAACACAATAAAATAAAGGACAACAAAAATAAGTCTGGCTTTTTCTGCTCCGAATTTGTACATCAATGGGAGCTGAATCATCGAAATAGCAGTAACCAATAGCGGCATGGCAACTGCAATCAAATACCAAGGAATCTCCAATAATATACCATCTCTCAGAAACAGCTTTAGTAAGATCGTGAATAGTGTTCCTATGACTGCGACAATCCAGACAAAAACATAGCGGCTCAAAACAATGGTTCTTCGCGTAACCGGACCGGGAATAATGTATTGATCCACGTTAGACTTAGTATCTGAACCCCAAAGCATGCCGAGTAAAATAAGCGGAACAAGTATGAACATCAGGGGAAGTACCATAATATTACCTTGTCGTATAGTAAGAAAGCCTACAATAAACATAATAAATATAAGTGAGAAGAGTGATTTTCTCAGAGTAACCAGATCTTTGTATATTAACGCTATCATTTCCGTTCCCCTTTTATCATGTAGACCATAATGTCTTCTACACTGACTTTCTCAAGCTCAAGATCATCAGGTACCAGGTTTCTTTTCAGCATAACTTCGACACCGAATTGATGAGACCTTTTGCCGACAATTGCATCATTATCTATTTCTGCAAGCTGTTCCTTGCTCAAAGAGGTGATACCGTACTGATCAACCAGCTCATCCTTTGCTTCCATGAACAGCAGCTGTCCTTTGTGAATAAAAGCAATATAGTCTGCCACTTTTTCCAAGTCAGATAGTATATGAGAAGAGACAAGTATCGTGTGGTCTTCATTTTGGATGTATTCCAAAAGAAGATCCAAAACATCATCCCTGATGACCGGATCCAGACCGCTTGTTGCCTCATCTAATAGTAAAAGTTTTGCCCCGTGGGAAAGAGCCAAAGCCAAGCCTAATTGCATTTTCATACCTCTTGAAAAGTGCTTGATAGTTTTGTTATCCGGCAAGCTAAATCGGGTGATCAGTTCTGAGAAGGTTTTATCTTGCCACGCCTGACCATAAAATTTCCGATGAAAGTTTTGTGCGTTTTTCAACGTCATATCCTCCGGTAAATAGAGGTCATCAAATACATAGGCGATATCTTTTTTTATCTGTGGCGTAAATTCTCGAATATTCTTACCAAGCAGTTTAATCTCACCTTGATCAGGTATCATCAGATTGAGCAGTAGTTTAATAGTCGTGCTTTTTCCGGCACCGTTTTCTCCGATATATCCGACAATGCAGCCTCTGGGTACGATTAAATTAATCGGGCCCAGAACAAAGTTACCGAGTCTTTTCTTTAACCCTTGAAGTTCAATTGCATTCTGCATTTTCATCCTCCAGTGTTTTAATCATTTCAATCAGCTCATCATGCGAAATATCAGCTAATTTTGCATAACGTAAGATCTCTGTTATGTTTGCTTCTATTTTTTTCAGAAATCTCTCTTTGATCAAATCTAAGTTTTGGGGAGCAACGAAGCTGCCTTTACCGTGTACGGAATGAATAAAACCATCATTTTCCAATTCGTCATAAGCGCGTTTTGTGGTAATGACACTAACTCTAAGTTCTTTCGCTAATAAACGAATGGACGGTAAGAGTTCATCGGCTTCCAATTCACCATTGAGAATGGCATCTCTGATTTGATTTTTTATTTGCAAATAAATCGGATCATTACTCGAGTTTTTGATCTGTATATTCACAAGCACCTCCGCATAGTTAACTGTTTATACTGTATATTAACAGTTGTTATGTGTCAAGAATATTTTATTTTTTGTAATAACGTATTAAAGATCAACCCTTATTTAAAATTAAAAAGGGTACATACTGAGCTATTGTCTAAAACTCCTACGTTTAGAACTTCTATTTTAATACCGTTGTCAATTAACTTTGTTATCATTTCACTTGTCTGTCCTATGCTTCTGGCAAATCTGTCCAGTTTCGTAACGATGAGTGTATTATTACATTTTAGGACTTGTAACAACTTATTTAATTCCGGTCTATCAAGTTTAGTCCCGGAGAAAGCATCTTTATAAATTATTTCTGCTCCGGCTTTTTCTAGAAGTTCTATTTGATTTTCGAGACTATTTCCATCAGCAGCTTGTCCTTTTGTGCTAACTCTGGCATAACCATATTGCATAAATTTATCCTTTCTATAATGACGCTATAATATGACACCGTTAAAAGTGCTGAAATTACTGTATATAAAAAGCGGTGCCATAACTATTGAGTTATAGCACCACTTCAGTATCCAATAAATTCTTAAAAATAAGACTAGCTGTATAAAATGAAGGCTTGAAAACCGGAATTGATTAAAAAACAAAGAAAAAGAGGAAACTACTTTTGAGACAGCCTTCCATTGTTAACTTCCGATCTTAACAATGAACTTTGATCTAATCTTTTTCCTTCAATATTCTATTCGTACGCAGGACTAACAGTAACCCGCCGGCAACTAAGAGCAGTAAACTTAGCCACAGATATGTTCCAAGGTTCTCACCTGTTTTCGGCAAATCCTGATTCTGATCCGTCGTTGGAGTTGTTCCGGTCAGTTTAATTGTCTCTGTAGGAGTGGTCGTCCCTGTAGGCTTGGTTGTCTCGGTCGGTTTGGTTGTTTCGGTCGGCTTGGTTGTTCCTGTCGGTTTGCTTGTTTCAGCCGGTTTGGTTGTTTCGGTCGTCTTGGTTGTTTCAGTCGGTTTTTCCGGCGTAGCCGGACCGTAAGATATCTTAAAGGTGACATCCATTCTTAACGATCCAACTCTAGGATGATTTACATTATAGTCATAAGAAATACCATCTATTTTTTCAGAAGATCTGATGCTTAAAATTCCGGTAGCAGGATCATAGCTGGCACTTTCAGGAAGATTAGTTCCACCTGACTGTCTGATATCAGTGATGTTTGCGATGTTGATACCCGGAATTTCAGAGAGATCAACCTTATAGATGTTGTCATGAAGTTTGGATGCCAGAGCCTTAGAAGAAACTTGGCCATTGATATTCACGTCGTAATTTACACTCTGACCTTCCCACCCGCTTAAATTCACATTCTTACTTAAGTCAAGAAAGGCAAGTTGATTGTTTTGGCAAAATAAAGATTGCAACATAACGCAATTTCCTACATCAAGAGAAGTAAGTTGGTTTCCGGAGCAGCTCAAAAATTCTAACTTAGCATTTTTGCTCACATCAAGAAAAGTTAGTTGGTTGCCACCGCAGCTCAAAGTTTCTAACAGTGCATTATTACTCATATCAAGGGAAGTCAGTTGGTTTAAATGGCAGTGCAACTCTTTCAACTGAGCACTCTTACTCAAATCAAGTAATTTGAGTTGATTGGTGTCACATCTCAGTATTTCCAACACATCATTATTGGTTAGATTAAGGGAAGTGAGGTTGTTTACATTGCAAAACAAACTGATTAATTTAGTATTCTGACTCAGATCAAGAGAAGTGAGTTGGTTGTTATTGCACACCAAGTCAGCTAACTCGGTATTTCTGCTCAGATTAAGAGCAGTGAGCTGGTTATAGGCGCAATTCAAGTTTTCTAATAAAGTGCTCCGACTCAGATCAAGATTAGTAAGTTGGTTTTCAACAATATACATTTCTTTTAACTTAGTGCTCTGACTCACATCAAGGGAAGTAAGTTGATTGTATCCACAGTTCAGCACTTCCAACTCAGGGTTGCTACTTAGATCCAGTGAAACAAGTTGGTTGGTATTGCAATTCAACTTTTTCAGTCCGGTGCTCTTGCTCACGTTTAAGGAAGTGAGTGAGTTGTACGAACAATCCAATTCTGTTAACTTCGTGTTCTTACTCAGATCAAGAGAAGTCAATTGGTTGGAGTTGCATTTCAGCATTTCCAACTCAGTATTTTTACTTAAATCAAGAGAAACGAGTTGGCAGGCATCGCAAGTCAACTTTTTCAGTCCGGTGTTCTTGCTTACGTCAAAGGTACTAAGTTGATTGTCTGAGCAAATCAATTCTGTCAGCTTAGTAAAGTGCTCTATTCCTGTTAGATTTGTAATAGCTTCCCATTCCCAGCTACTACAATTCATGGTTGCCACAGCATATAATTCAGTTTGCTGCAGTATTCCGTCTTCGTCTTCGTCATATTGCCTGACATGTTCTCTGAAATTAGCATCAGGAAAGTTAGTTGCATCTATTCGTACACCTGATGACTTCGGTTGTGCCATAACCTCCATTGACCTTGCC
>JAAYNE010000104.1 GCA_012521015.1 Clostridiaceae bacterium | reverse complement strand
GTATCAATTTGCAGAAAGTCTTGATGCGGATGTTTGCGTCCGCCTTGCGGAGGAACATTGGCAACCGTACTTTCAATTATTTTGAGCAAAGATTGCTGAACACCTTCACCACTAACATCTCTGGTAATCGAGGGATTATCCGAACGGCGAGTAATCTTGTCAATTTCGTCGATATAAATGATACCTTGTTGAGCTTCTTCAATGTCATAATCTGCATTCTGAATTAAACGTAACAGAATATTCTCGACATCCTCACCTACATAACCGGCTTCAGTCAAAGCTGTTGCATCTGAAATAGCAAAAGGCACATCAAGAATCTTTGCTAAAGTTTGTGCCAATAAAGTTTTACCGCTACCGGTAGGTCCCAACATTAAGATATTACTCTTGGAAAGTTCAACATCATCGTCCGGATCTATATCCAAAGGGCTGAAGACTCTTTTATAATGATTATAGACAGAAACTGCGAGTGTCTTTTTCGCTAAATCTTGTCCGATAACATATTTATCCAATTCTGCTTTAATTTCAACCGGACTCAACAAGTTTTTTTCTCCGGGATCATCTAGCTCAGTTTTACTTGGAAAAAACACCTCGTCTTCTAAAATTTCATCACATAATCTGACACATTCATTACAAATAAAAACACCTGGACCTGCAATCAATCTGCTGACCTGTGTTTCATCTTTGCCACAGAAAGAACATTTTAACGGAGGAAAACGTTCTCCGAATTTCGAATCCTTATTAAATTTATCATCGAAGTCAGACATTTTTCTAAACTCTACTCTCCATAACATGATCTACTATGCCGTATTCAACAGCTTCTTCTGCATCAAGCCATCTGTCTCGATCGGTATCTATTTCAATTGTTTCAAGCGGTTGACCCGTTCTTTCGGCTAAAATTTGATTAAGGCGATTTCTGGTCTTGATAATATGTTCTGCTGTAATTTTAATATCTGAAGCCTGACCTTCTACTCCGCCTGACGGTTGGTGAATCATTACTTCGGCATTCGGCAGAATGAATCTTTTACCTTTCGTTCCTGCAGATAAAAGTACAGCACCCATACTTGCTGCCATACCCATGCAGATTGTTTGAACGTCAGATTTAATATATTGAATAGTATCATAGACCATTAAACCGGAAGAAACTTCACCACCTGGACTATTAATATAAAATTGTATATCCTTGTTTGGATCTTCCGCTTCCAAAAACAGTAACTGAGCCATGATTAAACTGGCTGAAGCATGATCTACTTGATTACTCAAAATAATAATTCTTTCTTTAAGTAATCTGGAAAAAATATCATAAGAGCGTTCGCCACGATTGGTTTGCTCTATTACCATCGGTACTAAGTTATTTTGCATTCCTTTTTGATCCCTTTCTTGATTATAAGTCTTATATCATATAATACAGTCTGAGTGAAACCTCTCTCATTCATGGTCATGTCCGCAATCACAATCCTCACCATGTTCGTCATGATCGTCATGATCGTGTCCGCAGTCACAACCATCAGCGTGCTCGTGATCATGGTCATGTCCGCAATCGCAATCCTCACCGTGAATATGCTCCTCGGCTTCCGGTTCAGGTTCAACATCGGTTGCTTCAGCATGTTCAGCAATCCAATCCATTGCCAGTTCTTTTTTTAGATCCGAATCTAACATTTCACGTGCTGCATCAGAATCAAAGTTCTTTTTCAGATCTTCAAATTCCATACCATACATGCCCGCAATTTTCTGTATTTGTTTGTCGCGGGCTTCATCTGTAATTTCAAGATTTTCCGTTTCATAAATCGCATCAAGAACTAAGCCGGTTTTAACCTTTTGTTCAGCAGGTCCATGTAATTGCGCCATGATAGACTTTTTCTCCAGACCTAACATTTCCAGATATTGCTCCATACTAAAACCTTGCATTTGCATCTGGCGAGCTTGATCATTATACATACGATTCATTTCTTCATGAATCACAACATGTGGTATATCAACTTCAGCATTTTTCACAGCTATATCAACTGCATGGGCCTTGAAAGCATCATTGGCATGTTTTTCGTTCGATTCAATCAAACGCTTTTTGATACTGTCACGATACTCTTCAACTGTATCACAATCTTCGGTTACATCTTTGACAAAATCATCATCCAATTCAGGTAATTCACGAATTTTAATTTCATGAATTTTGATTGAAAAAACAACATCTTGACCTGCCAGATCTTCAGAATGATATTCTTCAGGGAAAGTTAAATCAATATCAAATTCATCACCAATCTTATGACCAATTAATTTCTCTTCAAAACCCGGAATAAAAGACTTACTGCCAATAACCAATTCATGGTTCTCCGCTTGTCCACCTTCAAATAATTCACCGTCTTTCGAGCCTGAATAATCGATTGTTACCGTGTCCCCGTCTTCTACTGCACGATCTGTAACCGGTACCAAGCGAGAAACTCGTTCTCTGGCACGTTCAATTTCTTTATCTATCAAATCTTCATCAACTGTTGCATCCGGCTTATAAGCCACTACACCTTTATAGTCACCCAATTTTACTTCCGGTTTGATTGCAAAAGTGCAATTGAAAGTCATACCTTTATCTGAACCGATCTCTTCAATTTGCATATCGGGTTGTGAAAAAGGCTCAATCTCAAGTTCTGCCAAAGCTTTATCATAAGCAGGTTGAATTGCAATGTCTATAGCATCATCATAAAGAATTCCTTCACCATAATAATTAGTTACTAATTTCATCGGAGCTCTACCTTTGCGGAATCCAGGAATGGTAAATTTTTTTGCATTTTTTCTAAAAGATTGCTCTAAAGCACTTTTAAATTCATTTTGCGATACTTCAACAGTTATTTTTACCATGCTATTATCTAAATGTTCTACTTGTGAAGCCATAAACTTCCTCCTGCTATTTATTAACGTATCCGGATAGATGGTATATATTGTTATTAATCTTTACGGAATTACGTATTATATTATCTTGTTACCCGATAAAAAAGGGTATCATATCACACGGGTTTCTGCAATTACCTAAAACATAGTTTTCAAAAATTGATTTGTGATATCGATTCAGCAGTGCCATGCCGCATTACTTTTTTCTAATTGTCCGAAAGCATAGTTTCAAAAATTATTGATAATACCGTGTCAGCAATATCTTATTACACAAGTTTTCGTGATTATCATTTCTTGCGTGGTTTGTGATTTTCTTTTATTTCAGTTAAATCATACGGAGTGTTCTGATATGTTTCATTGATCCAATTGTTAAACAAAATATAAGCATGACTCCGCCAAATAAAAATCGGTTTCTGGTTGGGATCATCATCTGGAAAGTAGTTTTCCGGAATTTGAATTTCATCGCCTCGTTCAAGATCTCTTATATACTCATTATTTAAAGTATTGCGATCGTACTCTAAATGACCGAAAATAAAAAGATCACGCAAATCCTTGGTGCTAACAATATCCGGACCATACTCAGGATGTTCAGTTAAAATTTCCAACTCTTTAACATCGTATAATTTATCATAATCTATTCTGGTATGACGTGATTGCGGCACCTTATAAAACTCATCAAAACCTCTTACGAGAGGATTGGTTTTCATTATCTTTTCATATTCGAAAATCCCGAAGAATTTTTCAGGCAACTCGATTTTGTTGATCCCGTAATAATAATGGATAGCGTATTGTGCGCCCCAGCAAACATACATGCGAGCAAAAACATGGGTTTGTGCCCATTCCATAACCTGATCAAGCTCATCAATATAATCCACATCTTCAAACTCTAAATGTTCAACCGGAGCTCCGGTAATAATTAATCCGTCGAAGAAACGATCTTTAACCTCATTTAAAGTAACATAATATTTTTGCAGATAACTCATTCTGGTATTAACACTTTCATGAGTAGCTGTATACATAAAATCAACATCTATTTGTAAGGGAGTATTTCCGAGCAAACGCAAGAGTTGTAATTCTGTTTCTTCTTTTTTCGGCATTAAATTGAGAATCAGAATTTTAAGCGGACGAATGTCTTGGGTCAATGCACGCGATTTTTCAATCGTATAGACTCTTTCTTCTTCCAATTTTTTAATTACAGGTAAACCTTCAACAATTTGTATTGGCATAGATTCCAAACTCCATTTTAAAATTAATTATAATTTGTTTGTTTATCGCTTTTTATTATAGGCTGTTTAATTTTCTATTAAAACTGCAGTAAAGTCAAAACATTTCTTATCTGCTTGTCATTTTGGTCAATTACAGGCTAATTATTTTAAAAAGCAAGTTGAACTGCTGCCTGCAAAGTACCTGTTTTAAAGGTATTGCTTAGGAATATATTTAGGATTAAATGGTCTGATTGGTATTTTTATTTCTTGATTTAAAAACCGATTTTGCTCAGAATTATGGGCTCTATAAATTCTGATTTGCTGGGCTCCGATTTTTGAGCCATTTTTCGATTTAAAATCAAAAGAAAGGGATTGTCTTTTTGAGACAGCCCCTTTTTTTTGATTATCGAAATATTTCAGAACAATCTTTCAATTATTAGATCAAACTTTCGAAAAATTTGATTTCCAAATAACCAATTAACGTTTTGAGAATTGAGATGCTTTACGAGCTTTCTTAAGACCGTATTTTTTACGTTCTTTAATTCTAGAATCTCTGGTTAGGAAACCATTTTTTTTGAGAGTTGCTTTGTATTCATCTGCATTCGCTTCAACCAATGCTCTTGAAATACCATGACGTACAGCACCGGCTTGACCGGAAATTCCACCACCGTGAACATTGACTTTAATATCAAATTTATCGCTTGAACCCGTTGCATTCAAAGGTTGCATTACAATATAACGCAAGGTTGCGATATCAAAATAATCTTCAAATTCTTTACCGTTAATTTCAATATTACCTGTACCGGGATAGATACGAACTCTTGCTATTGCCCGTTTACGACGACCGGTTCCATAATAAAAATCTTGATTTGCCATTTAAATCGCTCCTTTCGTTAGATTTCCCAAATTTCAGGTTTTTGTGCTTGATTCTTATGTTCAGGTCCTGCATAAATTTTTAATTTTTTTAGCATTTGACGACCTAAAGCATTTTTCGGCAACATCCCCTTTACGGCTTGTTTTATGATTCTTTCAGGATGTTTTGCTCTCACTTCGCCTAAAGTAACTTCTTTTAGACCACCTGGGTAACCACTATGTCTACGATATATTTTATCTTTTTCTTTATTGCCGCTGACTTTAATTTTCTCTGCATTAACAACAATTACGTAATCACCGGTATCTAAGAAAGGTGTGAATTCAGGTTTATGTTTACCACGCAGAACGGTAGCAATCTCTGTAGCAACACGACCCAATATTTGATCTTTAACGTCGATTACATACCACTTGCGTTCAATTTCTGACGGTTTCGCAACGTATGTTTTCATGAACTTTCCTCCTATATCGATATTTTATTTGAAATAATATTTTACAAAAACATGCCTTATGAATATAACCAAGCTATTTTGAGTTGTCAAGCTTTTTTCTAATTAGAGCAAGCAATCTTCGTTTTTTAATCTTTAGCTCTGTTTTTCTCCTGTTTGCTCTTTTGGTAGTTTTAATCAAAAAAGAAAAATTTAGGCTTGCTGTATGCAAATACAAACAGTCGCTTAATCAAACATAGTTATTTCTATAAATTTCAAATAATCAAGATTCAGAATCAGATTCAGATTTTAATACAGACTCAGACTCGGGCTCAAATTTAGGTTTTTTAGATTTAAATTTCAGAATCGTATGGACTGTTAATACAACAATCACTAAAAACAACAAGATCCACATTCCGAACAAAATATACTGCAGCTTTCTCTGGCCTAAAAAAGATAAGAAAGAATTACTCATCTCAGATGTGGAATTAATATTCTCTTCATTCGTTGAAAGTTGTTGATTTTGCTTATTTTTATCCGCTTTTCCTGTTTGAGCTGATTGATCTGACGGATCTGCAACAACTTTCCCTATAGTATCAGATTGAGAGGATTCTTCTGCAACAATTCCGTTTTCCTGATTAGCATATTCGACTAAAGCAGCTATTTGCTCATCGGATAGTTGACCGTCTTTGTAAAGTTGGGAAATATGACATAGATCTTGGAAACCACCCACTTCTTTTGCTATTTGAGGATTATCAGCTAAAAATTGATACGCTTCTGTTTCGGTCGGACAATTGGCTGCTTTGGCTCCTTCTTCCAATAAAGTACGCAAAAGAACCGAAACACTGAAAAATTCACCGGGCTGATCAGCTAAACTTCCGTTGAAAATGATTCCGCAGAGATGTCTTCCATCATATGTATGAACCGTAGCAGATAAACAATTGCCTGCAATATCAGTATTGCCGGTTTTCACACCGTCGAAAGTGTGTAAATATGCCGAACTCAAATTCAAATCACCTTGTAGCATTAAGTAATTACTATTTACTACCATTGTCCATGCCGTATAAGGGTGATAGCTTGTGGGTTCGGAAGCATAGGCTCTGGTCGAGACTAGTTTGCGAAAAGTTTCATGAGTCATCGCTCTTTTTATAATTTTGACCAAATCACGCGGTGTGAAATGATGATCATCCAAACCGAAACCCGCCGCATCAACCAAATGCGTATTCTCACAACCGATATTGGCTGCAAGTTCATTCATCATATTGGCAAAATTTGCTTCAGTACCACCATAAGTTTCTGCAAGTGCTCTGGCACATTCATTGGCTGATTGAACCATCATTAAATATAAAGCATTTTCTGTCGTCGTTTCTTCGCCAGCAACAAAACCAGCTCTGGCAGAAACAGGAGAAGGCAATGCAACTGAATATTCGGAAAATACAACCGGTTTATTAAGATCAAAATCCGGAGATTCAATAACAGTCAAAGCTGTCATAATTTTAGTCATGCTGGCAGGATAAGCTACATCATCCACTCGATGCCCGAGCAAAACCTCTTCTGTTTCCATATCTGCAACTATATAATTCGATGCCGCAACCTGATCCAGAGTCGGATATGTATGATTTTCTCGCCCACCGGTCGGCGTTCCTACAACTTTTCGCGGATAAAGCCAAGTTTTATCACCGACAACTACTTTTATCGTTTCATCTGCTTGAATTGAAATTTCAGCTTTAGCTGCAGTTTCTTCAGCTGAAACAGATGACGTAAACAATTGTACACAGAACACGGTTAACAAAACAAATATAAATATTTTGCTAATTTTTGGAAATGCATTTTTCGATTTTTTCATAAAGACCACCAAATAATTTCAAATTTCTGCTATTTTATTTTTGAAATTAGAAAAAAGCAATTATCAACAGATATTCACTTTTAAATAAAATAAAATTAAATAAATTCGTCTTAGCTCGAGTAGTATATCACAATTTAATAATATAACGTTTTTTGAATTTTTAGCATATACCGGAGAAGTAATTTTATTCCCCCAATAAATCCACTTGAATTTGCTTATTCATCTGCTCGATATCAAGATTGATGACTTCAGGTTTTTGCTCACCGGAAAGAGCGGCCAAAGGAATTTCAACACCGGATTCTTCAGATAGTTCTTCCAGTAAGTTATTGTAGTTTTTCTTAATATTTTTGTTTTGTTCAAAAATTGCTTCCGCTGAAACTTGAACAGACAATAATGGGCTCTCAATCACAGGTACAATCGTTTTATTTGCTTTTGATGAATTTTGCTCAAAACGTTCAAATATGGTTAAAGTTAAAGCTGTATATGGATCAAAAAGATAATCCGTCTTTAGATACCAATTTCGAATCTGTTCTACCGTTTGATTGTTGTTGGCATAACCGGATTGAACCAAGTTGGAAATTTTCTGCTTTATTTCAGGAGCTAAATTGATTTGCTCAAATTTGAATAAGTCCGTCATTATTTGATATGTTGTTTGACAATCATTCTCTGTTATCTCAAACAAGACTCGCTCCAAATTCGGTAAATAGATTTGGTCAAGAGCCGGTGTACCGGTACGTGAAAATCTGCGTTTTAATTTATATTTTCCCTGACGGAGAAAATCATCAATTGCTCGATTGTTATTGGATGCAGCAATTAAGTTTGATACCGGTAAACCCATTTTTTGCAAAAGATAGCCGGCATACAAAAAATCCAGATTCATATTTGGGAAAGCTAGACTAAAATCTTCGCTGTCAGAAATTAATTCTTGATTTAATAAATCAAGATAAGCCGATAACAATACAATGATCAACACTAAATGATGGGTAAAGGATAAGCTTCCTACGGCAGCGAGGAATTTATTTTGCTCTTTAAGTTCTAGACGTAATTTTTCTTGATAAAATAGATTTTGTGTAAAATATTCTATATCTTGAACTCTGCCGTTGACCGTATATAATTTTAAGGGGAGGCAATCTTGAGATTGATCTGCAACATTGTGTAAATGTTGGATTTCTTTAAGGATATAATTGTTAATCGCTTTACTATCAGTAATTAAAACAGGTTTCCATACTGAATCATCAAGATGCAGAGCTGCCAAACTTTTGATGCTTTGCAATGACTCGCCGGCAACTACAAGCCATTTTTCATCTTCTTCGAATATGGTTTGCAGACAAGCTAAACTGAAAGCATGAGTTAAATCCATATAACAACTCGTAGGTCCACGCTCAACAAACAAAAATATAGGATTCGTTAAGTACGGATTAAGCATCTTCACTTCATACAGTAATTCTGACTGAAAATGTGTTACATTAAATGCTGTTTGACATATTTGATTAATTTGCATTTCAGGTAATTCAGGAGCAAATAACTGAATTATACGGGCTGCTCGTGCTTGAAAAGAGAGTGGTTTGAGTTGGTCCAAAAAATCTTGGTTGATCTGTGGTAATTTGCAGGGGACAAAAAGACCTCCATGCATTGGCACACTTTCACGCAACATTTGAGAAAATGTGTATTTTCTATTTGCTTGGATTGTCGATTGATATTGCATTTTATTCTCCCGTTTCTCCGGTTTTGACTCTAGATTCTTGTGTTGCCTCTTTAGTAAAGTCCTCCACTGTTGTTTCGGCAGACTCTTGGCTTGATCCGGCAGAAGGCTCCCGGATTGTTGTATCAATTTTATTATTTGTTTGAGTTGAATCAACCGGCTCACGGGTAGAAAAATTATCGAGATAATCTGTCAATAATTTTTGGATTTCCATTTGACCTTGTCCTGTTCTGGATTCCATTTCTTGCTCTAACCATTGCAAACGCTTAAGAGATTGATTAGATTCAGTACGATAATTCAAAATAACCGGTCTAATACCAAAATAAAAGATTAAAAAAACTATTCCCGCAATTGCAACAACAATTGCAGCAAACTTCAAATTGGCTTTGCGATCTTCTAAAGCCAATTCGCCGGATAAATCCGCAGGATCTTCATTACCTAATTGACGATTTATCAAAGCTATTTCTTCTTTATTGGCACCGGGAACATGTTTTTTACGTGGTGCTTTTTCCAAAATATCTGCAATTGAAATTTCTTTCTTAACTGAACTGTATGCAGCATTACGTTTTTTCAGCAGATTTTCTTGATGTTCAAGTAAATTAATTTCATGAGCAACTAGTTTCATTTGTTGTTGCAACAAATCAGCTTGATCCTGATCGATATCCAACAGGGCAACTTTCTTAAAATAATCATTAGCTTGTTTAAAGTCTCTTTGTCCGGCCATAATAGTACCATAGAGGTGTGAAGCATATGCGAACATCGGATAATCGTCAGCTACTGTTTTTAACATAGAAATGGCTTGGTTCTGCTTGCCTGATTTCAGTAAATCCAGTGCGCGATTATAGGTCTTCAGAGCTTTTTCTAATTCACGCGGCGCAGCAAATAATCCTACCTGATCGGTGGTTAATTTTTCAAAAAATTGATATTGTTTTTGCCAACTCAATTATCTAATCCCTCCAATAAATCAAGTAAATGCGGTCTAACTTCACCCAGCAAATAAAGTGAGCCAAACATCACCAGTGCTAAACGTTTTTTGCATGCTAATTCATAAGCAAATTCGGTCGCCATTTTTCTGTTAGACGTAAACCAGATCCGATTTTCATTATACAAAGGAACTTCTTTCAATTCCAGCTCGGTTAATTCCTTGATTTCATACTTTTCTTGTAACTTGCCTTGTGTTTCGCTTTGTGACTTGTTTAATAATTTATCATATAATTTTTCTCGTAAATCAATATTTGATTTTTCTTTATTTTTATTGCGCAATTTTTTCCGATTATAATATTTAGCAAATTCTGCAGCTAAACTTTTTGCTTTAAGAGCACGTGGAAAATCCGGACAAGTACAAATAATTTCTGCAATATCATAAAGTTCGGAACTGCAAATGATGTCCAGCATCGCTTTATAATCTTTATCTTGCAAAACACCTACTAAAATAACTAATTTTCGATCTTTAAGGAATTTTTCCAAATGTTGTCTTAAACCGTAAACCCCCTGCTTATTGTGAGCCCCGTCGATCAAAATAAAAGGTTCTTGAGAAATACACTCTAAACGTCCCGCCCATTTTGTTAAAGAAATTCCATTCTGAATCAATTTTTCATCTTCTACTAGCAAACGACAAGCTTCAATTGCCAAAGCTGCATTTTGAGCTTGATAGTCACCGCTTAATTGGAGATGGAAAGGTCCTGCCCCCTTATAAGTAAAAGTTTGACCTGTTAAGTATGACGATAGATATTCAATATCCGATCTGTTGACTATTGATAACGGTGCATTAATTTTTTTAGCATGTTCAACCAATGTTTTTTCAACAATAGATGCATCTACTTCTGTCAATTCCGTATCGTGAGGGTTATACACGAAAACTGGTACATCAGGTCGCATGATTCCGGCTTTTTCTGCAGCTATTTTTGACATTGTGTTGCCTAATCTACCTGTGTGATCATGGCTTAAAGCCGAAATGATTGTCGCAATTGGTTTTTCGACAACATTTGTCGAATCTAGTCTGCCACCCATGCCAGTTTCAAGTACAACTAAGTCACAACCCATTTCTGCAAAATATACAAATGCAACAGCTGTAATTATTTCAAATTCGGTTGGTCTATCAAAACCTCTGACACTCATGATTTCTACTTCATAAGCAATCAACATTAGAGTTTTTGCAAAATCTTCATCACTTATTTCTGATGAACGTATATCTTTGTATAAATTTTGAATTCCTTCTTGTCCGTCAATAATACGAATTCGTTCGTTAAAATTTGTTAAATACGGTGAAGTAAAAAGACCTGTACGCAGACCGGAATTTGCTGCGATATGAGCACATATAGAACTGATTGAACCTTTTCCATTAGTTCCCGCTATGTGAATAACCGGACAAGCATTTTGCGGATTCCCCAAACGTTCTAACAATTGTTCAATTCTTTCCAAACCGGGTCTGATCCCTAATTTTCTGGCCTCAGCTAAATATTCAAGTGATTTTTCTAAAGTCCAGTATATACCTTCAACACTTCTGCTTTTATATCTTTTTTTCCAAACTATGGTACTCATTATTATGATTCCTCTGTTTGCCTGCTTCTTTTTCTAAACACCAGATACTTGCTGACAAAATAATTTGCTAAAATTACAAATACTGAACCCATGACTTTTACGATTTGGAATTCGTAGCCAGATATTGATATTCTCGGGTCAAAACCTATTACCGACAGCAGAAGTTCCATTAATCCATGCTCAAAAATGAAAGATATTAAAAATCTTGAAGCAAAAAATTTGAAAATTTCCGGAAAAACATTTTGTTCAGATTGAAAAACAAGAATTCGGTTTAAAAGATATGCAACTAAAATTGAAAAACTTACTGAAATAAAATTCGAAATCCGCCAACTAGCGAATTTAAATAAATTCTCTAGTAGAAAATAGGTTATCCAATTCGCTAGTGTAACAATTATTCCACTGATCAAATATATAATAAATTCACGTTGACGGAATTTTTCTAATACTGCTTTATTCATTATTAAGAACAGACGGCCTTCCTATCTTAGTCTGAGATTGTTTTTGATAATTAAAAAAACCAGAGCTCCTAAGGAACCTAATGCTGTAACAGCTAAGCCTCCCATCATCATTTTATTATGAATATTTAATTCATTACCTGTCAATTTGAAAGCTTGTTCTTGTTTAGCTTGTTTCTGTTCTTCTGTATTAATTGAATTTATTTCAGTATTTTGACTATTTTCCACAGTTTGCTGTACAGTCGTAGGAGTCATTCTTACAGTTGTAGCACTTGTAGTCAATTCAGTTTTAGAAGTAATTATCTGAACTTGCTCGGTCGTAGTTTGCGTATAATTTTGTAGTACTTCTTCCGTTTCGGCGGAAGTAATTGCAACCAAAGCAATTATCGGCATGGTCTCAACAGTTTGAACCACAGTTTGACTCATCGCAGGCTCGATAATTGGAGCAGTGGTTGTTTGTGTGACAGCGGGTGCCAAGGTAGAAATAATCCTTACTTCATTTTGCGTTGTGTCAGCAGTCTTAATTGCAAGAATTTCCGAAGTGGTTGTATTTGTTTCTCTGCTTTCATTCTCTGACGGATTATTTGTAACATTATCCGAATTATCTGATCTGTCCGGTTGTGAAGTCACAATCGGTTCTTCCGGTTCAGTTGACACGGTCAATTCGATCAATTGAATTGTCTCAATTGGTTCACTTGGCTCAGTCGATTCACTCGGCTCGGTTGATTCGCTCGGCTCAGTTGATTCACTTGGTTTGGTTGATTCGCTCGGTTCGGTTGATTCGCTCGGCTCGACTGATTCGCTCGGTTCAGGTTCTTGCGGTTGCAAATGATCAGTTTCTGATGGTTGCTGTGGCGGATCAGGGTCCGGTTTTTCAGGAATATCAATTCCCTGGTCAACCTGATTATCGGGTTCAGGATTCATAATATTTATCCCTACAGTAGTTCGGTTGACTTCCAGATTTTGAACATTTTCACCGGTATTACCATAACCGATTTTTGATTTAACTAATTCAAAATTCGCCGGCCCGGCTGCCGAATCTTTTAATTTAAAAGTAATTGAAGCAATATTCTTATCACCATATGCATTGTCCGGTGCGAAAGGTAATGTGGAGATTCTGAATTTATCCCTTCTTCCCTCTTCGAGATAAAACGGCATTACGCTTTCTTGGAATAAAGTTGCCCCCACAATTTCAAAACGTTCCGGATCATATACTAAATCAAATTGACCTGATGTAACCGCAATACCACTATTATTTACAATTGAAACAGTAATATTCTCACCTGGAGATGCATTTTCCGCTGATATAACAAACTCTGCACTCGCAGCATAAACCGGGCGAATCGTCAAGACCCCCAGATACAAAAAGCTTATTATTAATAAAAATAACTGTTTAATATATTTGCGCATATTTTCTCCTAAAACATTACTCGGATAACGGTTCTAAGTATTGAGAAACTTGTGCGTATCCGAATACAGAACGATAAATCTGATCTGCATCCAAAATATCTACTTCTGAATCTTGCAAAACATTTGCGGCAAGCAGCTGTGCATCATCCAGATTCAAATAACCTGTTATATATCGATAAATCGAATCTACATCTAAAATATCAATATCGCCGTCACGATTCACATCACCCAATACAATAAAGGTGTATTTCCCTACTATATTACCGTTTTGCTTTTGCAATAGTTTATATCCGGTGCCAATCGAACCTTGCGTTACTTCTTGATCAGCAAAATTTACTATACTCAAAGAATATTGGTCTGTAGTTGTTATATTACTCAAAGCATTTTCCACCAGATTTAAATTCTGTGCAGGATCTAAACCGTAAATATTACCATCCGGTTGGATTTGATAGACAGAACTCTCAACCCGCGGAACTTCTACTGTTGTCCCGCCATGATAATTAATAATTATTTCATAATTACGAATTGAACCGTTGGTTGCAGTAACTTCAATTAAAATAGGGTTTTTACCTTCTTTTAAAAAATAAGATCCTCGACCGGTAACTCCGGCATAAGGATTATATGGTATTGCATCTATTGTAATTTCAGAATTAGGTGCATCGATTTCCAGCTGATATGAATAGGTAGAACTCTCAAAACCGGGCAACAATACTCCGTCAATCGAAATTGAACGCAACCAGTTATTCGGTGTGCCCGAACCTCCGGTCGGATAAGGTGCAGGCAAATCAGATATTGAAGTAAAAACCGGAATTAAAAATTCCTTCGCTTCAGCCAGACTGCCTTGCGCTGCATAAGCATGATAGATTGTACGTGATTCACTTTGTGGAGCAAATACATTTGCCATATATTGATGCCAATAATCCGGGCCATGTCTTAAGTCGAATTTTTGAAAATACAAAGTATTTTGCAAATTATTAATGTAATCATTACCTAAAAAGATAGCTCCGCCTGTAATTGATCTTTCAGGTGTATTCCAAGGAATCAGAATTCGCTCATTAGCGGCAGGATTGTTTTTGTAACCGTCCCGAGCGAAGACTAAACCTTCATAGACCGGATCTGCGCCATAAGCACCGATATTAAAGAAGTTGTAATAACCTTCAACACCGGGATAAGTACCGCTTGAAGAGCCGGAACCATTGGGCGAAACTTCTTGTCTGACTCTGGCAATCAAATGATAGGGAGATACTGATGAAGTCATTGCCGCATTATAGAAAATATTCGCATATTCATCTGAATCCATAAACGTTCCTGCCAGTTGATTACGAATACCTTGCCAATTTTGAACGTCCGGATTGTAGCTCAGACTTTCAAATTGAAAGATATGCTGTTCATCTAAAAAATTTCTCGGGTCAAGCTGATGAGCAATTATTTCTTTGCTTGCAGCAACCCAACCTCGTTCTTTCTCAATCCATTCATTCGTTTCTTTATTAAAATCCGCTGACGAGGTTGATTTTAAAGCATCCTCTGATGTCGCAGGAACGAAATTAATTGAACTGTTAGGTTTATATTGTCCATTGACTGCGGAATTAAAATCAACATTTAATTTAATCGGCGTAAAAACCCAATTCGGATATTTTGTATGCAATTTATGTAATCCGGCTCGATAAGAAAAAGGAAAACCCTGTTCTTCAAGATAGCTTTCAAAATCCTGATCATTTGCCGTCGGCGGCAAATCAATCTCCCAAGGTGAAAATTCAATAAATTGAGCAGAAACATATCCATCCTGGTTTCTGAAGTCGATTCTGTACCAATTGGTATCACCGTTAATCGCTTGACCTTCAGTATGTTCCAAAAGCAGAATCTCTTGACCGGTAGGGATTGAGCCAATTGGATTTTGAGATAAATCAGGAGTTTTTCTGATGTTAAGGCTGGGCATGGCAATAACTTTTGCTTCAATCGGAAAATTCAATTCAGCTACGGTTTCTCGATTAAGAAGCAAAGTAAAAGGAATTATGCTTAACAAAAAAACAGCAATAATAATTGTACTGATATTTTTCGCACGTTCTTTATTCATCCGCCACTCCAAACATTTGTTGTAAAAATTATTTTAACATGTTAAAAAGCTCTTCAGAACAAGAAAACCGGTACGTGATGCAGATTTATTATGTCTGTAAAATCGTTGCAACAATAACTGAAATCAGAGATTATTTTGTAATAGTAATCTTGCTTTAAAATATACAAAATGAATATTTAAACTTTATGATGTATGAGTGTTTTAAAACAAATATTTATTTTCAATATAAACCGTATGAGCGAGAGATTGATGGAAAAATTCTAAAAAACTTGGCGAAATTACCGTTAATAAATCGCATGTTTGAGGGCGTTAGCCCGAGTTTGCGATTTATAGGTAATAAGCCTTAGTTTTTGAATTTTTATCAGCACTCGAGATTATACGGTTTATATTGATTCTTCTGTTTGTGATACTTGCAATTGATCCAGATTTAACTGATAAGCCGGCAAAATATTCGTGATAAACCATTGCAATTCCGGCGAACTGTCATTGGTCAGTTTTGCTTTGGTTGCTTCTGCCGCATCAACAAATTCAGTATTACCCTGTTTTATTTCAATAATACATTTAATATAAGCCGCTAAACGATCTGCTTGCTTAACCATTTTTTGCAGATAAACTCTTTCAGAAATAACATTATCATCAACAAATTCAGTAATTTCTGCATCTATAGAGTTTAAATTATCTGCTGAATTTAAGTTATTTACATCGCAGGGAAAATATTCAGCATATCGTTGTTGTAGTTTTTCAGGCAGCATGTTCAGCAGATGTTCAATCGCATAATTTTCAACTTTGGAATATTGAGTACGTATTTGCGAATTAAAATATTTGACCGGAGTAGGCAAATCGCCCGTAATAATTTCACTTGCATCGTGATAAAGAGCATACAAAACAACCTTGCCCGGATCCGGTTGCGGTTTCTCTTCCGGAAAATAGACTTGGCGTATTTCACATAAAGCATGGGCAAGTAACGCAACATCAAAAGTGTGTTCTTTCAAGTTTTCTTTTCCCGTATTACGCATCAAACCCCAGCGTTCAATATATTTCATTCTGTATAACATTGCGAAGAATGCTACGGGACAATTATTTTTCACATTATTACCTCAAATTAATCTCTTAAAAAACCTTGAAACATTACCTCTTGATTTTCTGCTTATATTTCTTAAAACTTTACACCAATTTAACTTCACTATTGCTTTAGATCTGGAAAATTTGATTAAAACAGGTTTGGGCAAAATGATCCGTCATACCTGCTATATAATCTGTAACCTTACGAATTGCATTAGCTTTCGGTTCAGGATGTTTTACAAGATATTCTTTGAAATTGCGAAACATCATATTATATTCTGATTCTTTTGCCAACCGATTCGGCTTCATTGCATATTCGAGAAAAACTTCAAATAAACCACGTACTATATTGCGTACAGTAAAATCATAACGCTGAATCCGATCTGAACGATAGATATGGCGCATATTATTATTCAGGAGTTCTTCCATCGCCTGCCCCTTGCCCTGCGACATTATAACAGCATCATAACCGTAACTGTGCTCGATAATATCTTCAACTAAAGTATTGATGATTTCGCCATTTGTCGTACCTAGTTCGGTTTTAATCTCTACCGGCAAAGCATCAAAGCTCATCAGACCGGCTCTTGCGCCGTCTTCAATATCACGTCCGACATATGCGATTTTATCAGCCATTCTCACGACACAACCTTCCAGTGTTGCCGGAGGTTTATGATTCTGGGCGTCGGTAATTAATTCCAATTCAGTTTTCTCCCGATTTGGTCTTAATTCATATTCATTATATTTTTCACCACAATGTGAGACGATGCCATCACGAACTTCAAAAGTTAGGTTAAGCCCATTTTGATTCGGTTTGCGTTGAGCTAAAACATCAACCACACGTAAACTGTGTAATTCATGTTGAAAACTGAAATCTGCATTATATTTTTCTAAACAGACTTGCAACTCTTTTTCACCGGTGTGGCCAAAAGGAGTATGACCGATATCATGACCCAAGGCAATTGCTTCAATCAAATCAACATTCAGATTTAACGCTTTGCCGATGGTTGAAGCAATATAATTCACATATAAAACATGTTCCATCCGCGTACATATATGATCATTACGCGGATTAAAGAAAACTTGGGTCTTTTGCCTTAAACGCCTGAAATCAACCGAGTATATAATTCGACCAACATCTCGTTCAAAAGGACTTCTGATCCGACAATCCGTTTCCTGCCTTTGACGTCCTCGTGTCTTTAAGCTTGCCGTAG
>JAAYNE010000007.1 GCA_012521015.1 Clostridiaceae bacterium | reverse complement strand
AGACGAACAACCAAAAGTAAGAATATCCGATAGAAAAGAAAAACCCCTATCAAAAATGCGATAAAACAGGGCTTTTTTACAAATAAAAACACGGCGTAAGTACTGCCTTGACGCCGTGTGTCTATGGTGGCGATTGGTTTAATATATCCGAACACCGTATAAAAGAAGAATCCCGATGATCATCATCGGGACTCTTTTTGTCTGTGTAGTTATAGTGAGGATAAGATGGTTTGTAAATTTTTTTCTTTAGCTTTTTTATAAGAAAAAAAGATATCAATCAAAGGCCAAATTCCTAAAGTAATCCAACCGAATAGTAGTTTAGCTATCCCCAAACCAACATCACCTATAATAAACCTATCAACCCCTATTCCACCTAAAAAAATTGAACACAATAACACTGTAGTAGGATTGTAAGTTTTTGCCATACTAACATTATCATATGAAGAATCATTAGCATTATTCAACGCATTTTTTAAAATCGCAATTTTATCTTGCGGGACTAATTCTTTATACTGCATAAATAACGCATTCGCTTGATTAGTTTCCATAATTTCCTCCCATATTTTTTTTAATTATAACATTTATTTCGCTTAAAGTCAATTCATTATTTTTTTAATTAACGCAATGTTTAATTGTTTGTAGATTGTAAATTAAATTGTCGCACCTTTTTTATATTATATATTAGTAATTAGATACACTGTCTTTATAGGGCAATAGCGTTTGCTTAATTTCATAAATAATATTGGGCATACAAAAAATGCAATAGAACTAAACTTATTGCGATTTTGGGTGAAGCGTCACGCTTCTGGGCTTACAACACCAAAAGTAGGAAAAATTACCAAATATTCACAAGTTATCGAACAATAAGTAGGAAAACTGACCTGCCCCCCGAAAATTGAACCAGTTGCAAAGTTAGTAAAAGCATGATAAAATCAAACTAACAAGAAGGACGAGGTTCAAAAAATGGCGAGAGTAAAATACACCCCTGAACAGATAATCATAAAGTTGCGGGAAGTCGAAGTACTATGTGGAAAAGGCAGTAGCATCGCGGAAGCTGTACGACAAATCGGCGTGACGGAGCAAACCTATTTCCGTTGGCGCAAAGAATATGGAAACATGGACACGCAGCAGGCAAAACGGCTCAAGGAACTTGAGAAAGAGAACGACCGACTCAAAAAGCTCGTAGCTGAGCTGAGCCTTGACAACGCAATACTTAAAGACGTTAACTCAAAAAACTGGTGAGCCCGCACAAGCGGAAGGCAGCCGTCAGAGCAATAGCTGAGAAATATAAGCTAAGCGAAAGACGGGCTTGTCGGATGTTATTGGTAAACAGAACTGTCAGCCGATATGAGCCGGTAAAACGTGCCGATGAGGACGATATTAGGGGAAAGATACTCTATCTCGCCTGCAACTTTGGCCGTGTCGGCTACAGAATGGTCACCTATATGCTCAGAGATGACGGTATTATTATCAATCACAAGCGTGTGGAACGCATCTGGCGTGCTGAAGCACTGAAACTCCCAAAAAAGCAAACGAAAAAACGTCGCCTGTGGATGAATGACGGCAGCTGTGTCCGGCTTCGTGCTGAGCGCAAGAATCACATATGGAGCTATGACTTTGTAGAGGACAAAACAGTAACCGGACGAAAACTGCGATGGTTGAACATTATTGACGAATGCACACATGAATGTTT
>JAAYNE010000103.1 GCA_012521015.1 Clostridiaceae bacterium | reverse complement strand
TCATCATTACCGGGATATGCGGTTACAGCTATTCGTGTAGAAAATGTATATCATGAGTTCTCGACAATTACGGGCGTAATTGAAGATATGACAGAAATCATTTTGAATATTAAAGAGTTGAGAACAAAATTACATACAGAAGGTCCGAAAACAGTTTATATCAGTACGGAAGAAGGATTTGTCGGTGAGGTTACCGCCAATGATATCGTGCGCGATGATGAAGTTGAAATTTTGAATCCTGATTTGGTTATTGCAACCTTAAACGGTGACGGACGCTTGTTGATGGAATTGACGATCGATCAGGGAGTTGGCTACCGTAATGCAGAACGCAATAAAATGCCCAATCAGCCGATTGGTGTAATCCCGGTAGATTCAATTTTTAATCCTGTTCGCAAAGTTAATTATCGTGTTGATGATACACGTATCGGTCAAATTACTGATTATGATAAATTAACCCTCGAGATTTGGACTGATGCAACAATTGATACCGAAGATGCATTGCATGCGGGTGCTGAACATTTGATTAAACATTTGGCTCTTTTCTGTGATTTAGAAACCGAATTGGAAGAAGTCATCGAAGAAGAGGAAGAAATTGTTGAAGAACAAAACTTGGTTTATGAAATCATGATTGAAGACTTGGATTTTTCAGTCAGAACCTATAATTGCCTCAAACGTGCAGGTGTGAATACAGTCGGTGAATTGGTAGTTAAAACTGAATCAGATATGATGAAAATTCGTAATTTGGGCAAAAAATCACTGGAAGAAATTGTGGTTAAATTAGAAGAAATGGATTTATCACTGGCTGATGAAGAATGAAGAGGGCTTAATGGAGGAATATAATGGCTAAAAATAGAAAACTAGGTCGTGCATCGGCTGTTCGTCGCTCCATGTTGAAAGGTTTAGTTACTGCTTTAATAGTAAACGGTAAAATTAAAACTACTACAACGAGGGCTGCTGAAGTACAACGTAAAGTAGAAAAAATGATCACTTTGGCGATCAAAGAAAAGGATAATTTTGATACTGCAGAAAAAGAAGTATCAAGAGCAAAACTTGATGGCAAAGGTCGCAAGTTATTAAAAAAAGCAACTTCGAAAAACGACAATGTCTACGACGTTGTTGAACGTGAAATGGATATCAAAATGGTTCAGGTAGACCATCCTTCACGCTTACAAGCCAGACGCAAATTGATTTCACAGATGAATGAATTTCATACTGCCGAGGGTAAACGGGTTAATACAGTCAATTATTTATTCAATGAAGTTGCACCGCGTTATATCGATCGCAAAGGTGGTTATAGTAGAATTATTAAGATTGGACCGCGTCGAGGTGATGCGGCAGAAATGGTTATTTTAGAATTATTATAATACGGCAGAGTTTGATAATTGTTCTGAATAAACGTAAATATGATTTAAAGGCATCCCTATGCGGATGCCTTTCTCAAAGGAGCAGATATTGAAACAGGAGCAAAGCTTTATTTATGCTGAATCGGCTTCGCATCCGGAGTCGGAAGATTCTTTGATCCTGATTGACGGAGTAAGCTTTGCTTATTCAGTATCCGGTGAAGGTTCTTCCAATGTTGTCGCACTAAAAAATGTTTCGCTCAAGATAAATAAGGGCAGCCACATAGCAATTTTAGGCCGTAACGGGTCAGGCAAATCTACATTAGCTAAATTGATTAATGCACTTGAAATACCTGATCAGGGCAAAGTGATTGTGTTCGGTCACGATACTTCGGATAATTCTACATTATGGTCGATCAGACAAGCTTGTGGCATGGTTTTTCAAAATCCGGATAATCAAATAGTAGGCACGACGGTAGAAGAAGATATTGCTTTCGGTCCGGAAAATCTCGGTATACCGTCAACTGAAATTCGGCACAGAGTAGATCAGTCTTTACTGCGAGTAGGTCTTGAACAGTATGCTGTGAAAGCTCCGAGCCAGCTTTCCGGCGGACAAAAACAAAAATTGGCAATTGCCGGTATCTTAGCGATGCAACCGGCTTGTATTATTTTAGATGAAGCGACCTCAATGCTTGATCCGAAATCTGCTAAGGATTTTCTTAAGTTAATCAAAGAATTGCAACAGGAATTTTCTCTGACAATTATTGAAATAACGCATGATATCGAAAACGCAATTTTAGCTGATTATATTTATATTATGCAGCAAGGTGAAATTTTCTTTTCTGGTACTCCGCGTGAAGTATTTACCAGACCGGATAAAGTGTTGGCAGCAGGACTGGACTTGCCACAACATCTCTATATTAATTACCTGTTTCAAAAAAGTTTTTCCCATGGAGCACTTGAAATATTGCACGAAAAATATCCGAACGATATTTTTACACCGGAGGAAACGGTAGACTCAATGTTTGAACTTAATAACATAGCAAATCCGAAAATGATTGCTGTTTCGACAGCAAAATATAATTCTTCAAATCAAACTCTCATCTCAGTTGATAACCTGAGTTACACATATCAAAAAGGCACGAAATTTGCTGTAGATGCTTTGCAAGAAGTCAGTTTTCAGGTCAATCAAGGTGAGATGATTGCAATAGTCGGTCATTCCGGTTCGGGCAAGTCAACTTTAATCAGTCATCTGAACGGTTTAATTGTACCTCAGACAGGTCAGGTTAAAATAATGAATCTGAATACACGCAATAAAAAAGATGTTCGGGAAATCCGCAAGTTTCTCGGACTTTTGTTTCAATACCCCGAGCATCAATTGTTTGAGAATACAGTCTATGAGGATATTGCTTTCGGTCCGAAACAGTTCGGGTTTTCTGAATCTGTAATCGAAAAAAATGTTAAACAGGCGATTGATATAGTCGGTCTGCCGCAAGATATTTTACAAAGATCACCGTTTGAACTCTCCGGCGGACAACAACGCAGGGTTGCGATTGCCGGAGTTTTGGCAATGGATTGTGAAATATTTGTTTTAGATGAACCTGCAGCAGGTTTGGATCCGATCGGACAACAAGAGATTTTAAATTACATTATGCACTTGCGTGAGCTGAATAAAACAGTAATTTTAGTAACTCATGATATGAAACTCGCAGCCCGTGCTGATCGCATTTTAGTCTTAAATCAAGGTTTTGTAACAGCTTATGATACGGCCGCGAATATTTTTTCAAATCAAAAATTGTTGACTGCTGCAGGTCTTGAAGTACCACCGGCTTATAAATTTGTCAGTCTAATCAATAAAAAATTTTCAAGTGCAATTACCGGATATACGGCAGAAGATGTTAATTATAATTTGCTGAAATATCTTAGTAACAGGAGGCAGCCCAATGCATGATCGTCTGCTGTTAGGAAAATATTATCCGAGTAAATCAATCTTGCATAGATTAGATCCCAGAACAAAATTTATTTTATTAATTTTGTTAATGGTTACTTTGCTGATTCCAAGGACGGTATTCCCGATTCTGTTATTATTATTTGGTTCAGCAGGATTAATAATTATCTCAAAAATTCCTTTAAAAGAGATCTTGAGCAGCTTACGTTCGATTTTATTTATTTTAGTATTTGCCTTTTTGATAAATTTATTTTCCGGCAAAGGAACATTGCTGCTTGATTTAGGTATTCTGAAAATTAGACAGGATGGTTTGCTTAACGCTATCCTGATGTCAATTCGCTTAATTTTATTAGTTCTTGATACAACTTTGTTTCTAACATTAACTACTACACCTTTACAACTATCACATGGCCTGGAAAATTTGCTAAAACCTTTAAGTGTGATTCGTTTTCCGGCACATGAGATTGCCATGATGATGTCAATTGCCTTGAGATTTGTTCCGACCTTACTTGAAGAAACCGATAGAATAATGAAAGCTCAAAGTTCGCGCGGTGCTAATTACGATACCGGCGGATTTTTTAAAAAAGCCAAAGGCTATATCTCAATTATTGTTCCATTATTTATCAGTTGTTTCAGACGTGCTGACGAGCTGGCAAATGCGATGGAAGCACGTTGTTATCATGGTGGTACAGGCAGAACCAAGTTGAACGAATTAAAATATACAACACTTGATTTAATATTCAGTATTATTTTTATAACTTGTTGTGCAATTACATTATTTGCCCATTATCAAATGCCAAATCTGCTATAATATTTATTTAATAAGTAATAAGGCAAGTTCAAAATATAATTTATATCTAGTAATCGTTAAGGAGAAGATTATGGCAGTATATTTAGGCATTGATGTTGGTGGTATGACAATTAAAATCGGTTTGGTTTCGGAACAATTTGAATTATTAACTAAAATTTCAATAGATACGAGAGCTGATTCGGAAACCCCGGATCAAATCACACGGCGTATGCTGTTGACCTGTGAAGATTTGTTAGTAAAAAATGGTATGACTCTGACAGATGTTTTAGCGATCGGTTTAGGAGCTCCCGGCACAATTTTGAATAAAAGTGGTATGTATACTTTTGCCGGTAATTTACCTTTTAGAGATTATCCGTTAAGAGAAAAAATACGGGAATTTTATTCCGGTCAAATATATTTAGGTAATGATGCGAATATGGCTGCATTAGGTGAGAGTAGAATCGGTGCCGGACAAGGTACTGCTAATAGTGTAATGATTACTTTAGGTACCGGAGTTGGTGCGGGTGTGATCATTAATAATCGTGTTTATAGTGGTTTTAATGAGGCAGGAGTTGAATTTGGTCATATTGTGATCAATGTTGACGGCGAATATTGTACCTGTGGTCGACACGGCTGTTGGGAAGCATATGTTTCAGCAACCGGATTAATTAGACAAACTAAAGCGGCAATTAATGACAACCCGGCTTCAGTTTTGGCACAGGTTGCGGAGGAACAAGGTAAAGTTAACGGCAAAACCGTTTTTTTAGCTGTTGATCGCAATTGTCCGGTGGCAGATAAGGTATTTGCACAATATGCTTATTATCTTCAAGTTGGAATGGCGAATTTAATCAACGCTTTTATGCCTGAAATTATCATCATGGGTGGCGGAATTAGTTACGAAGGTGATCGCCTAATAAATTCGTTTAAGCAAGGTGCATTAGATGAGGCAATGCTTTTTGGGGTACCGATGCCTGATTTCAAAATGGCAACTCTAGGCAATGATGCAGGTATGCTTGGCGCGGCTGTGTTCGCTTCTGACTGTTTGACGGACGGTTTAACTTATTAATTTGATTTTTATGAATAGGAACATAGCTCTGAAAATATCGTATGATGGTTCATGTTTTCACGGTTGGCAATTTCAAGAAAATGCTTATACTGTTCAGCAAGCAATGCAAGATGGTTGGTCTAAATTAACTGACGAAAGAATTAATATCATCGGTTCAAGTCGTACTGATGCAGGAGTTCATGCAACGGGTTTAGTAGCTAATTTTAAAACTTCAGCGAAAATACCTGCTAATAGAATTCATTTAGCTTTAAATACGGTATTACCTGATGGAATCAGTGTCATCACAGCAAAAGAAGTTGCTCAAGACTTCAATGCACGTTTTGATGCTCTGGGCAAATACTATTCGTATTTTTTTTATCATAGCACGGCAAGACCTGCAATATTACGTAATTTCACCGCCCATATAACCGGGGCTTTAGATTTGCAAAAAATGCAGGAAGCCTGTGCTTTATTTGTAGGCGAACAAGATTTTGCAGCACTTGCTGATCAGGCGACTTCAGTAAAGACAACCATTAGAAAAATTCTCCGGTTGCAAATTTCAGAATATGTCGATAATATTATTCGCTTAGATATTGTCGGTACTGGTTTTTTATATCATATGATCAGAATTTTGGCAGGTACCCTATTTTATATAGGAAGTGGTAAAATAGATAGTAAAGATATTCCCCGATATCTTGCAAGTAAAGATCGAACGTTGATGGGCAAAACAATGCCTGCTCAAGGTCTGTTTTTAAATAAGGTTTATTATCAGACAATATTATTCGGACAAGACGGATTGACCGATTTTTATGATGATTCGATCAATAAATATGATGTGAGGTGAACAAATGGCAAATCACAATTGGAATTTACGTACAAATATGACCATGTTAACGGATTTATATGAATTAACAATGATGAATGGTTATTTAAAAAATGGATTGCAAGATAGCATAGCCTATTTTGATCTCTTTTTTCGTAGTGTCCCTGAATCAGGCGGCTATGCAATTATGGCCGGTGTTCAACAGATGATTGATTATTTAGATGATTTGAAATTTGAACCGGAAGATATTGAATATCTGAAAAGCTTGAATATTTTTGATCAAGAATTTTTAAATTATTTGGAGAACTTTGAATTTGTTTGTGATGTTTGGGCAATTCCTGAAGGTACACCAATTTTCCCAAGTGAACCGATCGTCAAGGTTGTAGGTCCGCTGATGCAAGCTCAAATGATCGAAACAATGCTGCTTGTAACGATCAATCATCAGAGTTTGATAGCAACTAAATCTTCACGGATTGTCCGCTCAGCCCAAAATCGTCCGATAATGGAATTCGGTGCAAGAAGAGCACAAGGCTATGACGCATCAGTTTTAGGTGCCAGAGCTGCCTATATTGCCGGTGTTGCCGGAACTTCATGTACGATAGCTGCTCAACATTTTGGTATTCCGGCTTTAGGTACAATGGCTCATAGCTGGGTTCAATCGTTTCCAACCGAGTATGATGCTTTTGTTGCCTATGCCAGAATGTACCCTGATAATGCACAATTTTTGGTAGACACATATAACACTTTACATTCAGGTATTCCGAATGCGATTAAAGTAGCACATGATGTTCTTAAACCGCTGGGTAAAAGACTGAAAGCGATTCGGATTGATTCGGGCGATTTAACTTATTTGACAATAAAAGCGCGTGAGATGCTAGATGCCGCAGGACTTATTGACTGCCAAATTACTGTCAGTAATGCAATGGATGAATACCTGATTCGGGAGTTGTTATCGCAAGACGCTCAAATCGACAGCTTTGGAGTAGGAGAACGTTTGATCACGTCCAGAGCAGAACCGGTTTTTGGCGGTGTCTATAAATTGTCGGCAATTGAATTGAATGGAGAAGTTATACCACGTATGAAAATTTCCGATAATCCGGAAAAAATCACTAATCCCGGTTCGAAAGAGCTTTGGCGTTTCTATGATAGAGATACAGGATTTGCTTTAGCCGATCTGATTACCTTAGCTGATGAAACTATTGATGACACACAAGATTTAGAGATTTTTGATCCGCAGCATACTTGGAAACGCAAAACTCTGACTAATTTTAGAGCAGAAAAATTGTTGAAACCAATATTTGTCAAAGGACAGGTGATTTATCCCGAGCTTCCTTTAAGTGAAATCCGGAAATATTGTGCTGATCAATTGGATCGGCTTTGGGATTCAGTCAAACGTTTTGAAAATCCACAAACATATTATGTGGATCTATCGCAAAAACTATGGGATTTGAGACAGTCTTTCTTGACTTAATATACTTGATATTAAAGATAAGTAAATCAGGAGGAGATATTGCAAAAAAATTATCGACCTAAATCTAGAATTAGATCCAAAATTATCAATATATCCTTAATTTTAGCTTTACTAGCTTCGATTATTTATTTAATTTTCGGTAATCCTGCAAAATTAGAAATTGTCACTTTAGGTTCGGTTAAATATCAGGATTTTTCCAGATCATTTTTTATCAATGCTCAACTGGAACCTGTGCATGAACAAATTGTAGAATTACCTGCTCAAGCCAAAATTAAAGAATTATATGTTATTGAAGGCGATCAGGTAGCAGAAGGTGACAAATTATTATTGCTTGATACTAAAGTCTGGTCGGACGAAAAATCAAAATTAGAAAAAGAATTAGATAATTTGGAAAAATCTCTTGAAGAACAGTCTGATTTATCTGATTTAATGAATCAGAGGGATTTGCTTGCTACTGCCAATTTGCAAAGTGATTTGTTGAATGCACTGCCTTACAGTTTTCAAATGCCGGATTTTTCAAAATTAACAGGTTTAACTCTACCGGAAATATTTACTGATCAAACAAATTTCCAAGAGTTGTTAACTTTTCTTGATCAAGCAGTTTATTTAATTGAGCAGGCTGAAGTCTTTATCGGACAAGTTAGTCAGATGCTTGATTTGGTAATGAATTTTGAACCAACTCAAGGGTTGATTGATTTGCTTAATATTATGAAACAACAATTGGTATTTTGGCAAAACTTACAATCTTCGGCTGAGGAATTCTTACAAGAGATAAAAGAGAAAGTTTCAGAATCGGATTTGTATCCTGAATTAGAAACATTAATTGATGATTGGCTTATTAAGGCGGATTCAAATCAAACAAAAATTAATAATTTAATTTCACAAATTGATGAGTTCTCAAAAGAAATTGAAGGAATATTACCTGAGATACCAAGTATTCCAACAATACCAAGCATACCAACGGAGCCAAATGTTACAACGGATTTTAGTGTTCCAACGATACCGAGCGCTCCAACGGAGCCAAGTGTTACAATAATACCGAATACATCCGATCTCACTGATCCGTCAGGTACAGTAACAGAATCGACTCAATCCGAAGACAGCAGAGAAATTCCAACTAATGTAGATATTTCCAATCCTGTTGATGGCTCGATTCCTGTACAGAATTCACCCGATTCTCCTAGCAGTGAAGTAACGACAAAACCAATTATGAAAAAAATGGAAATATTACAAACATCGGATTCTGATGTGAACACTTTAAGTTCTGATTTCAAATATCTAAAGCAGCATAAAAGTGGTACTACTCGTATTATAGAGAGGGGCATAACTGCCAAATTGCAATTTACCAATTTGGCACCGGATTTTTTGAAATTTTTTGTAGAAACAGAGTTGCCTGTTCTGCAATTGCTGCCCCGAATTTTGACCAATTTAATAATGCCGAATATCGATCAAAACCTGCAAAATGTTCTGTTACAAAGTGGTATGCAACAAGGCCTGACAGTTAGCGGTCAACTCAAACAAAGAATTTCTGAACTGGATCAAATGATAACTCGTTATGCTCAACCTATTACAGCGGATTTTGCCGGCTTAATTGCCGAGCTCAATGTAGAGCAGGATCAAATTATTGATCAAGCAATGATTGCGTTGAGGAATTTTTCGGAAAATGAACTTGTTGCAGTTTATCAAGCTGATAAAAGAGATGCTATGATGATTGAAGTAGGGCAAAAAGTCATTTATGACTACGAAGACCTGGAGTTGACCGGTGAAGTTATATATAAGAGTCCGATAGCCAAGAGTCAAAGCGAAGCCTTGTCTAATAGCTTGGATAGCATGACTTTACCGATGTTCGGTAATATGTCAACTGCAGACAGTATTTTGGGCAATACAAATACCGTTTTAATTAAGATGAATATTAAAGGTGATAATTTGGATAAGGTAATAATCGGCTTTGATATCGACTGTGAATTAATTGTTGAAGAAGCAGATCAAGTGTTAAGTATACCGGCGGAAGCACTTTTGATGGACAATCAACAAGCCTATGTTTATACGGTTGAAGAAGAACATCTGGTCAAAATACCGATTGAAACCGGCTTACAGGGTGCGGAGTATATTGAGATTATTTCCGGATTAAAGAAAGATGATTTAGTAGTTCTTAATCCGCGAGCACAATTTGTAGAGGGACAAAAGGTCAAGGTTAATGAATGATGTTTTAATCGAAATGTGTAATATCTGTAAGATATACCGTACCGGAGAAGTAGAGTTCGAGGCATTGCGTGAGATTGATCTGAAAATAGAGCAAGGTGAGATGCTGGGCATAATGGGACCTTCCGGATCAGGCAAGTCAACATTGATGCATATAATGGGATTATTGGACAATTTTGATTCCGGTTCGTATTTTTTTTTCGATCAGGATATTAATCAGCTCAGTTCCAATCAAGCTGCATATTTTCGCAATCAAAACATTGGATTTGTATTTCAATCTTTTAATCTTTTACCCCGATTAAATATTTTGGATAATGTGGCATTACCATTAATTTATGCCGGCGAGAAACGCTCAGTGCGTCTTGAAAAAGCCTATAATGCCTTAGAGCTAGTCGGTTTGGCAAATTGGCGAGACCATCGCCCGATTGAAATTTCAGGTGGTCAAAAACAACGTGTTGCAATTGCAAGGGCTTTAGTATGTGATCCAATTTTATTGTTGGCGGATGAGCCGACCGGAAATTTGGATAGTCAAGCGACTAAGGATATTATGGAATTATTCCAAATATTGAACCAACAAAAAATGACAGTCGTTATAATTACGCATGAAAATGAAGTTGTAAAATATGTGAACCGCGTAATCAAGATTGTCGACGGGAGAATAAATACATGATTATGAAAGAAAAGATCACATCTCCGGTAAATAAATTCCTAATAAATACATTTAGGCAATATTTTTCAAGGGGCTAAGGGTATGCTTTTGGAAAGTATAAAAATGGCGTTTTCCTCTTTGAAAAGCAATAAAGTTCGCTCAATTCTGACTATGATCGGAATTACGGTCGGAGTTGCAGCGGTTATCACAATTGTTTCTTTGGGCGGCGGGGTTCAGGAGTTAATTTTAGGTGAGTTTGAGCAATTAGGTGCTTCGAGCTCAACTATTTCGCTTAATATAAATAAAGCCAATGACTCTGATCGAATCAATCAGGAGGATATAGATGCACTCGATAAGCAGATCGAAAATCTTAAATATATTTCACGACCGGTTTATACAATCGGCAATTATCAAACAGAGCATGAAGATCATCTGATCTTTTTTATGGGAGTTGATTCAGATTTTTTGCAAATGTATTCACCGGAATTAGTTGCCGGCAGGTTTTTTACACCGGTTGAATATGACGACGGATTGCCGAGCATTATTATAGATCCTATGATGGCTAATCGATTCTTCGGTTCAGCTGAACAGGCAATCGGTCAAGAAATAGAAATACAAGTAGACCACCAGATCTTAAAAGGTAAAATTGTTGGAGTGATCAATTATCCGGGTGGGGATTTAATGAACACTATGTTGGCGAACAGCGAAATGATGAGCGATGAAATACCTTTATTTTTCTATACTACGGCGAAAACGATTCAGTATTATTTTCCTAATAACAATAGTTCAATGGGTATTATGCTGATGGCGGAAAGCCCTAATTTAATAGATCAGGTTAATGCTCAAGCTATTAAACTACTTGAATTACGTCATGATAATGAAGGTTTAGGGATTTATAAAAGTCAAAATACGGGTGATATGTTACAACAAATTGAAAATATTATGAATGTTGTAACAATTGTTATTTCAGTGATTGCAGCAATTTCTTTAGTTGTCGGCGGCATTGGTGTAATGAATATTATGTTGGTTTCCGTTACCGAGAGATACCGGGAAATAGGGATTCGTAAAGCAATTGGTGCCACGATGAATGATATTTTGATTCAGTTTTTGACAGAAGCGATTTTTTTGACGATGTTTGGCGGATTTTGTGGCTTATTATTAGGAGTTGTACTGTCACGAATTACTTCTGCAGTTTTGAATTTCAGAGTTGTTTTGAGTTTGCGCTGGGTTGCTATTGCAATAGTTTTTTCTGCATTAACCGGTTTGATTTTTGGAATTGTTCCTGCACGCAAGGCTGCACAACTCAATCCAATTGATGCATTGCGTTACGAATAGAAGTAATCTACAAATAGTATTCAAATTAAAGTATCAAAGACTTGGCAAAAGCGGACTATTTTACAGAAAAGCAAAAGCAGACTAATATATAAGAAAAGCAAAATGGAGGAGGTAAAAAATGTCCAAGAAAAAAATCGCAGTATTATTTGCAGACGGATTTGAAGAAATTGAAGCATTATCGGTTGTCGATTATTTACGTAGAGCGAATATTGAAATAACAATGGTCTCAATCAAAAACAGTGTAGATGTTATAGGGGCACATGAAATAGAATTAAAATGTAATGGTCTATTGTCAGAATTAAAAGCAGAAATAGCAAAAGACTATGATGGTATTGTATTACCGGGTGGTTTGCCGGGAGCTGAATATTTGAGGGATTCTGATGCTGTCATAGAATTAACTAAACAAATGTCTGAAAATGATAAAATTGTAGCAGCTATTTGTGCAGCTCCGATTGTTTTAGAAAGAGCTGGTTTGACTAAAGGGAATAAGGGTACTTCGTATCCCGGTTTTGATATACAACTATCTTTTAGAGAATATAAAGAAGATATAGTAGTACAAGACGGTAATCTAATAACAGCCAGAGGACCTGCAACTGCAATATACTTTGCTCTCAAAATAATTGAAGTATTATGTGGCAAAGACACATCGGATCAAATTGCTGAAGACTTATTAGTACCACTAGTGGAGTCTCAGATCTGTAATTAAGTGAATTTTACAAACAAGTAAATTATAGTATAAAGTAGCTTATGAGCAATACATTCAAAGTCCAATCCACAACATCAACTAATATGCGAGCACAAATCGGTGTTAAGGTCAGTATAGTAGGTTTAGCAATCAATCTGAGTCTTTTTGTGCTCAAAATTTTGGTAGGATTTTTATCGGGTAGTATCGCGATGGTTGCCGATGCAGTTAATAATTTGTCGGATTTTGCATCGACAATTATTGTACTAATCAGTTTTAAAATTTCTTCCAGACCGGCTGACCATGAACATCCTTTCGGACATGCCCGATTTGAATATATTGCATCTGCAATTGTTGCAATGTTTATTTTATTTTTGGGATTTGAATTAGGAAAATCTTCAATTAAAAAAATAATTAATCCAAATTTCATTTCAGTTTCATGGTTTCTTTACGGTACACTAATTTTTTCAATTCTGGTTAAGACTGTACTTTATTATTATTATATGCAACAAAGTAAAAAAATCGATTCAATCGTGATTAAAGCAACAGCCAAAGACAGTCTAAGTGATGTTATTGTTAATCTCGGCTTACTAATAGCAATTTTCTTAGGGAAAATATTCAGTTTGGCGATAGACGGTTATGCCGGCATCCTAATGTCGATTTTTATTGTTTATTCAGGTATTTCAATTTTACGTCAAACAGCAGATCACATTTTAGGGCAACGTCCGGATCGACATCTCAAACAGTTGATTAAGCAGTTAATTTTAGAGAAACCCGGAGTATACGGTTTGCATGATTTAATAATACACGATTATGGTGTTGATAATTATTTTGCTACAGCTCATGTTGAAGTTGATGCTGCTCAAGATATTATGGATAGCCATGATATCTTGGATCAAATTGAACGCGAAGTAGCAGTTCAATTCAACATCAATCTTGTGCTACACATGGATCCGATAGATTTGAACAATCCTGAGCAAAATCGTTGGGGAGTTTTGGTAGAAAAATTAGTGCATTCAATTGATCCCGGTATTTCGATACATGATTTTCGCGTCCAAAAGACAGATCAACAATTACAGTTAATCTTTGACCTGAAAGTACCGGATGATCAAGCACGATCGAATGAAGAATTGCGTGCTGAAATAGACAGGAGTGTCCGAAAAATTGAATCGGATGCTAAATGTTGGATCACGATTGATCGCAATTATGCAACCGAAACTGTCGACTTAATTACCGGTGATGTCCAACAGTCATAGCAAATAATTGCCTTGTATTAAGGAATCGCTTTTTTCCCAAGCTACTCTCTGATTTGACCTTGACCACGTACAAGGAATTTCTCCGAGGTTAACTGTTTGATACCCATCGGACCTCGAGCATGTAGTTTTTGGGTAGAAATGCCGATTTCACCGCCGAAACCGAATTCTCCGCCATCAGAGAAACGTGTGCTGGCATTGAGATAAACAACAGCGGAATCAACTTCATTGAGGAATTTTTCCGCATTAGTTACGTTTTGGGTCAAAATGCAATCTGAATGCTGAGTTCCGTGTTGATTGATGAAAGCAATTGCTGCATCAACTGATTCTACTTGGTGTAACAGAATTTCTTTAGCTAAAAACTCTACGCCGAATAATTCTTCACCCGATAAATAAGTTTTTATTTTTAGATCGTGCGGTAATAAATTATAGAGTTCTTGGGTAATATTAATTTTTACATCCGTCTCGAGTAAAGCCTCAACGATTTCCTCAGTTATATAATTCTTTTCTGTTTGAATCAAAACACATTCTACTGAATTACAAGTTCCTGGACGCTGGGTTTTGGCATTGAGTATGATCGGCAGAATTTTATCATCTTCAGCTGTTTCATCTAAAAAAATATGGCAAGTACCATCACCGGTGAAGATCATCGGTATAGTGGAATTTGCCATCATTGATTCTTTTAACTGTTTGCCGCCGCGAGGAATTAAGACATCAATATATTTGTTTTGGATAATCAGTTGATTCAGAGAATCACGACCGGGATCGTCCAGCAATTGCACTGCATTTTTAGGCATACCGTTTGCTTCTCCGACACGTGCGAATAAGTCTGCTAAAATCCGATTGGAATTTAAAGCGGCGGATGAACCGCGCAGAATGGTGACATTGGAAGATTTAAGACAAAGGGCGGCAGCATCAATTGTAACGTTAGGCCTTGATTCATAAATAATTGCCACAACTCCCAGAGGTGCTCTGACTTTTTCAATTGACAAACCGCTTTCAGTTCTGAATCCTTCGACAACTTCCCCGATCGGATCAGGGAAACTTGCAATGATTTCTAAAGAGTCCGCCATACTTTTGATTCGACTCGGATTAAGTGCCAAACGATCGAGCAAAGCGGAACTGAGTCCGTTTTTTTCACCGTCTGCCAAATCAAGCTTATTGGCTTCCAAGATATCATCTTGTTCGGCGATTAAGGCTTTGGCAACTTCTCTTAAAATTTTATTTTTAACTTTCGTCGATAATTTGCGCATTTCGATTTCTGCGACAGCTGCTCTGTGACACAATTGTTTAATCATAAATTCACCCCTTATACTTTGATAAAATAACTATTGTGGACAATATATTACATTTTGACTAAATTATCGCTGTGTACAACAACATCTGAATACTGATAACCAAGAATTTTTTTAATTTTTGATGTTCGTTGACCTAATATTTTTTCGATTTCCAGATTGTTATAGTTGACGATACCTACTCCAACTTTTTTATTTTTAAAAAGAATGCTGACTACCGATCCAAGTTCGAAATCTCCGTCAATTGCTGTGATTCCGACAGGTAACAAAGATTTACCTTTTTGAATAGCCAGATATGCTCCTTCGTCGATATGCAGATTACCTGATTGGGTTGTAGCATAACGTAACCAATATTTTCTGGCGTTGAAATTCGGTTCTGATGCGATGAAATGTGTACCGATATTTTCTCCTTGGAGTGCACGACTGATATCATGCGGATCTTCACCATTGGCTATGATTAAATCGGTGCCGTTTGACATAGCCATTTCAGCTGCCAAAATCTTGGTTGCCATTCCGCCGGTTCCGAATTTCGATCCGGTTGTTCCTGCAATATGTTTGATTTCATCGGTTATTTCCGTGATTTTATCATAACGCTTAGCGTTGGGATTTTCTCTGGGGTCCGAATCATATAATCCGTCAATGTCGGTCAAGATTACAATTAGATCGGCATCAACCAGAGCAGCAACAAAAGCGGATAATGAATCGTTATCACCAAGCTTGATTTCATTAATTGAAACGGAATCATTTTCATTAATAATCGGAATAATTTTTTTCTCAATCAAGAGGCGACAAGTGTTGCGTGCATTGAGATAACGTGTACGGTTAGAAAAATCATCTTTGGTCAGCAACAATTGAGCTACCGGATGATCGAATGCAAAGAATAGTTGGGAATAAAGTTGAATTAGCTCAACTTGGCCCACTGCCGCCAGAACCTGACGTTTGTCAATTTCATTCGGTTTTTCGCGGATATTAAGTATACCCATTCCGGCGGCGATTGCCCCGGAGCTGACGAAAACACACTCATAGCCCTGATCGGTTAAAATAGAAATCTCTTTTACAATTTTTTTAATTTGTTGAATGTCCAACTTTCCGTCAGTATGAGTTAAAGTTGAACTTCCAACTTTGATAACAATTCTCTTAAAATCTTTCATAATAATTCCCTAATCTGTGAATTATTATTTATTGTACAAAAAATTGGAGATATTGTTAATCTAAATTACATAAAAGTTTATATAAAACTGCCTGAAAGATTGCAAAAAATTGGAGAATCCTTTGTTTGCAATCTGCAAACAGTCAATTGTTTGACTTATATAATCATTTGCTGATTTTTATTCGGTCACTTGATGAGGTTTTCCAATTCAATACCGTTAGTATGGGCAATTGAATGCCAAGTTGCATCTTTGCAAAAGATAGCTACCATTTGTAAGCCTGCCCAGATAGCACCTAAAATCGGGTAGGCCAAAATTCCTTTTAAATAAAGCTGCAAACTTTTTTTCTCTAACTTAATCAAAAGGATTAAGCTAAAAACTGTAGTGATGTAGGCTATAACAGGAATAATTAAGTCGCGTGCGAACCAAGCCGGATTATCCAAATAAAGAGGCAGTTGAATTAACATTTTTACTATAGATAACAGTCCTGCAGTAAAAAAGAAGGGAATTTGAGCTAAAAACCAGAAAGCGTCAAAAGCTTTGCGATTAAAATTCATAGCGTATTTGAACAGTTTTCCAGCCATTAAACGCATTGTTTGCACTGAACCTACACCCCAACGAAAGCGTTGTCGGATCATCGGCTTGAACTGGTTGGTCGGTTCATCATAAAAAATTGCTTCTTTGACATAGACCGGATTCTGATCTTTTAAGATCATTTGCATAGTAAACTCGACGTCTTCAGTTAAAGTTTGAGTTTCCCAACCGGTATCTTTGATTAATTTTAAATCGAAACTGAAACCGGTGCCACTAACAGAAGCCAAAGGTAAACCGAGATTAATACGGGCTTGATGAAGATAGCGCGAACGATTCAAATAAAATAAAGCATTAGCCGAAGCGATTACGCTTTTTTCAGGACTTTTGCAGTCCATATAACCGGCCAAAAAAGTTCTACCGGTCTGAATATGTCGATCCATCATTTTGAGAAAATCCGGATCAACTAAATTATCCGCATCAAAAATCACGCAATGATCATATTGCTTGAGCATTTGATTTAAATTACGAGAAAAAAACCAATTCAGAGCATAACCTTTGGTAGCTCTTGTCTTATCATTTCTTGAATAAACTTTTGCACCTTCAGCCTTAGCAACTGCTGCTGTTTGATCGGAACAGTTATCGGCAATTACAAAAATATCAAATAATTTTTGAGGATAATCCATATCTTTTAGACTTCGGATTAAATAAGGAATGACAATTTCTTCATTGCGAGCAGAAATTAATACTGCAAACCTAGTTTTCGGCTCAACTGCAGTTTGTGAAATTAAATCTGCTTTTTTGTTTTTGGGAATACCGCAAATCATGAGAAAAAGGTTATAAGCAACTGTCAATATTACCAACCAAAAGGCTATATTGCAAAACAATACAATCAATCTTATCAGCATTGCCAAAGAGTCATTTGAATTTATTCTTATATAATTATTTAGCACTGTTGTTCTTTGAATCAATATCAAAAATTCGTTCATACTATCCTCATATAACTAAATTAAAACTTTTAACCTGCTACCTATTTTCAACTTGCTAGCAATCATTAAAAGTAAGCATTGTTAAAAATTACATTAATCATCTTAACATAAAAAAGATTCAGTATAAATTAAATCGTGATTAAGCCAAGAATAATTTAATAAGTAGCTCAAAAATTGTATAAAGAATAGAAAAATTTTAGAACTATATTTGTTAATGAAATAACTAGAGCATGTGTACTGTTAAACTATTAAAATTTTCTCGACCTATAACAAAGTTGTCTTGACACGGTTTAAATTAATAATTTAATTTGACATTAAGTAAAAATAAGGTTAAAAATTATTACAACACATATGAAACATGGAGAGAAAATTATGTCCAATGACGATAATAATTTATTAAAAAATCAATTGGAGAACTCAAATAAACAAAGAAGCAATGAGGAGAATGAGCGAACTAAACCTGAACAGAGCGGATTTAAAGCATTCCTCAAGAAGCAGAATATAGAAATTTCTTTTAAAAGATATGCGATAGACGCAATGGGTGCAATGGCACTTGGTTTATTTGCTTCACTTTTAATCGGCACAATTGTTAATACAATTGCCAATATGGTTGGAGTTGAAACTTCTATCGGTTCAATTTTATCTCAAATGGGTAATTTTGCTGCAAAGGCAACCGGATCGGCAATGGCAATCGCAATCGGTTATTCTTTAAAAGCACCGCCCTTAGTGTTGTTTACTCTGACCGGTGTCGGTTTGGCAGCAAATGAAATAGCCGGTGCAGGTGGTCCATTGGCAGTGTTCATTATTGCTTTATTTGCTACTGAAATCGGTAAACTTGTTTCGAAAATAACTCCGGTAGATATCCTTGTAACTCCATTAGTTACTTTAACTGTAGGTGTAGGTCTTAGTTTGTGGTGGGCTCCGGGAATCGGTGCTGCAGCAAATAGTGTAGGTGCTGCGATCATATGGGCAACCGACATTCAACCGTTTTTTATGGGTATTTTTGTTTCCGTGGTAATGGGAATTGTGCTAACCTTACCAATCAGTTCGGCTGCAATTGCTGCCGCTTTCGGTTTAGTCGGTTTAGCAGGAGGAGCGGCTCATGCCGGTTGCTGTGCACAAATGGTCGGTTTTGCAGTGATGTCCTATAAAGAGAACAAAATCGGAGGCTTAATTGCTCAAGGACTTGGCACATCAATGCTACAAATGCCTAATATTATGCGTAATCCGAAGATCTGGCTACCACCGATTCTGGCTTCAGCGATTACTGGTCCAATGGCAACGGTATTATTCAAAATCGAGATGAACGGTGCTCCAATATCATCCGGTATGGGAACCTCCGGTCTAGTCGGTCCAATAGGTGTGATAACCGGTTGGCTCAATCCTTCGGAAGCAGCTTTGAGTCATGGTGCAAAGGCTTTTAATGCCGGCCTAATGGACTATATAAGTTTATTATTGGTAAGCATAGTTTTACCGGCAATTTTGACTTATTTAATCGCGATCCCTTTCCGCAAGCTTAACTGGATTAAAGAGAATGATTTGAAATTGAATCTAGGTTAATAATTATTTCCCCAAATATATGCACACAATTTAAGGTTGTACCGCGGATTGCACAGAATTTAAGTTTGTTCCGCGGATTTTCAGGATAAGCTTAAAAAGTGTGCAAATCCGACCCTGAAAAACCAATTTTGTTAGGTAGCTAGCACACAATTTAAGGTTATGCTGTGAAAAAATCGGACAAACTTAGAAAGTGTGCATATGCAAGTCAGAAAAACCTGTTTTACTAAATAGCATACACACAATTCATAGTTATAAAAAGTAAAAACAACGTTATAACAGCATTTAATTGTTGAATTGTAAAAATGAAACGAAAGCCGTTGAATCAATGAATCAATGCCGTTGAATCAATGAATCAATGCCGTTGAATCAAAATAAAATGCGAATGAAAGAGGTTGACTTTACATAAACAGCCTCTCTGTTTACGATGAATACATATAGTCAATTTGAAGGTGAGATACGGCGACACTTACGTTACATGTTGACATTATCGTAGATTCTTTTCTTTTAATGAACTGTTAACAATTGCAACAACATTATTTTAGGTGCAAAAAAGATAAAAAGATACAAAAAAATATATTTAGATTTCAATAAAAAATTAATTTGTGATAGAATACCAGATGGTTATTCGAAGTAATCGAAATTATCAAATGAAAGGGCGTGATTTTTTGGATTATCGACCTCGAAGTATTAAAATCAATAATTCAGTTTCCCGCGGGGAAATTTTCAAGTCTGCGCTCTTTTCTAGCCGGAGCATATTTAGACTTGCTCTTTGAGTGAAAATTGCTTTTTCGAAGATTCTCCTGTGGCAACTAATAAACCGGAAAGGAGATTCTTATGAAATTTCTCAAAAAAAATCAGAACAATCAAACTTATACTTATACGCAAGAACAAAATCTGCGTAGATTATCAACTGATTCACTGGATGATGTTTTACGCGAATTTGGTTCGACTGCTCAAGGTCTTACCGCTGAAGAAGCAAAGACAAGACTGGAAGAGCATGGCCCCAATATTGCCAAAACTAAAAAACAACATACGGTTATTTCGAGAATTATTGAAGCATTGGTTAACCCATTTAATATAATTCTTTTAATTATTGCGATTGTAACATATATCACTGATGTTGTGATCGCGGATACAGCCGATTATGCGACAACCTTAATTGTTTTATTGATGGTATTTCTATCATCTGTTGTGGCTTTTATTCAAAGTCGTAATTCGGATAAAGCAGCAGAGGGTCTCAAACAAATGGTTGCTAATAAGACTGATGTGATCAGAGACGGCAAATTGGTTGAAATCAATATTGCAGATGTGGTTCCGGGCGATGTGATCAAGTTTTCGGCTGGCGATATGATTCCTGCTGATGTCAGATTTATTTCGACAAAAGATACTTTCGTATCGCAAGCTGCTTTAACAGGAGAGTCAGCTCCTGTTGAAAAATTTGATACATCAGGTGATCCGGATGTAGCTCTGACAGATTTAGTCAATATCGGCATGATGGGAACCGATTTGGTTAGCGGTACGGCAATCGCTGTAGTTCTATATACGGGCCAAGATACTTTTTTCAGTTCGATCGCAACTTCGTTAAGTGGTGAAAAAGCTCAAACTAGCTTTGAACGAGGGGTTGCTTCGGTCAGTGCAATGTTGATTAAAATGATGTTAATTATCATCCCGGTCATATTTCTGATTAATGGAATTATCAAAGGTGATTGGTTTAGTGCTTTATTATTTTCTGTTAGTATAGCGGTCGGCCTGACTCCGGAAATGCTTCCGGTAATCATGACTTCGACCCTTGCCCGAGGTGCTCTGGCCATGTCCAAAAGAAATGTAATTGTTCGTACTTTAGGTTCAATTCAAACGTTTGGCGAAATGGATATTTTATGCACGGATAAGACGGGGACATTGACTGAAGATAAAATTGTCCTGGAGAAATATATGGATTTAACCGGCCAGGATGATACCAGAGTATTACGTCATGCTTATCTAAATTCATACTTTCAAACAGGATTGAAAAATCTGATTGATATCGCAATTATCAATCGTGCTGAAAAATATAATTTTCCGGAAATCATTGAAAACTATACCCGAATAGATGAAGTACCTTTTGATTTCTCACGTCGCCGTATGAGCGTAATCCTTGAAGACAAAACAGGCAAACGTCAGCTGATTACCAAAGGTGCAGTTGAGGAAATGCTGGCGATTTGTTCTTTTGTTGAAATAGCAGGTCAGGTGAGAACGATAGGTGAAGACGAACGTAAACTAGCGATGACAACGTATGAAAAATATAATAATACCGGTTTAAGAATGTTGGCTGTTGCCCAAAAAAATGAAGTTCCGGATGAAGAGCATTTTACGATTGCTGATGAAAGCAATATGGTTTTGATCGGATTTGTCGGATTTTTGGATCCGCCGAAAGAAAGTGCCAGGGGTGCAGTTGAAATATTACGGGAACACGGTGTGCGCACAGTTGTTTTGACCGGAGATAGTGAAGGTGTTGCTTTAAAGGTTTGTGAAAAAGTCGGGATTGATGTTCAAACCTATGTTCTTGGTACAGATGTCGAACAGATGAGTGATTTAGAGTTAAAGGAAGTTGCTCAACATTGTAATTTATTCAGCAAATTATCACCGATGCAAAAGAAACGAGTAGTAAGTGCCTTACAGGAAGATGGGCATACAGTCGGTTATATGGGCGACGGAATTAATGATACGCCCGCCCTGCGTCAATCTGATGTCGGAATTTCCGTAGACAGTGCAGTCGATATTGCCAAAGAAACGGCAGATATTATTTTATTGGAGAAAGACTTGATGGTGCTCGAAGAAGGTGTCCTTCTCGGCAGACGTACATTCGGCAATATTATGAAATATATCAAAATGGCAGCCAGCGGCAATTTCGGCAATATGATAGCTGTGGTAATTGCCAGTATATTCCTGCCTTTTTTACCGATGTTGCCGGTTCATATTTTGACGCAAAATCTCTTAAATGATTTTGCTCAAATGGGGCTTGCCTTCGATAATATGGATGAGGACTTTGTTCAAAAACCGCAAAAGTGGGATGTTAAATCACTAAAGAGCTTTATGTGGATAATGGGTCCATTAAGTTCGATTTTTGATGTTCTATGCTATATAATTCTCTGGTTTGAATTTGGCTATAATTCTATGACGACTGCGCCTTATTTCCAAACCGGCTGGTTTTTATTTGGCACATTATCGCAAATATTGATTATTCATATGATCAGAACAGGAAAAATGCCGTTTGTTCACAGTAAACCGGCACCGGCTTTACTGTTTTCAACTTTATTGGTCGGAATTGTCGCACTTATTATCGGATTGACACCTTTAGCGACAGTGCTTGACCTCAAACAAATGCCATTACATTATTTATTTTGGCTTTGTATTTTGCTGACTCTTTACAGTCTTTCTGTACAAATCATCAAAAAAATCTATCAAAAGCATATTGGACCTTGGATTTGATTTAAGTCTAATAACTATTTTACCTACCGTTCTCAATGTAATTTTTATATTAATCTTTTATTATTTATATAAACAAAAGTATTTAAAACATAAAGCCCTTGAAATAATTTACGTCAAGGGCTTTGTTATTAATACGAGAATTCATAACAATTTTTTATCAAAATGAGTTCCTCTACCAAACCTATACTCCATATTTTTCACAACTGTGCTCTTCCAACCTGTAAATATGACCTTCTGTTCGGTAAACTATAGTTCGACAAGTTATGTCGTTGAGTTTCTAAGACTGATAGATGTGTCTCGATTATCTAAATAGTTATACAAAAATGAGTTATACAAATATTTAGCTATGCAGCATGATTGCAGGAATTTGATATGGGAGGGAAAATGTGATGAGAAAACATAGAGTAGCAGCGTTACTGCTTATTGTCACTTTATTGTTTACTGCGATTCTTACCGGATGCGGAAGCGACAAATCGCTCTTTGGATTCTACGATGACATGGTAAAAACATGGGCAAAAAGTTACGACAGTAAAGCTCCGGATGCGCTAGTTGTTTATGTTGAGCATAATGGGATGAAAGCGGCACCGCAGGAAATAACGAGTGCTGAAATTACAAACAAGGTATACAATGCGCTATCGTCTTTACGTGTAACAGGTGAATATATTTCTCAAGGCGTCAGTACAAGCGCCCCCCAACAGGTCGTGACCTATCGGTTTAGTTCTGATACAGGCGGCTCAGTGGAATTTACGTTCAAAGACGGATATGCTGCCATTGGCAATAAGACCTATATATGTTCAGACATAGAAAAATTGTTTGAAATCGGTGGGATAGACCTCTCCGCTTTGGAAGAAGAAACCATAATACCCAACAGAAGTACTCCATCTACACAGTCTGGCGAGTACTCTGTATTCTCAAATGCGATGCAGAATTTTTCTTTCCTCTACGACAGTAACTATTACGCCGAATGGAGCGATGAAAACGGCGCGACAATATACATCGAATCAAAGGGATCTATACCATACTTGCTGGTATACCGCAACGTAGGCGATGGCGACTTCAATGAGCAGGCTTTTTTTAACGATTTAACCGGACGTTTACGTACACAATATGGTGATCACCTGATTAGTGTAGGTGAACTTCAGAACTATACCGTCGCGGACAAGTCGCTTCCCAGCGTCTCATACACCTATACAGTAGATCATCATACAATAGAACTTCTAATTTTAGCGGACTATACCGGTGATTCAGCTATACAGTATTCCTGTAAATATTTGCAGGGTCAGGGTGATGCAACGCTTGAAGCGCTTGCTAAGGCAGTGACCTCTTACCAGCCGGACGCCCATTATTATGATGCTGGAGACCTGGGTGAAAGCGGCCGGAATGATCCTAACGGACAACCACAACCACAACCGCAGCCTCAACCTCAACCTCAACCACAACCGCAGCCTCAACCTCAACCACAACCGCAACCGCAACCTCAACCTCAGGTGACAAAGTTTAATCTCGTAAATTATGACGGTGGTTTTTTCTCTGTCATGTTACCGGAAGGGTGGCAGATACAGACTATGGGGAAATACACTACCTTTGGTTTTCGCGCTTGGGATCCCCTAAATCCTGATTATGAGATTTTCTACTATGGTAACTTAGGACCACTCAACAAGAGTAAAGAAGCAAAGAATGCTTGGGCGGGATATATCGATAATGCGGGTTATCCCCAGGCGGCGCTCTACGCCGATGCACCGGCTGTCAGCATGAATAGCGCGAGCAGTGTTTTCTATCAGTTCGACAGCCTCCAGGCCCTTTCTGATAAATACGGCTTCGGCTTTAGCCTACCCGTACTTGACAGCTTTATGCCGATGAAGAATGTACCTGTTGAAACAGCGTATGCGAATATAAGCTCGAATGAAGATTTGCTGTTAGCCGGAGTACGCGGCTCGAACGGAGGTGCCTGTGCCGGATTATTCATGGCGGCACTGTGGAACACAGATCCATATTACGTTGACGGCGTCGACATGTCCCCAACCGCCGCGATGCACGTAACGGGCGTTATCGCCCCGGCAGAAGATTTTGAGAACGTCGAAGAAACACTTACACAGTCAGTGTCAAGTCTGACTTTCACAGAAGAATACATTGCCGAGGCCATAGATTACAGTAGACGAATCGGTGAGGCAGCGATGGCTGACAACGCCGCACGACAGGCAGTGTACGATGCGGCAAACCGGGCGTGGAGCAGATACTTCCGCGGCGGATCAACGAATGACAACCTGGACGAAATAAACGACATACTGAACAATATACAGTCCGTTCTTGACAGTATCAAATAGATATCAATTAGAAAGAGAGTTCCCGGCTGTACTCACAGTAATCGATATGAGGTCTGATACTGTTAATGGCTCTGAAAGGAGGATGTATGTGTTGAATAAAAGAAAAGAGATTTTGTTATGTTTTGTTCTTATGTTTACGGTCTCGCTGTGCGGATGTGGCAGTGGCAGGAGCAGGGGCAACACAGAGGGAAAAAAAGAAATTGGCAACGCAGAGGCAAAAGAAGAAAAGGAAGCCGGTATGCCACGCTTCTATTTTGGTGTAGAGGGTGCAGAACTCAAGGTTTTTTCTGCCATTGATTATACTAAGCTGGAACAGGTTACAAAAGATGTGGAAAATGCCAAAACGTACAGAGGTGACGATATAGAAAAAGTGGAGGGTGTATATCTTACGGATGTACTTAAATTTGTGGGGGCATCAGAGTATTCATCTGTAATGCTGACATCGTTTACAGGTGAGACGATAGAGTACACGTCCGAAATGATTGAAGATCCCGACACCCTCTTAGTATTTATGATAAACGGCGATACATTATGGGGAGATAAGGGCGTACTCGGTGCGGAGGGCAAAGAGATGGTGCACGTCCTTGCACTCGGCTTCCCAGAGGATTTGTGGCTATGGCAGCTAAAGGAGATGACGGTAAATCCATAGTGAAAAGTCAACGTGTCTGCCCCAGCATGTAATCGGTAATGAACTCTGTTCGGCGGGTAAATCCACTCTTTTTGAACATATTTCCTATATGGAATTTTACCGTGCTTTCAGTGATATAGAGTTCACCTGCGATCTCGGCGTTAGACATTCCGCGGATGAGGAGCGCAAATATCTCCCGTTCCCTCGCCGAAAAGCCAAAATGGGTTGTATATGCTACAAATCGCTGCTGCTCCAATTTTTCGGGACTGGTGACAGAGATATAGAGTTTTTGATACAGTACAAAAAATAGTCCGATTACCAGGACAAAGACCGCGCCGGAGATCACGATCAGCATCGTTCCGGTAAACAGTCCGACACCCAGTGTACCCGTTGCTTCCCCGAGGCGGCCAAACAGCAGACCAAACACGGCGAATACGGGCATACCAGTCCTGCAGGCAACATCGGAAAAAACAAGTAAGCGATAGACTGACCAAAACCCCAAAAACAAATATGCCAGTATCCACATGGCAGTTTCTCCGGTTACGTTGCTGCCGAGAGCCAGTGCACCGAAGGGAAATGCCAATGCTGCAAGACAACATATCGCTCCGTAACGGCGGCTCTTATCACTGACAAGTCCGGCGACTACTAGACCAATACCGTAGAATACGCGAGTAAATTCAATATATACACTGCCGGATGCGCTCTTAAGCGGGAAAGCAAATCCAAGCGTGTTTTCCATGGACAGTAAAAACAGCACCACCGCGGCAAGAAAAATGAGCTTTTTTTCAAAGGTTTCGTGCGGACGCTTATTAATATTTTCCTGAAACGGAGGTGCAGAAAGGCGCAAAATAAGCGGAACTGTCAGTGCCGCAAGAATTGTGATTGCTAAAAAACTCCTGCTGTGCCACAGAAAACTGCCGTCCATCGGTAGCGAAACCAACCATGTGCCGATGCTGCCCAAAGCATATGCACAGCCGAACACCAACCCGCGGCGCTGCTGCGGTATGTCAGTAGATAGTCTTGTGAGATAGCAGCCAGACAGGACGCCAATCGCCAGATTGAGCAGTGAACCAAAGATGAGAATTAACATAAGAGAGGAAGCGTGGAGAGACAGAGCAGTACAGATGATCGCTAAAACCGTAGTGCAGAGCGGAATCACTTTTCCGCCCGCAATTGAAGGGCGCTTTGCGAAAAGCCATGCGACAGCGCCTATACCCACTGCCTGGCAGACATAATGGACTCCGCAGGAGATAAGGTTTACCGTATTTCCATCGAGTATTGCAAGAAGCCTGTACGCCTGTGCGATATACGCCGCACCTGTCCACAGAAAGCCAAGACCAATCAGTAAAATTAAGAATATATATCCATTAACGCTTTTTATGCGGTTCTTCACCATTATGTTCCGTCCCCTGATCTTCAAGTGGAAAGGTACCATGTATCTGTTTTTTATTATACAATACATAAAAGAGTTTTCAAAGACGATGCAAATACTGAAAAAAAGATTCTCTATATTAAAACCTGACTTCACTATTTATGGCTTCACTATTCATGGCAACCTATTCATTTCCAAGACTATGTTGCGCACACAAAGGACAGTCAAGTTCTGGGATGACAATCTATCGGTAACATCTCTTAATATTGCGCACATACAGGGACAGTAAAAATAATTTTGGGGGCTGTGGGGATTGATTTTGTAGATGAGAAAACAAGATAACGTAAAAAGCGAAGCATCGTAAGAAAAAGAATGGAGTAGAAAAAAGATGTGTGTGGAATTGGTAAATTGTCCGTCTTGCAGCGCATCACTGGATATAAACAGCAGTGATGAATTTGTAAAATGCAAATACTGCGGCAGTACCATTCGGATTCAAAAGCGTAATGTTAATTCCGATGGCAGCACTACCATTATAGACAAGGCGACCGGCATGGTCATTGGAACGGTGCGAGTCCCATTTGGTTATCAGGTGCAGGGAATGCTTGTACCAAGTGTCTCCAGTTACGCCTATCCGTTTGGTGTGAGCGCTTCAGCATATAACGAGCAAGGTTCTGCCATTTCCTACTTTATCGGAGAGGCATATTCCGACCGTTCAAAATGCCCGATGCTTTCAGGTATGTATTCCCAGGGATTGGAGCAAATATCGAGAACGCATTATAAGAACTTTATGAATGTCCGGCAATATGTGGACAGCTATGCCGCAATCTATGCTAACGGTGTAAAAGCCACACGACTGAATTTCGTGGAAGAGCGACCGATGCCCTTGTATGAACCGTTTGACCAAGCGGAAGCACTTGAAAACTATAAGCGCAGGGTGGAGTTTGAAAAACAGCGTTCCGGAAACATGGGGATGACAAAGGATATCGGATATTATTTGAATGGAATTTGCCGTGTCTATGATATGACGATGAACGATCTGGATTTCAGGTTTGCAGTCATGACTGTAATAGCGGCATGGAAATATCAGATAGCGGGTATTGGCAGCGGATTTGGCGATCTAGGAAGTACCCTGTTCGGCAATTCGCCTTTGGGAAGACTGTTCGGTGGCAATTCCCAAAAACCGCAGCCGTCGCAAACCGGCACGTTCAACGATATGCCGGCAAACTCTGTGATCGAATGGGGTTCTGATGGTCTGTTTACCCTGCAATGCTTCCCGCAGGAGTTTGAGCTAGCTTTCAAGGGCGTATATACGGATTTTTGTTCAACCTTCAGGCTTGATGACGGGATACGCGAGAAACTATACAATATGCAGTCGCAGATATTACAGGATGTTGCACGCCATACCCAACAGCGTCTCG
>JAAYNE010000102.1 GCA_012521015.1 Clostridiaceae bacterium | reverse complement strand
TTCCGATCGGACGTCAGGTAAAAGGTGTTCTGGTCGGTAACATGGTGCGATTTACCTATAACAACAGGACCGGCTATATCTCCGCTTCCTTGTTGCAAGCAACCCCGGTTAAAGTAACGCGCTATATAATTGCCAATTCGATCATCAGAAGTGCACCTAACGGCAGCATAATTATCAGAACATGGCGTCCGCTGTTGGTCAGCGGAACAATCGAAGGAGCCTGGCTCAAGTTTACCTATAACAGCAGAACAGCCTATGTGGCAATGAGTTTGACTACGACAAATAATCCTGCGATGACCGGCTATGCCAAACAGAAACTTTATGTAAGAAACACACCAAACGGAAGTGTCGTGGGAACTATTCCGAGGGGATACAAAGTAAGCGGAGTGCTGGTTGGTAACATGGTCAGGTTTACCTACAACGGCAAAACAAGTTACGTATATGCCTCATTACTTCAAAAAGATTCTGTCTGATATTCTGATATAACGTATAATTTTTCAGGTACATTTTTTTGATTCGATTCGTATTATTGATGATTTGCCGAAAAAATGATAGAATATATGTGTTCAGCATGAAGCTAAACAAGGACGCTGAAGTGTCCAAAAATGTAGACAAATTTTCAACGAAAACACAGGTAGATTATGTGTGCTATGAGGGCGTACGGATTTCTCAGGAGAGAAATGGTAGGTCTTTTTTGTATACTGCTACCTGAAATATTAGGAGGTACATAATTATGGCCTGTTTTCTTGTTCCGGCTGCTGAAGCAGTCATCACAACGGTAGCTGCAAAGGTAATGAAATCCAAGGAAAAGGAAGAGTCTGTCGAGGTATCTCTTTCTGCTGATGGTTCTGTTGAGGAAGCAACCAAAATTCCATTTTCCACCAAACTTGGATGGCTTAACAAGCTGCTTTGGGGTGGCTCGGTCTTACTTGCTTTTGAGCATGTGTGGCATGGTGAAGTTATTCCTTATTTCCCGTTCCTGACTGCGGTCAAAAGTGGCGAAACTGCTGAAATGTTTGCAGAAATGGGCAGCGCCGGTGTAATGATGGCAGCTCTTATCACAGCTGTTTGGGTTGGTATGCTTGCAGTTTCTTCTGTTATTGAAAAGAGAGCGCTTCGTGCTCCTAAAATAGCAGAGGAGGATATATTAAAATGACTCTATTAACAACTGTATTTGCAGCAATAATCTGTACAATCCTCTGGTACAAAGGTGCTCCCAAAAGCGAGATGAAGGTCAGCATCCTCTGCTGGATGTATTGGGGTGCTTCTCTCATGTGGCTTATTGATGCGATCTTTGAGTATGCCGAACTTGGAGCTGAGTACTTCACTCCGGATCCACTTGATATGCTTAACGATTTTTATCTTGGATTGTCCGTTGTCGCTCTGGGCCTTATCATTTGGCTCATTATTCTGCTTGTGAAAGATCCCAAGGGTGTTGTTAAGGCAACGCTATTTAAGAAAAAATAAAAGATAGCAGATAGGCGGTTCTGTATTTCTTGCAGAGCCGTTTTTTATCTTATCAAGATTTCGTATGAAGTTAATTGATTTTTCCTGAGTTATAGTCATATTTTTCTAAGACAACAAAGTGCAGAGAAGTGCAGACTAAAAGGATATAAGCAAAGATATTAGGATATTACGTATAGTCTGGGTCTGGAGTCAATAAGAAATAATCTAATGTTATTTTAAGGTGTTTATAATTATGTGAATTTGCTTATCTGATGTTAGAATTAAGGGGTGAATTCACAAATGACTGAGAGAAGGAATTATTATGCCGTTTACTATAATCCGTCAAGACATAACAAAAATGGAAGTTGATGCGATAGTCAATGCTGCCAACACTGAACTGAAAATGGGCGGCGGAGTTTGCGGAGCTATTTTTAGGGCGGCCGGACCAACTAAACTTCAAGCAGCCTGTGACAAGCTTGCTCCAATTCAAACAGGGGAGGCGGTCATCACTCCGGGATTCGATTTGCCCTCTAAGTTTGTTATTCATACAGCAGGTCCTGTTTATAAAAAACAGAGTCCCGAAGAAAGTGAAAGACTCCTGCGTTCCGCCTATACGGAATCTCTCCGAGTTGCAATCGAAAATGAATGCGAAAGCATTGCTTTTCCACTCATTTCAAGCGGGATTTACGGTTACCCTAAAAACGAAGCTCTTCAAGTTGCAACTTCTGCAATTCAAGATTTTCTGAAGGAGCATGATATTGAAGTAAATCTTGTCTTGTTCGATAAATAGACCTTATTATAAACGAAAACTTCTATTGTTTAAGAGTTTGCGTTTTGGTATAGTTTTTATTCAATTTGATTTGGTGGTTTTGAAGATTGGTTCGAATTTAGGCTATTTGTCATAATCTCTTTTTCAGTTACTTTTATAGCACCTGCCGGCGTTAGTCACGTGTATCACCGTGTATGTCAGTTTACCGGCAATTCGTTCCGATTTCATGAGTTCGATTCTGTCAATTGTTTGTCCGAATTCTTCGAACATGCGAGGAGAAGCTTTTGTGATGATCTCTCTTCCAAGCGTAATGTGCGGACTGAATTTGCGTTTTTCTATTCGAAAACCGAATTCAGTCAGTTTTTTTATCAGCTTGTCGTATAGTTTTGTCAACTGTTTGCTGCCGCTTACGCCTGCCCACCATATGTCGCCGCCACTTCGTTTGAAAAGCCCGGTACAACCAATATTAAGTGTAAAAGCTTTGAATTCGACCGCATCCATAGCGGCCTTCACATCAGCAGCTTGTTTTTCATCGCATTCTCCTAAAAAGATAAGTGTCAGGTGTAAGTTTTCTGGCGCGCTGAAGCGTCCTTTTGTCGAATCAATCCGCAACTCGTCACGTAGTGTGACTAATCGCGATCGTATTTCCGTATTGAAGTTTATGGCTATGAACAGTCGCATTTATCAGTTCCTTCACACATCTGACTTAATATTTCAATCATCCTGTTTTCCGGTTGTTAAGTATTCGATTTGTAAAACCACTAGAAATGGTGTAAATTTATTATGCTGATTGGATGGAAATCCAAGCTAACATTTAAAGTATAATAAACATCTTTTATAGAAAGTTCAATCTTTCATTCAAATAGAGGACGAATGTTAGAAAGAGGTACTTTCAGTCTATTTAAATAGTTAAAGTGACTAATTATGTTTAAAGATAGCGGAGGATAAAAATGAAATGTCCAAGGTGTTCATCGGAAAACATTAGTGTCCAAATCATCAATGAACAACATTATAAAAAAGGATATGGATGTATACTTACTATACTATTTGGTGTTTTTTACTGGGCGTGGTTAGTATTTAAGTGGGGCTTAAAGTATTTATTTTATATTTCTTATTTGATATTTAAATGGTTTTTGATTTTTCCGGTTAAGGTTATTTGGGTTATAATCAGAAAAGAAAAAATTACCACATTAAATATGAGAGATCCGGAGTTTGTTACAAAAATAATGCGAAAAGCAAATAAAATTTATAATGTGCAAAAATCCTTTGCAGTTTGCCAATCGTGTGGCTACAAATGGGAAAAAAGATAAAAAGCAAATTTGCTTTTTCAGATCTATCTTTAATTTTAAAGCTAACAGAACCAAGTATAGGAAGAAGAAGAGGAAATAATATGTTAAATCAATTGGAAATAAGTCAATGGATAGCTTTGATGGTCGTCGCCTTTGTAATAGGCATTTCCAAGACCGGGCTTACCGGCATTATAACCCTCGTTATTCCTATTCTTGCTGAAATATTTGGCGGAATGGCATCTACGGGGATTTTGCTGCCTATGCTAATTGTTGGAGATATATTGGGGCTTTTCTATTATAGACAATCAGCGGAAAAGAAGGATATACTCAATCTTTTGCCTTGGGCTTATATGGGAGTTGGCTTAGGGCTTGTCTTAGGTAATCAAATAAATGATTATGAGTTTAAAATCCTTATAGCCATATCTGTACTTATCGGTCTGGCTATTCTCGTTTATTTTGAAGTAAAAAAAGGAAAAGTTCATCTTCCTTCAGGCTGGTGGTTCTATGCCTTGACAGGAATTCTCTGCGGATTTACCTCCATGATAGGCAATGCAGCAGGTCCGATCTTTAGCGTTTATCTCCTTGCTAAAGGGGTGGACAAAGCAAAATATTTAGGTATAACTGCTTGGTTTTTCTTTATAGTCAACGTCTCAAAGGTTCCTCTGCAGATATTTTTCTGGAAAAATATAACTAATGAAACTCTACTCATCGCTCTGTATATGACCCCGCTTATTATTATCGGAGGAATATTGGGAGCAATTATTGTGAAAAAAATGAACGAGAATCTTTTTAGGAAGCTTATGATAGCCTTGACTTTTGTTGCTTCATTAAAATTATTTTTCTAAGAAGACAAAATAAAAACACGTTTTATTTCCGATCTGCATTATACGAATCCGAGCTTGTTCTCTAGTTTGTATTAATCAATTATCGTTGATTTATCTGTAATTAGCCTTTGTGAGTAGTCACCGACAAAAGCAAACAGTATTTTTCGGGAAATAACATCAATTTGCAAATGCTCCGTTTTAAAGATGATTCCGTCAAAATTGCCAATAAAAGCTTTGCCGTCAGCTGCTCTGACCGAAATTTTATTTAATAAACCTATCTTCATCTTATCTTTCTGAGTTTCGATTGAGCCTTTACTGTAATGAATTGCTAACTTGGCAAATTGTAAGTGGCTTAGCTTAGGAGCAATTACATAATTTAATAGATCGTCCTGCAGATCACAGCTAGGAGCCGGGTTAAAGCCGTTACCGTAAAAACCACCGTTGCAAAAAGCAGCTAATAGGCTATCAATCTGATGATTTTGATCATTAAACGAAAAAATATATTCTCTGCTATGTAAAGCAAAAAAATGTTTTAAAACTGCAAATGTATAAGCAGAACCTTTGAGCCAAGGATATTTATACAAGTAATGAAAGGCTGTATTAAGAATTTCTGTATCAAGTCCGATACTCGCAACGTTCACGACATATGTCGATTGAATTAATACCGAATCATTATTGAAAATTGTATCCGGACCATCACCCATAAGCTGCAAATTTCCGGTAAGTTGTAAGAGGTCAATCGGAGCAATTTTTAGTTGAGACAAATCATTTAAGAAATTATCTAAATTAAATTTTTTATAATGTAATTTGCAAAAATCATTTGCTGTACCGAAGGGGAGAACACCCAGAGCGGTTTTAGTCTGTAAATTCGCGATTACATTAGTAGCTTCGTTAATACTACCATCTCCTCCGGCAATAAAAACAATGCCTTGTTCAGCATATTTAAGAACAAAATCTCTGACTAATTCTTTTATATGGTCAGCATGCTGGGTGATTAAATAGTAGATACCCAAGTTGTGGTTTTTGTCAGAAAAATCTTTGATAGTAGCAATAACATCTTTGTGAACTTTTGCCTCGCGATTACTAAAAAGAAATAAAACATGTTTTCTCATAGATTAAGATTAGCCCTCTATAAATTAATTACAGTCGAATAAGTAAATTGTTAAGAGGGATCAGTAAAATTTCACTCTATAATTTAATCATTCTAAAACGTCTTAACATTTTACCAGTATTCAAGAACAGATGTCGAATTTAAATATTTTGAAATGAAAGTTATCGAATGCCGAATAAATAATATATATAACATGAATGAGGAAATAAAAAAGATACTCTCTAGAAAATTATCAGGAATTTTTGTTTTAAAAAAAATCAAAAATAATTAAATAATAGAAACTTATGATGCAAGACAAAAGCTTTAAAGGAAGAAGTGAAGGTAAAGGCAGAAGTAAAAAGGCATTTAAAATAGAAGAAAAAGAAAATTACCATATATAATTATTATTTTAAAAATTTATTAAATTAATCAGGTGGACAAATTTAACTTCGCAAAATAATAGTTTTACGAAGTTTGGCAAGAAAAATAAAGTTAAACTTGCTTTTAATAAAATTATTCAATTAAATCCCAGATATAATCGGTATAAATTTTTATGGAATTATTTATTCGGATATTTTAGACAAAACGGATATTTTAGTTAACATTATTCAGTTTCTATAGCATCTGTAGATTCTGGAAATTCTGACGATTCAGAATTAGGATCTGAAATTTGTCGTTTATTATTTGGATTTTTTTCTATATTATTCTCTACATTATTAATGTCTCTTTGTTCCCGATTGTTTTTCGGTTCACTATAATCTTCTCCATACATACTTTCGATTCCGATAATTCTTTTGAAATCAACTAAATCTTTAATCGGATTCATAACATATAAAATAATAAAAATAATCACGAATAACATTAACGCAATTAGGATTCTTTTTAAAAGGGATTGGCGATTATCTTTTTTTATACCGTGATGAATTTTACTCAATGTTGTATAACCAATGAGCTCATAAACTTTTGAACCTTTTCTTCGATCAATTTCCCATGGTTTCTCAAAATCTCTATCCGGATTATAATTTTGCGAATCAATTTTTTCCACAGGTTTCAAATATTGTTTCAATGTCTCAGTATTTAATCCAATGGCTTGCTTTTTTATGATGGTATCATCATTTACAACATTTCTATTCGATCCTACAAGGTCTGATTTTAAAGGCTTTGTAATCATTTCTGCAATTTCTAATTCGGCAGGTTGAGCTGGTTGATTAGGGGCAATATTATTTGCTATAGAATCATTGGGTTCAGAATTGCTTTCTGATATATTGACACGTTTGATTTGAATCGGTATTTGATCGCTTTCAATATTTCCGGCATTGTCATTGATATTTTGCTCGCTATCAAAATTTGAATTATCTAAATAAATTGAACCGTCTAAACTATTTGAACTGTATAAATTGTCTGATTTCATTAATTATTCCCTTAAAATATTGTTTTTCAATTTTTAATATTATAACAATCTTCCAATTTGAAGTCATCATTCGAAATCACATTCAAAAATCAAAAATATATCATATCAAAGCATGTGAAATCATAATGTAGCAATTTAACACATACAATAAATATGCTTATATACATTATATTTACAATTATGAATTGTTAAAAATATATATCAATTTGTTATTTTTTTAAAAAGGAACAATCGTTTGACATAGAACAATTGTTTTGTTATATTTTTATTAAGAATTAATGTGATTATTATTTGATTTTCGGGAGTTTACTTATGAGTGAAAAATATCGTTTTACCAGAGCGAATGTCGATGAAACTTCAGACAAAATTTACAATTTTATTGTCGAATATATAAGTGAAAACACCTACTCACCTTCTGTTCGTGATATTTGTAGAGGAGTAGGGATTAAATCCACTTCGACCATTCACAATCATTTAAATCGACTGCAAGATGATGGCAGAATTACTTACAGCGATGGAAAGCGTCGTGCTATTGTTGTTCCCGAATTAGATTTAAAAACTGACATCAGACAAGCACCTTTAATTGGCAAAATTACAGCCGGTTCACCTATTTTAGCAGTAGAAAATATTGAAAGAAACATTCCGATTCCTGATTATTTCGATCGTTATCCTAATATATATGCTCTCGAAATCAAAGGGGATTCCATGATTGATGCTGCAATCATGGATGGGGATATCGTATTTGTTGACAAACAAGACTCTGCAAATCCCGGCGAAATTGTGGTGGCCTTGATTGAAGATGAGGCAACAGTCAAAACGTTCAAAATTATTGATGACAAACCATTTCTGATTCCTCAAAACTCAGCTTACAAGCCTATCCCCTTTGATCACGAAGGTTGTAGAATTCTAGGAATAGTTCGTGGTGTACTCAGGGTATCGATTTAGTACTTTTTTATAACGATATGCTTCATTGAAAATATAATTAACATCGTTTTTGGGCTTAATACAGCACAATGATGATAAAAAATATAATTGCTGAGCTCCGTTTTGCTCTAATACAATACTATCTTGATCGAAACCTACTATGTAACCATCTGCAGTATAAGCATTGTTCATTTCTAAAGTTACGGGTATTTCTTTTTTTCTACAATAGTTTAGAAAGCTATCCTGCATCCTTCTTCCACTGGTTAAAGAATGCTTGTCCGATTCGTTCATTTTATTATTTTTCATTTCATTTCTCCTAGAAAAGTTAAACAGATTTAAGCTGTTTGTTGTGATTTTTTTAATATATAACATTCGTTCTGCTCTGAACTCTTGTCGAGTTATAAGATATATGGTTTGTATTCACTACTTGACTACAAAGAATGCGCTATCTGTCTCTACTTTGTCTCACTGTTTAATTTATTTTAATAACAGGGAGATATGGCTTCACTTATCTGTTTGCAATTTATCATGCCTCCTTGTTTGCTCAATTTTAAAACTTCGCATAAGCTTCAAGTTACAAATATTCTAAAATAGAAATTCACTAAATATTGAAAATTTATTCGTAAATATTAATAGAAATTGATAAAACTTGGAATAAAAACGATTATATATAAATAAAATAAATTAAATATAAAATTATTCTATTTTTTATAAGCGTTTTTATTATATTATATAATGTTACAAATAGAAACTGATAATTTAAACAATAATTTGTAATTATTTTATGCGAAATAGCAATATACTTTAGAAAATTGTCTCAATATTTCAAGCTCTATAAATTTGAATTTAGAAAAAAGGAATGACTTTGCGCCACTGCTATTCCCTTCAATTATTTATAATAGCCTAGCAATTTGAGAATTTGCTCTAAAGAATTCAAGTTACCGAAATCATTTATCACATTTAAGTCATTTCGGGCATTAAACCAAGTAAATTGTCTTTTAGCATAATTGCGGGTAACCTGTTTGATTCGTTCTTTGATTGTGCTGAGTTCAGCTTTTCCGTCGAGATATAAAGTGGTTTCTTTGTAACCGATAGCTTGAAAACTCTGAGCTTTACGAACAAGAGGATACTTATTCAAAATATTTTTTACCTCTTCTACCAGTCCTAATTCAAACATCTCTTCTGTTCTCTGATTAATACAAGTATATAATTGTTGTCTATCCGGATATAAATAAAAAGATAAAAAATTAAAATCCGGTCCTTTCGCATGAGATTTATTATAAATTTGAGTTTGAGTTAAACCGGTAGTTTGATATACTTCAAAAAATCGGCGTATACGCCGCAAATCATTGACTGAAATCCTTTCTCCGGCTTGAGCATCTAATTTTTCTAATTTTGAATGCCAGCTTAAAGCATTATCTGTAGTAATTGTTTTATTTATTTCTTTACGCACAGCTTTATTTACCTGAGTTTCGACAAAAATCAAGCCGTCTAATAAAGCATTAATATATTGTCCGGTCCCCCCACAGATAATTACTGATTTGCCTTTAGCCAGAACCTCTTTGATTACAGTAGTTGCCGTTTTGCTGTATTGAGCTACACTGTATGTTTGATCAGGCTCAATAATATCAATCATATGATGACATATAATGGCTTGAATTTCAGGCGACACTTTTGCTGTGCCAATATCTAATTCACGATAGATTTGCATTGAATCAGCCGAGACTATTTCTGCATCAATTAATTTTGCTAATTCTACAGCTAAACCGGATTTGCCCGAAGCTGTTGGTCCGCAAATAACAATTACCTGATTTGACGGATTTAAAATCATATCAATTCTCCATTATTTAGTAACCAACAATTTAAAACACAACCTAACAGTTAATTAAAGAACTATTAGACTAAGCTATAGTTCGAAATAATCAGATAAGTTCAAATGTGAACAACAATTACTTAAAACTTAAACAATTTAAAATTAAACGATTCTCTTAAAAAGTTTTTCTAAATCTGTTTTACTTAATTCAATAATCAAAGGTCTACCATGCGGACAATGGTAAGGATTCACCAATTTGGTTAAGTCAGCAACTAGTTTTTTCATTTCATTATAACTAAGGTTATCGTGAGCCTTAACTGCAGCTTTGCAGGCAACGGTATAAAGCAGCTCATCATGTTTGTCTTCTTGAAAAAAAGATTGATCGATTAAAGAATCAATTAAAGATTTAACAGCAGAAACCGGACTTGAAAACTTTTTACCGGTATCTGGAACAGTTCGAATGATAATTGTGTTATTGCCAAACAGATTAATTTCGAATCCTAAACGATCTAATTCATCCAGATTTTCCTCTACTAAAGCCATTTCATGTGCAGTTAATTCCAAAGTTTCATTTTGCAATAAAATCTGTTTTTTAAAAGGTCGATTTTTATTAGCCAAATATTGATCATGCAATTGTTCATAGATTATTCTTTCATGTGCTGCATGTTGATCTATAATTATAAAACGATTTTTATGTTCTAATAATAAATAGGTTTGAAAAACCTGACCAATCAATCTTGCCTCTTTTAAATATGCCAATTCGGACTGCCGAGATTGTGTTTCAGACACAATCTCGGATTGTGTCACTTGAGAAATATCTGCAGATTGTGATTCATTAGATTCACTCCGAAAAACAGAATTATTGTTTGTTTGAGATTCAGTTTGTGAAATTGTTTGAGATCCTATTGACGAACATGTTTGAGAAGCAATTTGATCTGTTTTCTGATACATCATGAATGCTTGAGCTTGCTCGGCAGAACTAATACGTTCGTCTGCATCATATTTAAGTTTACTTGATTCACTAATTGCTTCTTTAGATGTCTCTTCAGATTTCTCCTTAGACTGTGATGTTCTTTGGCTTAAACTATACTCTAAAGGAGTTTCTTTAAAATCTGATGTTAACGGTGTAACAGTTTGATAGTGGTTACTGGTAATTTCTCCTTTAATAACAGTTGAACCGGATTCCAATGCTTCCCTAATTCCATGATATACAGCCCGAAAGACAATTTGTTCATCCCAGAATCTGACTTCGGTTTTTTGCGGATGGACATTGACATCAACTAAATTTAAAGGAATTTCCAAGTTGATTACTAAACTGGGAAACTTGCCTTTCATAAACCATGTTTTACTTGCTTCGGTAACTGCTGCGGAGATGATTTTTGATGCAATATTTCTACCATTTACAAATACAATTTGACGACTCCGATTTCCTCTGGTAACCTGCGGCGTTGTAATATAACCTGACAATTTGATCGGCTCTAAGAAATAATTTACTTCAACCATAGCCTCAGCAGTTTCTTTGCCGTATAAAACATAGATTACACTAAGTAAGTTATTGTTACCTGGAGTATGGAGCAGACTTGTTTGATTTGATGTTAGTCGAAAAGATACATCAGATCTTGCTAATGCTAAGCGCATTACTAAATCTGCAATATATCCTTGTTCAGTCTGATCACGTTTTAAAAATTTATATCTTGCCGGAACATTATAAAATAAATCTCGGATTTCAACTTGAGTTCCTTCAGGACATCCGATTTTTTGAGATTTAATTAATTTTCCGCCTTCAACTATCACTTCAAAGCCCTGTTCCTGCCCAATTTGTCGAGTATGTAAATTAACTCTTGAAACTGCAGCAATACTGGCCAAAGCCTCACCACGAAAACCCATCGTCACTAAGTGATCTAAATCGGAAATCTTACGTAATTTTGAGGTCGCATGTCTCTTAAAAGCCAAAACTGCATCTTCCGGTGTCATACCACAACCGTTGTCACTGATTAAAATTCGTTTAATACCACCTCGTTCTATATCACAATTGATAATGGAAGCACCTGCATCTAACGAATTCTCAATCAATTCTTTGACTACTGAAGCCGGTCTTTCGATTACTTCTCCGGCAGCAATTCCATTTGCTGTTGTGTTATCTAAAATCCGAATCATAACAATATTTTCCCTTATTATATTTCGTTTTATTATACTTTATATTATTACACTTTACCCTTTGCCTCAGCGATCAACTCTTCAAGAATTTTTCTGGCATCTACCGGACTAATATAATCCATATCAATATTTTTCAGTTTTTCGATTACTTTATTGGTTTGATTAAAACTTTGAGCAGCCGAAAATAAGTCAACTTGACCATCGAAAGGTCTGGCAGACTTTTTGACGGTTAATCTACGACCCTGATTATCTCGTTCAAGTTGAAAGAGAATTTCTCTGGCTCTAGACACCACAGAGTCCGGAACTCCGGCTAATTCAGCTACTTCTATTCCATAACTTTGTCCTGCACAGCCTTCTTCAATCCGATGTAAAAATACAATTTTACCATCTTGCTCGGTTGCTGAAATGTGACAATTAAAAACACCTTGAGTCGATTCTGCTAAATCTGTTAACTCATGATAATGTGTAGCAAATAAAGTTCTGGCATTGATATAATGGGGGTCTACAATATGTTCAATTACTGACCAAGCAATTGATAAACCATCATACGTGCTTGTCCCCCGCCCGATTTCATCTAAAATTAAAAGACTTCTGGTTGTAGCGTTACGCATTATTTGCGAAACTTCATTCATTTCAACCATAAATGTAGATTGTCCACCTGCTAAGTCATCGGCAGCACCAACTCTCGTAAAAATCCGATCGGCAATTCCAATTTTTGCTGAATCTGCAGGTACATAACTTCCGATTTGGGCTAATAAAACAATCAAAGCAACTTGACGCATAAATGTAGATTTGCCCGACATATTAGGTCCGGTTAAAATCATCACTTTATTATCATGATGATCAAGATAAGAATCGTTAGGCACAAATTGTCCATAACCTAAAGTTTGTTCAACTACCGGATGTCTCCCATTAGAGATTTCTATTTTTAAATCTTCCGTTAATAATGGTCTACAATAATCATTTTTTTCAGCCAGTTCAGCTAGTCCTGACAACACATCAATTTGTGATAAGACATCAGCATTAGCTTTCAACTGAGGTAAATAAGAAATCGTTTTGTTTCTGATCTCTAAAAACAATTCATATTCTAACGAAATTAGCTTTTGTTCAGCACCGAGAATCTTATCTTCCATATTTTTTAATTCTTCTGTTATATATCGTTCTGAATTAGTCAGGGTTTGACGCCTGATATATTCTTGTGGTACTGCATCTAAATTGGTTTTTCTTATATCGATGTAATATCCAAAAACACGATTATAACCGATTTTGAGTGACTTAATTCCGGTTCTTTCTCTTTCTTGAGTTTCAAGATCAAGAATCCATTGTTTACCGTTTTGCGTAGCATCGCGATAATCATCTATTTCAGAATTAAAACCTGTACGGATTAAATTACCTTCTTTAATTGTAATTGGCGGTTCATCAACAATCGCCGATTTAAGTAAATCCATTAAATCTGGCAAGTCTTGTAATTGAACATTCAAAGAATTAATATATGGATCATCAAAATTGTTTAAAATGTTTTTAATAGGTTTAATTTTTTCTAAAACAGAAATTAAAGATACAAGGTCTCTGGCATTGATTTGTCCTAATGCAATACGTCCACTCAACCTCTCCAAATCATAAATACCGGTTAATTGTGCAATTAATTCTTGGCGTAAAATAAAATTATCAAGCAAAACAGAAATCGCATCTTGTCTATGTGTAATCGTCTTGATGTCTAAGAGAGGTTGTTCCAACCAATAGCGTAATAATCTTGCTCCCATGCTGGTTTTAGTACGGTCTATCGCCCAAAGTAAACTCCCCTTACGTTGCCTGTCACGTAGTGTTTCAGTTAGTTCAAGATTACGTCTAGCATTCTGATCAAGTATCATAAAAGCATCTAGTTGATAGGGTTTAATAGTTTTAATATCATTCGGCAGAGTAAATTGTGTAGATTCAATATAATTTAACAGAGCGGCCGTTGCCGCAGCCCATAAAGCATAATCTGTAGTATCAATCATCGGAAATCTCGCAATGGAATCTTGATTAAAATCAATGTCAGGTTGTACTGACAAGGTTATTGTTTCTTTCTGTAAGAGATCATGACAAGTTTTCGAATCGGCAAATTCTTGATTGCAAATGATTTCTGATGGTTGGAAGCGTGATAGTTCATCTATAAGTTTAGGTGTCGTTGCACCATAAGTAATTTCTGTAGTTTCAAATAAACCTGAAGTGATGTCACAAACAGCAAGTCCGTAATATACGCCTTTTTGAATGATTGAAGCTAAAAACAAATATTTTTGTTCATCAATTGCGCTTTGATCAGTTAAAGTTCCCGGAGTGATAACTTTTACAACTTCTCTTTTAACTAAACCTTGGGCTTCTTGCGGATCTTCAACCTGTTCGACAATAGCTACTTTATACCCACGATTGACTAAGCGTAGAATATAATTGTCTGCAGCATGATGTGGTACACCTGCCATGGGTGCTCTTTCCCCAAGACCACATTCTCTGCCGGTTAAGGCTAATTCTAATTCTTTAGATGCCAATACCGCATCATCAAAAAACAATTCATAAAAATCGCCCAAACGAAAGAAAATTAGACAATCCGGTCGTTTTTTCTTTTCTGCAACATATTGTTGCATCATAGGTGTTAATTCTTCACAATTTACTTGTTCAAAACTCAACATATTAATTGTTTCATGACTCCTTCTATGGAAAAAGTTTTCGCTTTAATTAATTTTACCAGACAATACTTGCCTTCAAAATAATCACTATTTAATGTGTTTTTATCTATTGTTGCATCAACTGGTAGTTTTTCTCTAATTTCTTCAGGAATAGCAAGGTTGATTAATTTAAAATCTGCTGTTCGCCCAGTCAAAATGTTTGAATCACCATGACTGACCCCCTCTAACAAAACCTCAACCGTTTGACCTATTACTTTTTGATTAGCTTCTAAACTGTGAGCGTTCTGTAATTCAACTAAACGTTCAAAACGTCGTTTAATAACTTGCGGGTCAAGATTATTTTGATATTTAGCAGCCGGTGTTCCTTCTCGCGGTGAATAAATAAAGGTAAAAGCACTGTCAAACTTAACCTGACGCATTAAATCCAATGTGTCGGCAAAATCTTGTTCGGTTTCACCCGGAAAGCCGACAATAATATCAGTAGTTAGACTAATATCGGGTCTTGCTTTGCGTAATTGCTGTACAATCTCCAAATATTTTGCTCGATCATGTTTGCGACGCATCAACTTTAAAATTCGATCACTGCCTGATTGTAACGGTAAATGCATATGTGGCTCGATATTTTGATATTTACCGATAATATCAATTAATTGTTGATCTATATCACGCGGATTAGGACTCATATAGCGAATTCTTTTCAAACCATCGACTTGAGCTACCGCTTCCAGTAATTCAGAAAAATTCTTAGGTCCTTCTATTAGTCCTCGAAAATCTTTTCCCCAAGCATTTACATTTTGTCCAAGTAACATAATTTCAGTATAACCTTCTTTAGCCAGACCTACTACTTCTTGGTAAATTGATGTAAAACTGCGACTCAATTCCCTGCCTCGTGTGTACGGAACAATGCAGAAAGTACAAAAATTGTTACAGCCATACATGATAGAAATTAAGGCTCGAAATTTACGTGAACGTGTGATCGGTAAATGTTCTTGCTCTACCATCAGGTTTTGTTTAGAAACAGCAATCACCTGCTTTTCATTTACCAAGCTATCCCATAATAACTGAGGTAATCGAAAAATATCATGTGGACCGAAAATTAAATTAACAAAGGAAAAACTCTTTTTAATTTTCTCTAAATGTTGATCTTGTGTCATCATACAACCACAAAGCATTGTAAAACGTTGCGGATTTTGTTGTCGTAAAGTTTTTAAAATACCTAGATGACCGAATAACCGCTTATCAGCATTTTCGCGAATACTGCAAGTGTTAATAATCGAAATATCGGCAATTTCATAATTTTCGACTAAAGCAAAACCTGAGGCATCCATGATCCCTGCAATTATTTCACTGTCATTTTCATTTTGTTGACAACCAAATGTTTGAATAAAATATGTAGGTCGTTTTGACTTCTGTAGTGTCAATTGTTCACTATAAGCCTGAAGTTTGGTTAAATACAGCTGTTGTAATTCACTGTTCGACACATCTTTTTGGGATTTTGTATCAAGAATCACCTGCTGATCATTTGTGATTTCGTTCATATATTCAAAGAATTCCTTGTTAATAGTTTATTATAACCTGAGTAATAAATTATATAACAGAAAACTTAAAAATCATAATTTAGGTTCAACTGAAAACAGAAAGCGTCGCATAATCCATTTTAATTTCGGAATTTTTTCTGAAGTAAATAATTCAGATTGATTATAAATATTCAGCAAGCTTTCAAAATTGGCTAAACTGGGCTCGCGTTCAGCATACAAAACCTGTTCAATAGCTTGATATGCTGAATATGTGTCTTCTTTTTGCCACTCGAAAGTATTTAGCATAATTGCAAATATCGTTAGAATTGTATTATTCGGTTCGTAGATTCCACCGTTAAGCTTATAGAGATATTTTAAATCTTGCCAAATATAAAGCACACTTTGTTTCATATCTCCATCAAATTTCTCGGATAGCCAATTCGGATCATGGCGTCTGGTATAAACTTTTTTCCTCCATAATAAATAAAGGACTAAGATAGTTATTAATATTAAAATAGAAATAATTATTAGCAGTGTTTTACTTATAGTTTTTTTATGTTGTTCTTCCGGATTTAATTTATGTTCGCTCGGTTCAGTTTGAACATCTGGGGTTTCGGTAGGCAATGGTTGTGTCGGCTCCGTTTGAGTTGGCTCGGTTTCAGTAGGTTTCGGCAACAAGGCAGATAGTTCTTGTTCTTTTTCCTGATCGGTCTGGATTTCATCCAATGCTGCAGTCGGTGTTGCATCAAAAGGTACCCAACCTAATCCTTCAATTTTGATTTCAGCCCAAGCATGTGCTTGATCGGTTGAGACCACTCTTTCATATTGATCTTTCGGTAAATTATGATTCTTGATGCCTTTGACTAAAAAACCTTCTACATAGCGTGATTCAAAACCGGCTTCTCTTGTCAAGACAGCTAATGCTGTTGCAAAGTATGTACAATAACCTTTTTTTGTTGAGATGAAATGTTCGAAAAAATCTTGATTGGCAGGCATTGCTTCTACATTTAAATCGTAGCTAAAATTATTTTTCAGATAATTGATTATTTCAATCAATTGATTAGCCTTTGCAGTGGGTTCAGTAATATTTTGATAGACAATATTTGCCAAATTAGGCTCTGTAATTTCTAAAAAACTTTGATAGTTTTTATAATTAGCCATTGTTTGTTTTGAGAAAACTAAATTTCCCACATTGGCATCATTTGCAATTAAATTTAGATAATTAGCAGTTGAACCAAGTCTTGAAACATAGCCATTGATTATATAGCCGTCAGCAGGTATTTGTAAAGAAGCATAGATTTGTCCGGCAGGATTAAAATAGTACATAACTTCAGAAGTATTTTTAGTAGAAGTTGAATCCTTTTCGGTATTTTCTGAGTGTTGCAAATCTGCGTTTGCGGTTGCTAAATTGATAATCTCTAAGGGCTTCCCGCCGTGGAATATTGCTTGTATTGGCTGATAAATCGGTGTAATTTTAAGCGGGGTATCAGTAAAATAGTTTGCAATCACTCCTTCCGGAAGGTGTGAATGACTAGGATAACCGAAAGCTTCAGCTTGTTGATCAATTGGATCTTCATTGTAAAATAAATAATTGGTGCTCATCGAAGATGCATGCCAAATATTTTGCTCGAATTCACTGAATACTGTTCCCCGCAAATAAAAAGATGAACCGGGTCCCGATATATTCATAAAAGGAACATTCATCAATTCAACCGGTCCACCAAGTCTTACATCTTGCGGATAATACCCGGCATCTCGAATACTGAATTCAAAGTAATGAACCGTATCCGGCATTTTTCGACTTGATTTTATCAATTGATTAAGACGGTTGCTTAATTTTTCATTGCGGAAAACATCTTGTGGCAGAAAAGATTGCAGAGCAAAAATTAAAGCTAAAACAATTGTGATTAGAGCCAAAGGTGGAATTTGCCATATTTTACGCCAAGAAAAACCAAAAGTACTCTGTCTGGCAAAAGTTATGATAATACACAACAATCCGAGAAAAAAAGCCGGAAGCGAAATGTCCTGTTGATTAATGTGAACTATAATCACAATTGGTACAATCCATACAATAATTAAATTGATTGGTGCAGGTTTGACATAGATAAACAACAGAGCAACAATTATTGATAAAAGGGCGACATAAATCGGAAAATATGGCGGCATAACTTCAATTGCCGGATCTAATGCCAAGCTCCATTTAACGGAATCTACAATTCCGAGAGCATGTGTTTTGATAAAACCGAAAAACGGTTGACCAATTGATTCATTAAAAAGCAAGCCTAAAACCGAAGTTAAAGTCAAAATTCCTAAACTGCTTAAACCAACAATTTTCGGATAGTTCACCAAGAAGAGAAATAGCAGAGTAACGATTAACTTAAGAAGCCAGGCATAAGAATATGGATAATCCAGCCAGACCGACTTAATTAATAATTCAAACCAAACCAACGAAAAAACATAAGCTATTCCGGCATAAAACAAAGTGTCCAAAACAATTTTGAAGCTATGGTTAAATTGTTTATCTTTTTTATAACCGAGATTATTAGAGGCAATTTCAATTGAGGCAAATTTATTTCGCATAATTATTCACCTCTCTTGAGTGAGCAATCTCGACATTGATATTTAAGCTTGATAAACGCTCAATATGTTCTCTGGCAGCTTCTAAAGTGCTCTTTTGATCGATTGCAAATACGAGATGCAAACTACCTATTCTGGTCCTCAATGCTCTTAAATCGGCAACCAAACTGTGATTTAGCTCATAAGTTATAATATATAGAATATTTTGTTCATTACCGAGTTTTTCATCATGTATTTGTTCTGAAAAAGGAATTACTAAGCGATAAGGCACAAATGACAGTTGTTTTCTCAATAAATCGGATTCATTCATATGAATAGCTTCTTCAATCACAAGTTCAGGTTGATATGTTTTCAGTCTGACCGTAGCTTCCCTGCTAAGAAAAATTTTGATTGCGGAATAGGTATGATCAAGCATGAAATTTCTCAAATACAACAGACGATTACTCTCTTTATTATATGTTTTGAAAAAAACTTCCGGTAAATTTAACAAAATTGTAACGGTATGATCATCTTCTTTGTCGTATTCTTTAACCATCCATTCTTGCATACGAGCTGATAGTTTCCAGTGGATATATTTAATTGAATCACCGTTTTCCATGCTACGCAAACGATCAATTTCATCTTGTAAAGTTTGGCTCTTACCGGCAGGAAATTCTCCTGTTGCTAATTGATTACTAAGATACTCATGATAGTTTTCACTTTTATCTTCAAGTGGTAAAACATAAATATTGGGAAAATTAACTTGGTTAGCAGAGAAAGATTTCAATCTAAAAAAACCGAAAATATCGTTAATTGTAATGGATAATCCGTCCACGGTAAAAGGTCCGGTAAATGTTGGAATGACGGTCAAACGAATATCCTGATGACTATTCTGTGAAACGAAGAGAATAGATTTTATTTGCTCTTGACCCACATGTAAGGTGTTTGCTTTAATCACAATACGCAATGCCATCGTTTGTAATTTGCTCCGATTGGTAAATCTTACATACCAACATGCAGGTTGACCGCGTTCAATAAATTCCGACTCAGGAATTGCTTCAACAATCAACTTTTTGCTTATCCAAAAACCATAAAGAACCGAAAAAATCGGCAAAGATAATAAAAAAAGCAACAAGGTCATGATAAATTTATGTTCAATTAATTGATTACCGATAAATGTTGCTGCAACAGCAAATAGCCAAAAAACAAAACGTAAACGAAACATAAATAAAATTATCTTTCCGGGACCGGAACCTGTTTTAATACGGAATAAATTACATCATCATTAGTAATTCTTTTCAACCGACTCTCCGGTGTCAGGGTAATCCGATGTGATAATACTGGAATTGCCAAAGCTTGCACATCATCAGGTCTGACGTAATCACGCCCTTTAATTAATGCTCTACTCTTGGCAGCTTGCATTAACATGTTAGAGGCTCTAGGGCTTGCACCTAAACTGATATCCGGGTGACGTCGCGTAGCAGCAGTTAATTCGGCAATATATCTTTTTACTGAATTTGCACAATGAACTTGTAAAGCTTGTTCTCTCATCCAAAGGACATCATTACTATCAGCAACTTTTTGCAGTTTTTGCAATGGTTGATCACTGGAATATAAAGTAAGAATTGCTACTTCCTGTTCTATCGTCGGATATCCAAGATCGATTTTTAGCATGAAACGATCCAATTGAGCTTCCGGCAAAGGATAAGTCCCTACATGATCTACCGGATTTTGGGTTGCTAAAACGATAAACGGTTGTGGGATATTGTAAGTTATACCATCAACTGTAACTTGATTTTCTTGCATAACTTCGAGTAATGCAGATTGTGTTTTTGGCGAGGTACGGTTAATTTCATCTGCCAAGACCATTTGACTCATAACTGCACCGGGTTGGAATTCGAATTCTCCTGTTTTTTGATTAAACAAACTGAAACCGGTTACATCTGAGGGCATTAAATCGGGAGTAAACTGGATTCTCTTAAAAGTCAGATTTAAAGATTTTGCTAATGCAGAAACTAGTGTAGTTTTGCCTATACCCGGAACGTCTTCTATTAAGACATGCCCACCCGCAGTTAAAGCAATTAGTAAAAATTCAATAACATTTTCTTTACCAATCATGACGCGATTAATATTTTGTTCAATTATATTGCATAACTTTTTAAAAGTCTGAGCTTGTATTTGCATCTAAAAATACCTTTCCAAAAATAAGAATTAACCCAGTTCTTTCAATCTGAGTTCTTCTCTTGAGCGTGTATGATCCATTCTTTTATTATAAAAACGCACCTTACTTCTAATCTCAGGACGTTTGATAAAGCGTCTAAAATTATTGTTGCCGTACATTAAGATCATAATTATCAAATCTTGATTCATACGGACATTATAATAAACCTCACTTTTTAGCTTTAAAGAAATTAACATAACAAATTTGTGCGCATAATTACGGTTGTTACGAATCAGATTTCTAATATTGTTAAAAACCGGTTTACCGGATTCACGGCTTACAAAATCCTTAATTTCATTATCAGTTAAATTTAATAAATATTGTCCTTTGGTAACGAATATACCATCTACTTCTGATAAGTTAACTTTGAATTCATCTTGTTCAGCTTTTAAAAACAGATCATCTCGACGTGTCAAAATTAAATAAATATTTTGATTCGTGACAAGATTCAAACCTTCAATTAAAACAAACTCACCAACCCATTTTACTTTAGACTTTCTTTTGATTCTATTTAGGCGAAAATTAAGACTAATTACTTTGAATGTTTGAAATGTCAATCCGCTTACAGATAAAATCAATAGGGGCAAACCGAGCCAGATACTAAGATTCCCATATATAATGAGAAAAAGTGCTGTGATTAATATTAAAAAATTTGTAATTATCATTATTAAACGGGTTCCTCTTTTTGTTTATATTATTATAACTTAAACTCAAATTATGAACCATAATATAATTTTATAAATGTTTTATAAAACATCTATATTGTTAAGCTTATGTTACAATACTAAGACAAATGAATGTTTTTTAATATGGAGGTCTTTTTATGGATTTTTTAGATTTAGTAAAGTCGCGTTATTCATGCAGGGCTTATACAGATCAGCCGGTTGCTGATCATTTGATCGATGAAATTTTAGCTGTTGGAGGTAATGCTCCTGTTGGCAACGGTGCATATGATAGCTTAATTTTCACTGTGGTTAAAAGTGAATCTGCATTAAATAGAATTCGTGAGTTTTCGGCTAAAACCGGACGTGATAGAAGTCTTGGTGCGAAAGTTATAATTTTTGTATCATCGAATAACTTGGAAAATCTGATTTCTTATGAGAACGTAGCCTGTGCAGTTGATCACATGGCATTGGCTGCCAGCAACTTAGGATTAGGAAATTGTTATCTCTACGGTTTTATCCGTGATATGGTTCAAGAAAACACGCCACAACTCGATGTTCTAGACTTACCGGAAGGTTATGTACCAGCAGCAGCATTGGGCATCGGATACCCTGTTCAGAGCCAAGCTAAACTGCCAAAAACAGAATTAATCAGCAAAGTAAAAATAAATCGCGTTTAATAGGCTTGCACACTTTTTAAGGTTATTCAATCGTTTTGTTGTATAAACTTGAAATGTGTGCATTTTTATATAGTAAACCGGCTTTATTGTATTATACTCGCACACTTTTTAAGGTTATCCAATCGTTTTGTTGTATAAACTTGAAATGTGTGCATTTTTATATAGTAAACCAGCTTTATTGTATTATGCTCGCACACTTTTTAAGTTAATTCAGCAATTTAACAGAACAAACTTAAATTCTGTGCAATAAATTATTTGATTTCTAGTTTAAAGGCTTATCTCACACACTTTTCAAGGTTGTATATTATTTTCCGGTACAACCTTAAATTTTGTGTGAGATCTTATGAAGACAAGATTAGAAAAATATAATTTTTCAATTATATAATAATGCAAAATGAAGCCTGAGAACATTTTTATTTTAATATCAATTATTTTCATATATTCCCATAAGATTAATTTATATTTAGGTATATAAGGATTGATTTCTTGAACGATGTTCAGTATAATGAAAATAAAACTGAACACCGTTCAAAAAAGGAGGTTTCTATGAACAATAATATTAATAAAGACAACGAAAATGTTCAAAATCACTCGTGCATAAAAGAAAAAATTATCGAGACTACGATCTTATTAATAAAAACTTCGGACGGTTTAGTTGAAAATATCACCATACGAGAAATTGCCCAAAAAGCAGACGTTGCTGTTGGGCTTATAAACTATCACTTCGGTTCGAAAAATAGATTGATTGAAATTTGTGTACAGCGAATCATCAGTCAAGTGATGAAAACTTTTTCCGGGATAGAAAATTCTGAGAAAAATCAACCTGCAAGTCATCAGAATAAATCAGATATGACATCTTTTATTACAAGTGTTTTTACTTTTTTGTTAAATAATCCGGAGATCTCAAAAATTTCTATGCTGGCAGATCTTACGCAACCAAACGCAGAAAGTAATTCATCTGTAAGCTATAAAGCGATTTTTAAAGCACTTCCTGCTACCGAGCAAGAAAATGTCAGAAAGCTGAAGGCTTTTATGCTTTTAGCAAGTATTCAATCCGCATTTTTAAATCGCCAAATAATCGATCAGCTTTTGGGGTTTAATTTATATAAGACCGACGAATATTATCACTTTTTTCACCTTGTGACAGAAATACTGAATATTAAATAAAGATTGACCCGAGGTCCGATATTTTTTGGAAAATATACACTGAATAATACATAAATCGAAATTTCCCGAAATGGAATTAGACACAAATATTAAATACAGGAGAGTTTTCAAAGATGCTTAAAGAGAATAAAAAAGTGAGGAAGTTTAAAATGAAATGGGTAATATCAGCGTTCTTAATGATAATTGTATTATATTTCCTGATTCAAGGTATACGTTGTAGCAAAGGATTGAATAAGGCAAAAAATAAACTAAATTCATATCCGGTAAAGACCGCAGATCTCTCATATGGTACGATGACTTATATCGATCAAGGTCAAGGTGAGGTTATTTTATCTGTCCATGGTATTTTCGGTGGATACGATCAGGCTTATGAAAGTATAAAAAACAGAGAAGCAAAAAATCGCTTGCTCGCACCGTCACGCTTCGGTTACCTTGGTTCTGCTGTTAAAGGAACCGGAACACCCGAAGATCAGGCTACTGCTTTTAATGAACTACTCGAATATTTGGGAATTGATCAAGTCTTTGTCTTAGCAACATCCGCCGGAGGTACTCCTGCTATCCGTTTTGCTCTTGACTATCCGGAGCGTGTTAAAGGCTTAATTCTATTTTGTTCTGCTATGCCGGTCAATGAAAAACCGGAAACTTATCTTGAATATCAAGCCCCCCCGGAACCACTTCTGTCTGACTATGCTATGTATTTAATCAGTCCCCTTATGCCTGCCTTAATGGGTATGCCGGCATCGACAGTAGAAACTATTCAGCCAATTTCTGAGAGAAAAGTTGGAGTTGTTTTAGATGGTAAGTTGACAAACCCCGATATGGAAAGAAATTTTGATCAGTACCCTATTGAAGAATTAAATCTACCGGTTTTGATTCTACATTCAGAAGATGATCCTGTAGCAATTTTTGAAAAAGTGGAAAATGTTCAGCACCGTTTTCCAAATCTTAAACTCGTTACTTTCCCTGATGGCGGACATATGATGACCGGTCATGGTGAAGAAATTGATCAAGCACTTGATAATTTCCTCAATCAAAATAAGTAGGGTGCTTCTATACCTAAATTTTAAAAAAGACCTTGACAGGTCTTTTTTTTTAATCTAATATTAACTTAACTGGTTAATTAGTGAAGTAGTTAACTGGTTAAGCAAGAAGGGAGCGCCCATGAAACTGAACACTCAGGACCAAAAACCTATTTACTTACAAATACAGGAAGGATTGGAAAATGCAATTCTTGCCGGAACTTATGCGGAAGAAACACAAATTCCATCAACAACAGAATTGTCCCAAGCCTTTCAAATTAACCCGGCTACAGCCGGCAAAGGAGTTAACACCTTGGTTGATGAAGGCTTTTGTTACAAGAAGCGTGGTATTGGTATTTTTGTTAAAAAAGGAGCACGTGAAATGTTGAAGAAAAAAAGACAAACTGCTTTTAAGGAGACTTACCTGTCTCCCCTGATCAAAGAGGCAAAGCAGTTAGATATTTCTATGGAAAATCTTATCCGGTGGATTAAGGAGGCAGATGATGCAAACAATTAAAGTATGTGATGTTTCAAAGAATTATGGTGATGTTTTAGCTTTAGATAAGGTCAACCTCGAGCTACAAGCAGGAAAAATTTATGGTCTGTTAGGACGAAACGGAGCAGGCAAGTCAACCTTGCTTAAGATTATTGCCGATCGAATTAGACCTACAAGTGGACAAATACTCTATGATGGTAAGACCATTTTAGATGATACTACTTCGCGCCAGCTATACTTTTCTGAACCTGATAAAACTTTTCCTGAGCTACTCAAGGTAAAGGAACTCTGTTACTACACGAGTCAATTCTATCCTAGATTCAATTTTGATGAAGTACAGAAGATTTTAAAAGATTTTGGTATTAACGAGAAAAAAAGACTTAACCAATTGTCGACCGGAAACTATGCGATTGTCCGCTCTATTGTTGCCCTACATACTCGAGCTGAATTTATCTTCCTCGATGAGCCAACCTTAGGGCATGATGCCGTCAATAGAGAGTTATTTTATAATGAAGTTTTGCGTATCTATAGGGAAGAGCAAAATACAATTGTTCTTTCAACGCACCTGATTGATGAGATTAGCAACTTATTAGAAGAGGTTATATTCATTGACCGAGGTCAGATTTTCCTGGAAGACAATCTGGAAAATATTATCATATCTCACTTTTATCTAACGGGTCCTTCAGAGCAGGTTGAACAGATTGAAAGATTATATTCGGTAATCGAAAAGAAAGAAAATTTTGGATTTATTTCCTTACTCGTACACCGGTCTTCTTTGATTCCGGACTTATCAGATAACATTAAAACAAGCCGGGCCGGTTTACAAGATATTTTTGTGGCATACAGTAAGAAGAGAGATAAGTAGGAGGTTCATATGAAGATTAATAAAAAAAATCATTCTTTATTACTGACATCAGTTAAGATTTTAGCACGTGACTACAAGAAGTACTTACTCAGCTTCTTAGGTGTAATGACGTTTATGTATCTTGTAGAATTTATTGTTGCACTTAGTAGCGGTAATGTAAAAATTGGTGGTATTGAAGGTATATATTTCATTGCCTGCTTTGTATCCGGATTAATCACCTTCAAAGAGGAATACTATTTTTTAGCACAGAACCAGGTACCCAAAGCTACGATTGTGAAGGCTTTTATTATTGAAGGCTTCTGTTTTGGAATACTTACAAGTTTTATGGTCAATATTTACTTTCACCTAATGCAATGGATCAGTCATAGTTTGGGTCTTTATACACCGGGCTTCTTTGCTCTGATCCCTACTCAAATAGATCAAGGTGGTTTGATTGGTTTCGGTCGGAAATTAATAATTCTCATCTTCTTGTACGTAACGATATATTTTATCGGTCTTTTGCTTGCCACGATTAATTATCGTCTTAATTGGCTTGGCAGAATTATTTTCTGGGTGCCTTTTGGTATTATTACTCTGAATGGTCTGATTGGCAGCTTGGAATATCTGACTGACAAAGTAGCAATCGAAGATTTGGACGTTCCTTCCCTTCTTCTCGCCAAGCCCTTTGTCAATGGCATCAATTGGATTCTGCAAAGCCTCGGCAACTTTATTATGGCAAGTGCTGTAATCATAATAATTTGTCTTATCTTAGGCACCATACTATTTCGTGGTGCTGAGATAAAGTATAGCAATATAAAATAACTATCTTAGGGTCTGCTCATTTTGGGAGTTCTGCAAAAAAATTTGTATAGCTCCGAATTATGAGCAGAAGTTCAACACACAATTTAGATCTTAGTCAATTGATTTTTGAATTATCGAAATGACTCTTTTATCTATCAAATAATCTTCATGTTCAATATCTGAAAAAATTTGTAAATCAGCTGTTTTGTAGCTCTCGGTCAATTTTATTTGAATATCACTTTTTAACGTTTGATCCGCATCTGAACCAATAATTGTTACCGGACAAGTGGTACGTTTCGCATATTCAGTTACTGTAATATTGTTGGATATAAATACCTTAAACGGTCCCCGAAAAATCGGTATGATTTTATTGTAAAGATCGGAAAAATCGCGAAAACCAGCCAATAAAAATAATTGATCACATTTGCGAACAGATGCTAGGTAGGCAGCCATACCGCAACCATAACTATGACCAATCACAACGATTTTTCTCCCCGGATAATGTTCCTTAGCCCAATCATAAAGCTCCTCAGTTGATGTTTGCATTGTACGCAAATTCATTTTCCCCCGGCTGTCTTGAGTGCCGTAATAGTCAACAGCGAGGAATGGAACATCATAGAAAGGAGCATAAATACCTACGGTATTGTAAGCAACATAAAGCGAACCGCCAAAGCATAAAATAATGGTATTCGATTCATTGGTCAGATTATAACCGTATCCTGTTAATTTATCTTTATAGTTTATTTTCTGTGGAGTCACATTGACTTTATCCATCTGCTTCTTCCCTTTATAAAAAGAGTAGGAAATTGTTAGCATAATAGAATTACTCAAAAAGCCGATAATCAAAATCCACATAACAATTTTTAAAATTACTCTAACGACTTCCATCTATCTTACCTTCATCAAAGGTAATACCGGTCCTCGATATCACTTAGGGTAACGGACATATGAATATTATCTGGTCGGATTGTTTTCTGTTTCATGAGGAATCCCGCTTTTTAACGCCTCCAACACAGCTGCTTTAATAACTACGCTTGACGCAGTCGCTCCACTTATACTATCCACATCCGGACTATTTATTTTAACAATGTTATCACAAATTTCTTCAGCGCCATGACCGGGCCCATGACTATGATTCAGCAACTTTACCTTCAAAATTTGTCCAGCCTGTACAGTCACTTCTACTTGCGCAGTAACCAATAATGCAGATGCACTACCTTGATATACACCATTAGGCAAACTTTCAAGATTTATCATATTAAAATCTTGTTTTGCAAATTTATTGATTCGTTGACTCATCAAAAAGAAAACAGTAATACCAGCCACTAACAACAGAATCACAATTAAAATCAGAAACCGTTTGATTTTCATAGAAACCTCCTACTCTAATTAAGTAATATGTTACCTATTTGAGAATAATATGATCGCTAATGTCTGTCAAGTTATTAAGATGTGGATAACTTACATCATAGGTTATGAGAGAGGCCTGTAATTATGGCGCAAAAATCCGGATCACCAACAACATTCGTATTCTTCGTTTCATGGCTAATGAAATGACCCGGCAACAGATGAGTAAAAAACAGAAAAAAAGAAGCTTTTCCACTGCAAAAACTATCAGACAAAGAAGAAAACTATGAATACTATTACGCTTGATTATTCTGAAAAATTTATCCTGACAGAACCTATACCACCTTCAAAAAAGAGCTCTCTATCACCTTGCCCAAGTTGTGTATTGTTATTTATTTTATCTTCGTTTACATAAATATCGCCAAGTCCCTTTTCGATATTCAACTTATAATCATCCAAAGAACCTGTTAGATCAATTTGACTTGAACCAACTCCCATTTTTAATGAGTTACTCCCCAAAAGCATACCGGAAAACTCAAATTGACCTACACCCATATCTAAATCTAAATTATGAAACTTACTGTCCTTGATAATAAGTTTTCCTGCTCCGGCCTTTATAAAAGTATTGTCACTTGCAGATATATTTTGTAGTATGGCTTCTCCCGCGCCAAATTGCATATCAATAAGATTTGCTTGAAGATTTTTCAAATCCGTTCTACCTGCACCGGTACTAATTTCTACTTTGTCCAAAACTATGTTTTCGGGAATATAAAGCGTAAGCATAGCCTTACCATGTATGTTGAAATAAAATGCTTTTTTATCTTTAATGAAAAGTTCATTTTTCTTTTCTTTCACAGTTAAGTGTTTATAATTGCTTTCTACCTTAATTTTGGAATCAGTCGTTGTTTTAACTTCAAGATCAATTCCATGCATATCTATATCTAAAACACTTATTTCATTTTCAATTTCGTATGTTTTATATTCACCGGTAACATTAGAAGTAAAAGTTGAGATAAGAAAAGATAAAACATGCATAATTCCGCTAACTATACTAACTATCAAAATGATAGCTAAGGCTATCGCAGCATATTTTATAATATCATGCCAAGATTTCATATAATTTTAACACCCCCAAAGATACAAGTTGCCTCAACATACAAAGTTAAGGTGTGATCCGACTTATTGTCTTGATATTCTTTCTTTTTTCTTTTATCGGAGACACCCCCGAAAAGTCCATTGGAATCAATCTTAACTTTTACATAATTCGGCATTTTTATATCTATGCCTGCAAAAACGGCAGAAGCAGTAATTACACAATCTTTATCTATAATGGCATTGCTAAGGTCATAAGTTATACTTCCGAAAACAGCATCTAATATAGCACCTTCAAAAATTTGTCCGTCATAATCTATCTTACGTGATGAGAAAGCCACAGCATCTTTAGTGGGAGCAGTATCTTTGTGTTTTAATTCTTTAATTTTTTCACTTGTCCTTTTATTAAAGGTGGAAGCAAATATCATTTTCAAACCGATTAGAATAATGATAATTGGAATAGATAATTTCCATACCGTAACGAAATCTAGAATGCCTTGAGCAGAAAGAAGTAAAGCAACTCCGATTACAAGTCCGATTAAGCTTCCGATCTTTCCCTGTTTGCTAAATAAACCGACAATAGATGGAACAATAATAAATAAAGTCCACCAACCGTCAAAAAAGATACTTATATCAGTAAGCCCCAGTGCATTTAAAGCAAAAACAGCACCAACTATCACAAGTGCCAGGCCCCAAATAATTTTACTTATATTTATATTCTTCATAACCTGATCTTTCCATTTCAAAAATAATAAAATTAATCATTTTAACAATATAACACCAAAATAAAATTAACAAATTTCTGTTAAAACGAGTTTATACCCGATTTAGTTTCAAGTAAAACTTGTAATTGAATTAAAACCAGCGATTACGCTTAAAGTAGACAATTAATCCCACTACAATGATAACTGAAACAAAGATCACAATAAGGTAGGTATAGCGAAATGCCATCTCCGGCATAAATAGATTCATACCATACCAACCGGCCAAAAGAGTTAGAGGTAAAAAAATGGATGTAATCACCGTAAACAGCTTCATCACCTTATTTGATTCAATATCTAAAAGAGCCTGATAAGCCTCTCTTACCTGAGTCAAATAATCACGAAGGTTCAGAGTGTTATGATAGAGACGTTCTGCCTTCTGAGTCTGAAAATGCAGTAAACGAAGTTCATCTTCGTTAAACAAACCGTTGCGATTTTCCTCTAAATCATCCATGAGAGCTAGCATACTTTCATAATATCGTCGCAGGATCAGTAGCTGTTTTCGAAGTACACTAATTTCACTGACGTAGTCTTTATCTTCTTCATTGGCTAAAGCATCCTCTAAATCAGTAATTTTATCCTCAATCTTATCCATACAAACAAGATGTCGAGTATTTAGTAAGTTTAGAAGATTGAGGAAGTTTTCTTTCAGACTATCCGTTTTCTCATCCGTAGACAAAAAGTCCTCAAGCCATGTTTCAACAATAAAAGAACATTTCTCATAAAACAACAGCATTGTTTTATGAGTAAGATAAATTTCGATCTGTTCGGACTTTAGATCTGACAAATCTTCATCCGGTACTAAAAAATATAGATAATCAAATCCCTTGTGACTTTCAAAACAAGTGTTTTCATGTTTAATTTTTGCTCCGCCACTAATGTTATACTCCTTGAGGATTTGTTCTCTAGTATCAGTTTTGCCGACATATAAAGTTTCCTCATTCTGCTCACTTTTATCCGGCATCATCTCGTCTTTAATTTCTTTACCGTTGATATAAATTGTTATCATACAACAACCTTTTCAAAATTATTCTTGAAGAGCATTTTATCACCAGATAGCTACTAACTGCAACCTGATTGTTTTGCATTCGTCAGCTCAGCAATTCAGTGTTTTTTATCCAGTGAAATACCAATCAAATCCCGCTGTTTAGAAACAACATCTTCGTTTGTGGCATTGTAAAAACCTCTCAATTCAAAAATTTTTGAACTTATCTGTACAACATGGATTATTGTTAGCAATAGCAAAATCAGTAAAATAATGATCGTCCAGCGCGGCAAGTTAAATCTTCTAAAATCAGTCTCTACAGCCATTCATATCAGACTGTAAGTAAACAGATGTTTATTCCTCGTCATTCTCTCATTTGAAACGATTCAATTTATGAGCTGCAAATTTTTTTATCTTGTTAAATTTCTCAGATGCCTTTTGCTTCACATTACTAATAAGAATCTTAGGTGATATAATGTCTTCGGTGATATAATATCTATAGTATTAATTGATCCTTTTGACGTTAAATAACAAATGGTTCAGGAGGTGAAAATTTAGATGAAAAACTTTAAGTTTGTTGCTTGTTTTGGTTTGAGCTTTTTTTGTCGCTACATGATTATCATCTTTAGCGATTATCGTTTAGACGATTTTCCTACATTGGTTACCAACAACTTTCTCACGTTTATTAACTATAGCCTGATCGCATGTGGCATCTTGCTTTTTTATGTATTCAAGCAATATATCTATAAAACAGATCAAAGGTTTCCGGTTTCTTTTGTGTTTTTCTTACTGGGTAGTCTCAGTTTGGTAGGTATAGCCTTTATTCAGAACACCTTTCTTTATACTCTGAATCTTGGTTTTGTCCATTTACTTATGGGAGTCCAAACTGCCTTTTGTATTTATTTGTTGTTCCGCTGCATGCGCGAGGGTCTTAGGACCGGTTTAATTGTGGCAGGTTCTGGCACGTTAGGTATTCTTATGTTTGTCATGGTGAACATATTCCTTTCACTTTGGCCTGAGAGCACCCCTATAATAATGACTTTAGGAACTTTGTTGCCTTTTTTAATACTAGCTTGGTTAATCATTTTCTCTTTTCCTATCAATATTCTTTTCGAAAATGAGAGTGATATCTTTCACTCGCTTAACATACCGGACCGAATAAAATATTCAAGTTTATGGAGTACCGCTGTCAGCATTTTTTTAATTTCTTTTGCCTTAGGTTTTTTTGAGAACAATGTGTACATGACTTATGCATTTAAAAGCTATGACTCCTTCAACTGGCTGCTCATAATCTTCACGTTTGGTTATATGCTGGCAGCATACCTGGCAGACCTACGACAGAGTTTCTTTCTTTCCGTATTGACCTTTTTTTCCGCACTGTTCTGTTTACCTCTTCTCCCCGTCTGGGATCTGACTAATTTACAACCAATTAATATGGTACCTATCATTTTTTGTGCCGGCATTGCCAATATTTTTGTCATGATTTCTCTGGTTAGAATCGGACATCGAGCTAAGAACGTGTTGTTTACGATTTGTCTTTCCGGTATCCTTTACAACATTGCACTGGGCTTAGGAACCAGCCTTTCCTTCAGCCTGGGCGATTATCCCAAACTCGATATCCGCCTGCGTCTCGGTCTATTTGTTCTGATTATTGCCTCTTTAGCGGTACAGATATATCTTAATTATGCAAATGTCTCGGCTATGGCAATAAAACAGAATAAAAACGGACCTCAACTTAGACTAAAGGCGGTAATCGATAGCTATGACTTTAACCAAAGGGAGCGCGAAGTTCTGGAGCAAGTACTGGTTGGTCATTCAGTTAAAGAAATTGCACAAATTTTATTCATTTCTCAAAGTACTGTAAAATATTACATCAGTCGTTTGCTTTCACGTTGTAATGTAAAAAATCGCGTTGAATTATTAGCAAAGCTAAACCAAGAATCCGGCGAATCTTTCCAAGTTCCCCAAGATAATGAACCGCCAGGGTAATCTTTTTGCCGTCTATAAGCCTAACGACTAAACTTACTTACTTATTTATTGTTTTAATCATGATTTATCTCAAGCATGTTGATCGGATCATTGAATGGCGCAATCCAAGTAGTGCGGGCTACATCATAGTTATCTGTTTCAAATTCATTGAGAAAGACATTCCAGGCAACCTGCCGGATATCCATCGTGATACCGTACTGGGCAAAGCCCTGTTGCAAGTCATCAGTCACTGACCCTTTAGCGGCTGTCAGAAATTCAAAACGTAGTGGCGTATCCGCAGAAAGCACACCGCCTTCAAAGACATATCCTGCCCCCTCGAGCAGTTCAATGGCTTTCGCTTCATCCATACCTGTCGTAAAGTAACCATCTCCCACCGGATAAGTATAGTCTTCATCATTTGTTTTAAAGATACCACCGTGTCCGTCAGACATACTCGCCGGAACAAAAGAGGTTGCAATCTCTTGTCCTGTTCCCTCACCTGACATAAAAATTGATTCACGATCAATCAAGAGTGAGAGTGCTTGCCTTATGTCTTTCGCCTGCTGTACGGTTTTGCCTGCAAAAATTTTGGACTTTTCGTTAAAAATAATGAAATCGATAGTTAAACTCTCAACCTCATATAAATCAGGTCGCCCGATCAGATCCGGTATTTCAGAACGTGGCACCCTGTTGGCGAAGTCCAGCTCACCGGCATCGTACATCGTCAGGACAGCATCTGCATTTTCATTCAGAATATATTCGAGTGATTCCAGTGTTACTTCGTCAGCACGATGGTAGTTCGGATTTTTGACATATTTCATACTTTCATTGTGTTTCCACTCTGCAAGCGTGAATGCACCGTTCGAGATGAAACCGGATTCCAGCGCCCAGGCACCGGCATCGAGGATCTTACCCTCAGTATCTTTATAGCCCTCAGTACCTTCTACAGTTGCCTGATGTACCGGCAGATATGCTGATTCGCATATTATATTCAAGAAGTATGCGTTCGGTGTATCCAGAACTACAGCCAAAGTCCTTCCGTCATCAGACGCTTTAACATTCAGTTTATCCGGATAACCTTCGATAACATTCAGAGCAAGGGCATCACAGGTGGTGGCTGCACGTTTCCATGACCATTCGAAATCGGCGGCGGTAAGTTCACTGCTGTCAGACCATTTCAGATTAGGTTTAAGTGTAAAAGTATAAGTTAATTCATCTTTTGAAATCTCAACACCTTCCGCCAAATCCGGCACCAATTCACCGTTTTTATCATAAGTATAAAGACCGGAAAAAGAGTTCAGTGCTAAAATCAAACCATCAATCGAATGATTTAGTACAGGATCAAGACGAGCCGGTTCACCCGTAAGATTAATACGTAAAGATTCAGCATCTCCATTGCTTGCAAACATAAAATACTTCCCACCGGAAAGCGTCGCATATACACCTTCTACATGATCTTTCATCAGATAGAAGTTATTGATATTAGTAAGTGGAGCAAATATGCCTGTTTCCATCAGCATATCCTCCGCTTGATGCATCAGATGTTCACGCACAACCGGATCAGTCTCAGCTTTAATATCAGCAATAAGATTGTTATATGGAGCCCAGTCGATGGCAACAACTCCATTTGCGAGGACTTCTTGTTCAGATTCCGGATCTTCAGTTTTATCCGATGTATCCGTTTCTATTGGCGCATCTGTTGTTTTCGAAGCATCCGATGCTTTCGGTGTATCTGTTGATTTCAGAGCATCCGTTGTTTTAAGTGTATCTGTTTGCTCCGGCTTAGTTTTAACGTTTGTTTCGTCTACAGCCGCTGCATTAGTATGCTTAAGATGGGATTTTGTTATTTTACTTTCTATATTTGTCGTATCAGTCTGCTCTGTATCTGATTGCTCAGCAGATACTTTAGTTGTTTTATTCTTCGTTTTCGTCTCTTTAGATCCGCAAGCGGTAAACAGACCAACGGCCATTACCAAGATCAAAAGCATAGCAAGTAATTTTGTTGATTTTTCCATTCTTTTCTCCTAATGCAATAACAATCAGACAACGTCGGATTCAAATCAGTTTAACAAGGTAAAAGATTCAAAAATCCGCATCGCCTGATAGTAGTAGGAAGGCACACCCTCATGTTCAATTTCTTCCCAGTATATAAGTGCAAATGTATCGGCGTGATTTCCCTGGATTGCAATAATAATCATATCGGCGATTATTTCGGATCCGTTATAAATATCATAAGTAAGCGTCAACGCACCTGGAAATGCGTCATAATGGGCATCTCCTGCGAAAATAAGATCGGAACCCGTTGCCCAGTCGCCCTCCAGCCACGCATCGACATATTCCTGATAAACCTCAGAGAAATCAACCAGCGGAATCGGAATGTTTTCGATCATAATTCCTTGGCGGTCATCACCTTCCGGAATAAAACGATCATGCGTATCACCACTGGTTTCTTCATCATAAAACCACTCATCATATAACATGATCGAATACGATCCACACGCCCAGTTAAATAATGGTGGTTCGTCGGCCGGTGCGTTCAAATCAATCTCGATATTTGTATTCGAACTTGTTGCAGTAGGCGCAGCCGAACTCGTTGCAGTGGTTATATCTGAACTGGTTACAGAGGTAGTTATCGGGCTTGTTGTTGTGGTAGTTATAATCTGACTTGTCTCAGATGTTATAATCGGGGTTGTTGTGGCTATAATAGAACTTGTCGTAGTAGTTATATTCGAACTTGTTGGGGTAGTTGGATTCGCAATGATTACAGGCTCTGTTTTCTCAGTACTGTCTATTATCGATAATGAACTGTTTTCATTTTTTCTGCCACAGGCCGAGGAAACCAATACCAGCAGTAATGCCAACGCGAAACTCAGCAACTTATATTTTATATTTCTGTTTATATCCTTCATTTTTAATACCTCTTTAATCAATGAATTGCATTTCTTTTACTTACAGTAGATTCTTTAATATCGACATTGATACTTGGAAAACAGTAGTATGTATGTGTCAGTGTCGTAAATTACATCCAATTCAGAGGGCGGACCGGACCGCCTTGATCTATATAGTTTTTTACGGGTAAACCGGTAAATCATCAATGAACGTATAATCTGGTTTGGAATCGCTGGTCAGCTCAACCGTAACGCTAAAATCTTTCATAGTGTCAATGTGATAATTGTCTTTCAGCTGAATGCTACTTAAGTAGATTTCTAAGATTCCCTTACAATCAACGGGAATATCCGCATAGAAGCCATAACCCCCTATCTCGACCCCATTAAGAACAAAATCGGAAACCGAAGCGGAGATTTCTTCACTACCTTTATTTTCAACAAACATATCGCAGATAATGCCATCTTCAATCTGTACGGTTTTGATCAGGGTTATCCGCACCTCCTCATTGTCTGCCAGTACTCGCTCTTCCTTCTGTGGTTTGATAGTTCCCTCATCTTCTTTAAACGAAACAGTCAGTCTGGGAAGTGGATAAATATCTTCCCATGTCTCATTGTCAACAAGGGTCATCTCAATTTTGACAGATGAGATATGGGTAATTTGGGCCTTTTCCAATTCGTATGTAGTTAATTCCAGGATAGCCTGATTTGTGGTGCGGGGATCCACGATGCTATCGGAAATGTTTAGGTTAAGGACTATTCCGTTGACGATCACATAATCGTCTGAAAAATTAAGAGTCAAATCGCTTTTATTTTCCAAGCTGAACAAGATTTTCGGGTAACCGTAGCCTTGTACCGTCTCCATTCCGTCTACGCTGATTTTCGCCATTTCGTCCTCATATATTATCCCGGGTTGCAGCCGGGCAAAAGTAATACCTTGCTCTTCATCGCTGTTCACAGCGAATTCCAGTGGCTCATCTTTGGCATCCGGTTTTGTCATTGTCGTGCCTGATTCCTGCACTTGAGATTCGGAAGGATCCTGCTTTGTCGTTGTCGCACCTGATTCCTGAACTTGAGATTCAGAAGGATCCTGATTCTGTGGGTTGTTATCCGATTTACCTTTGGTTTCAAGCGCAACTTTGCTCGCCAGAGACTTATCTTGTTTTTCCGGCTTCGACTTATCGACACAAGCGGAAATAGAAAACAGAATAATCAGAGCTAATAGCAAAAAAGCTCCTTTTCGAATAATTACTTTTTTCATGATATTTTCTCCTTTATGGTTTATTCAGAACCAGTATTTCTTAGTGTTATTAGGATTTTAGTGTTATTAGGATTAAAGGCTATTTTTAATACCCTGATTTTAATCTTTCCTCAGCACTTGTCTATTAGCCAATGGTCTAATTCTTAATAAGCTGAGAAATCAGTCTTTAGATATGGTATTAGCTATATGGCTAATTTGACACTCACGAAGAAACATAGACGATCTAAAGAAATATCAAGATGTTTTAGATCTATCAAATCGTTACATTGATAATAAGCGCAAAGCTTGTCTGGAATTTACAAAAAGAAAAATAAACAGCCGTCATATATAAAATTGTATTAACGACTGCGTTTCAAATTTGGCAGGGGAGACAGGATTCGAACCCGCAACCGACGGTTTTGGAGACCGTTGCTCTACCGTTGAGCCACTCCCCTATAAATATATAAATCAGCATTATTGAAAATGCTGATTTAATTTTGGTGCCGGAGATGGGACTTGAACCCATACGCCCTTACGGACAACAGATTTTGAGTCTATCTCGTCTGCCAGTTCCGACACTCCGGCGAGTTACTAAACAAATATAACAAAGAAAAAAATCAATGTCAATTTTACTTGTTTCGCAGATGTTAGCAAATTGTTGTAGTTTAACAAATAAATCAAAAAAGACCTTATTAATGACAATATATCAAGCTGATCGATCTCAATTTTGCACAAGTCAGAATGTTACTATTCATATTATTTGCAATATTTTTAATAATAAAATTATACAGTTTCATCATCTTTGGTGACTATATTGTCCTCATTATCTTTAAAATTCAAAGACTCCGTAACATTTTTATCATCTCCAACTTCTATTTCTTCATTATTTCCCATATCACTATTAACCTTATCGGCGTTGACAGTTCTTTCGTTAATTCGATCTTCATGCTTTTTCATGTCAAATATTTGTTTTTCTTGAGAATAGCTGTTTTGAGACAATTCAATAATCTCTGGTAATTTTACTTCAAAAGTTTTTGCGGTGACATCAGGCTGAAGAGGGTTATCGGATCCTGAAGACTCATCAGTTTGATCGTTTATTGGTTCATCAAACTGGAACAGTTCATCAGATTTTGAAGATTCGGTATATTGATGATGTTTATTTTCTAAAGATTCACTAACTTCAAAAGCAATCGGTCTAATCTGTGAACCGGATTTAGTTGCTAATTCTGTTTGTAATAACAAAGCTTTTCTTTTAGTTTTTTGGCTTTTTACGATAATAATTATTATCAATAAGATCAATCCGCATAATATACTCGCACCACTGATAATTGCGGCAAGATAAAATCCTTGTGGAATAAATTTCAATTCAATTTGATTATGTCCGGCTGTGACCGGAATTAACATTAAAGAATCGGCAAAAGACCTGATCTCAATTTGTTGATCATTAACTTCGGCAGACCAACCCGGATCAAAAGTTGAGGTAAATAATAGATACCCGGCTTCCGGGCATTCAATTTCTGCCGATAAATAATCAGAATTATGTTTAGTTGGATTAACAGAAATTTTTGCTAATCTGTTATTCCAACTTTCAAATTTTTCCTGATCAATTACTGCTGCTTCGAATTCAATATTTCCGTTATTGGAATCATTTTTGTTAATCATAAAGACAACCTGTACTCTCTCGCCTTGATTTAAGTAACCTAAATCTGAAATAGAGGTGCCTTTTCGACTGAAGTTTTGTTTGAAAGTTGCCGCGGTTGAATCGGAAATATTTTCATTCTGTTCGGTTACCGGTTTACTTAAATAAACCTGATCAAATCGCAAGCCTGATGCATCCCAAGCAATAGTATGATAGCCGGACTGACTCGCTTGTATTTCAAAAGAAAATTCGGCTTGATCTTCAGCTAACAGATCAACTTGGAATTTATTATTCGATACTTCAACAACAGTACAACCGACAGAATTATTAGAATAAAAATCTGTGGGCTGCAACATTTCAGGTTCACCATTCAATACTTTAATTAGGTTTCTCTGATTAGTAAAACTTGTATCGTTAGAATAGGTTTGGAATGTTTCTGCATTATCGGGAACAAAATATAATAAAGGTAAAGCGTATTTATTTTCGTATAGTGCCGTGATACCGTCAGTTTCTTTTGCGTCATAAAATGAAACCTGTTCTTCCCTGTTTTGATCAAGAATTTTATATTTAATTCCAAACAAAGAATCCATAATAATATTAGAACCGGTATTTTGATAACTGTTAATTCCATTATTGTCATAGCCTAAATTCGCAAATAATTGAACCGGCTGTTTGGGATAAGTCGAAGCAAATATGGTTAATCCGGGAAAACCGAACAACATCGGGTCATTTACACATTTATCCGGCCATAATGCCGCTCTTGCATTGGGCGATTCCTGCTTTATCTGTTCTACCCTTTGCAAAACAGAGGTAGGGTACTCACCTGCTAAATATCCATCACGTGACCCGTAATATTCATTATCGTTAATTGAAGCAATTCCAACCATTGTATTGATTGTAAGTTCAACAATCATGGTGAACAATAAGGCTAAAGAGATAAATCTTTTTTTTACCCTAGGATCTTCGGCAGAATTAAGAATTAAAGCAAAAATGAACAAGATCAGAATTGTTACTAAAATTAAAGAAAATTCATATTTTTCCTGATCAATTTTTTGTAAAAATAGTAAAAGAACAATCCAAATACCTAGAGTTTTTAACCAAGGTACTTTATCTGAGCCGTGCCAAGAATCATAAGCCGTTATAGCCATTGAGCATAAAAGAAAAATCAACACAAAAGAGTTGCGAAACGGTAATTGATTCGGATAATGAAATCCGTGCCAAATAAAATTCAAAACATTATTATTCAGACTGATTATCAAAAAGAAAATCAGGACTGTGTGAGCTATTTTATTAGAATAAGAGATTCTTTTACTATTGAAAAATAGAGGAAGCATTAAGAGTAAAATCGCCCCGACATAGAGATTCGGCATTCCATCTCGAATTGATAAAGACGCCAAGGTCATCAACCTGCTGATAAAATCAATAAACGGTTGAAAAAATTCTATTTTTTGCGGGAAGACATCTCCTGAAGCGGAAGTTCTGGTCAGAGCTATGATTGTCGGTAATAATGTTATGGCAGCCATTCCTACTGCAAGTAGTGATCCGCCGGCAAATTTCAGCAAACTTTTCCCGGCATGTTTTTTGATTGTTTTAAGTTCTCTGTTTTTACTTGTTTCTTGAATGTATAAGACAAAATAATAAAAAATTAAAAAGACACATACAAAAAATGCTGTATAGTAATTGACGATCAAAGTTAGGGTAAGACTGATTACATATAACCATGTCTTCTGATTCCTGATCAAATATATTAATCCTAAGATTACTATTGGTAATAATATTATCGTATCCAGCCACATTATATTCCAAGAATAAGCTAATGTATATCCTGAAAGCGCATATCCACAAGCTATTGCCATATAAAACCAACTATGGCGTTTTTGGGAAAAATAACTAAAACAATAAAAAGTTAAACCACTGGTTGCAATTTTCAAAACTGTAAGTAATAAGACTGCTTCACTTATTTGTTGCTCCGAGAATAACAATAATAAAAAATTAAACGGACTTGCCAGATAATAAGTAATTACTGCAAAGAAGTTAAAACCCATACCGCCGGACCAACTGATGAACAATGAATCTCCACTCAATAATTTTGATCTCAATTCGCGCAAAAATGGTGCATATTGATGGTATAAGTCAATAGTTAAGATATGTTTTGAACCGAAGGGATAAATCTTCTGGATTGCATATGCTAAACCTATAATCAGTAAAGGTATCAAGAAAGCCAGAAAAAAATATTTACCTTGACCTAATTTACTAAGTTTTTTCGGGGGATCAAATAAAGTTTGAGTTGCGAATGCCGGTTGGGATTTTTCCATAAACAAATGCTCCAAATCAAATCTGTATTTTTGTATTACTATTTATAAATAAAACGATTCTTTCAATTATTAATTAAACCTGTTTTTTATTCTAACAGAAATTGATTGAGGAAAAAACAAAAGGACTACCTCAAAAGCTTATTTCTTTTGAGATAGCCCATTTAAAAAATATCTTTAATAATTAAGATTGATTTGCAAAACTAAGAAAATCCTTTAAAAACTAAGGTTATCTTTCAAGCTAAAGATTTTCTCTAAAACAAAGCTTTAATATTAAGATTTACTTTTCGCTTTCCTTGATTTCGATCTTTTACGTTTACGTCTAAATCTTCTCAAAAAATTTATTATACCAACAACTTTTGTAAATTTGGAAAAGATACCTTCAAGATTAGGCCTGGAAGTTACTTTTTGATCTCTAGTTTTTTTACCTCTGCTAAAGAGTTTATTGACAGTTCCTACAATATTGGTTGTTGTATCTGCAACCGTTTCAACTGTCTCACCTACTGAACTGGTCACATTTGTAACCTCATCCAAAATAACAGGTACATTTTTTGCCGCAGATTCCGTGATCGTATTTACATCGGCTAAACTCTGATCAGTTTTTTTAATTACTTCGGGTAATTGATTTACTGTTTGAGCTAAGGGCAAAGCCATTTCATCTAACAGATCTTTTACTTTTTTCAAAGCAGCGGCCATACGATAGAATAAAATCGCAAGAAAAACTAGTGCAACTATACCCGCCAAAGACAATAGCACACTCAATAATTGATCTAAGGAAATTGTAACTTCACTAAAAATTACATAAGACATGAAACCACCAACTTTAGTTTTCTTGAGCTTAAGCTTCTTCTGTTACTTCAGCTACATCTTCAGCAGCTTTATCTTTTCTTTTGATAAATTTTTCTGAAACTTCTTGGCTTTTATCTTTAACAAAATCAACAACGGTGTGAGAAGCTGCAACAGCTTTTTCGTAACCTTTTTCAGCTAATCTGGCGATATCTTCACGAGTTTCTTTACCTGATTGCGGGGCAAGTAAAAGTCCGGCTGCTGTACCAAGCAATAAGCCTGCTAAAGTACCGATTACAACATTAGCCCTAGCTTCTGATTTTTTTTGATAACCAAATAAATTTCCAAATAATTCTCCCATATATTTACTCCTTTCAAAACGTTTATTAACAAATAATATGGATTATTATACATGAAATATATCTTTATTAAAACTATTTTGTGAAATAAGTAACATAATGATGAATTTCCTCAATTTGTGATATCATTCTCATCATATAAATTTGTTTAACACTATCGTTATAATTTTAGATGGCCATTAGCGAAAGAAAAATAATTATTTGAAAAAATCTGAGTAAACCTGTAAGCCGGGTTCTGTCGAGGACAATCATCTATCTAGATCCGGGATTTCGCCCGGATTCAAGCCACCTCCACGAAACGTGCGGGTCACACTATTGTTTCTCCACGG
>JAAYNE010000101.1 GCA_012521015.1 Clostridiaceae bacterium | reverse complement strand
GCGACGGTCTGGGTGAATTGGCGGAAATTGATCCGAAATTGGTGATTCATGACCCGACACTTTCTTTAAATGACGGAGCAATCCAAGCAATCGGCTGGAAGTTTTCTGATCGCAAAAGTTGGGCGCGCGGTTTTATTGAAGCCTTGGCAAAACGCTATAATTTTTCTTTGGATATGCCATGGCAGGATTTGCCGCAGAAAATCCGCGACATTGTTCTATATGGTAATGATGGAGAGATACTGTCAATTGATACAAGCAACAGTAAATTTAACCGAGGCGCAGAATATAAACGCGATTGGATCGGAGTTATTCCGAGTATGACTAAAAGATATACGGAAGCCTCCGGTGATAATAAAGATTATTATGAACGTTATGTTTCGGTTACACCTTGTCCGATCTGTCATGGTGCGCGTCTGAATCAGGAAAGTCTTTCAGTCAGAATTGGCGGTCTTAACATTTATGAATTGACGCTTCTGCCAATTAAGGAAAGTAGGATATTTTTAGACGAAATTCAACTGGACTCTTATAAAAGTCAAATTGCAAGGCCGATTTTACGTGAATTGTCCGGTCGCTTACAATTTTTATTAGAGGTCGGTTTAGACTATCTAACTTTGGCCAGATCTTCTGCCAGTTTATCCGGTGGCGAAGCTCAACGCATTCGCTTAGCCACTCAAATTGGTTCAGGTCTGACCGGAGTACTTTATGTCCTGGATGAGCCCAGCATCGGACTGCATCAAAGAGATAATTCGCGTTTGCTTAATACATTAAAACATTTACGTGATTTGGGTAATACCGTAATTGTAGTAGAACATGATGAAGAAACGATTTGGGAAGCAGATAATGTTGTCGATATCGGTCCGGGAGCCGGTGTACATGGCGGAGAAGTTGTTGCTGTAGGCAGGCCGGAAGATATTTTGGCAAATCCGAAATCAATTACCGGTCAGTATATGTCAGGTGTTAAAAGAATACCTATTCCGGAAAAACGTCGTCAATCAAATGGTCATGTTGTGCAGCTTACGGGTTGTCACCAAAATAATTTGAAATACATTGATGTAAATATTCCTTTAGGAATATTTGTCTGTGTTACCGGAGTTTCCGGTTCCGGTAAGAGTTCCTTAATTAACGGGATCCTGTTAAAGAAAATGGCAGAGGTTTTGAATGGAGCACGTAAATTTAACGGTCCTTTCAAATCAATACAAGGTTTGGAATATTTAGATAAGGTTATAGCGATTGACCAATCTCCGATCGGCAGAACTCCGCGCTCCAACCCGGCAACCTATACAGGTGTTTTCACTGAGATTCGTGATCTTTTTGCTGAAACCAGAACTGCTAAAGCCAGAGGATATAAGAAAGGCCGTTTCAGTTTTAATGTCAAGGGCGGGCGTTGTGAAGCGTGTAAAGGTGATGGAGTTAATAGAATTGAAATGCATTTTTTACCGGATGTATATGTGACTTGTGAAGTCTGTAAAGGCAAACGCTATAATCGGGAAACTTTGGAAGTAAAATATAAAGATAAGAATATTGCCGACATTTTAGATATGACGGTGGAAGATGCATACCATTTTTTCTCAAATATACCAAAAATTGTTAACAAACTTCAAACTATGAGGGATGTCGGTTTAGGCTATATTAAACTCGGTCAGCCCTCAACTCAATTGTCGGGCGGTGAAGCTCAAAGGGTTAAATTAGCAACTGAGCTTTCCAGAACTAGTACCGGCAAAACTTTTTATATTCTGGATGAACCAACTACCGGATTACATAGTGCTGATGTTCATCGTTTAGTTAATATCTTGCAAAGATTGACTGAAAAAGGAAATAGTGTTTTAGTTATAGAACATAATTTAGATGTAATCAAAACAGCAGACTATATTATTGATTTAGGACCTGAGGGCGGAGATGGTGGCGGTGAAATCATAGCCCAGGGAACACCGGAAGAGATAGCGGAAATTTCCGGCTCGTATACCGGAAAGTACTTGCAACAAATATTACAACGTGAATATCCTGAATTACCGAAATTCTGATTGACCTGATTATTATATAAAAATAAAATGTATAAATGTATAATCGATAAAATTTTATAATTATCGTATACTAATAATATAAAATATAGAAACGTAAAGATAGACTTTAGACTTTTATAGATAGGAATGCAAAAAAGAAGATGTCCATATGCCAAATATGTAAAAAAAATACAGCAGTGATTTATACTACGCGCATTGAAAATAATGAAACTGTTAGCGAAGGTATTTGTTTAAAGTGTGCTTTTAATATGAATATCGGCGGGCTTGAACCATTATTTAAAAAATCTGGTATCAATGAAGAAAACATTGATCAAATTCAAAATAGAATGAATTCGGTAATGGAACAAATGGGCGATACCAATCCTTTTGAAATGTTTAAATCATTCATGGATCCAGATGCGGACAATGAATTCGGTTTGTTGATGGAAGGATTAAACTTTGATGGTTTAGGTGATTTCAGTACTGCCGATGATGATTCCGAGGAGCTTGAAGACTCTGAGAATCTAGCAATTGACGCAGAAAATCAGAGTAAGATTGACTCAGATAACAAATCCAGCAGCTTGATGGCAGCCACTATTGATAGCAGTATCGGAGCTGATCAGGAAGGTACTGGTGCAAACTCTCAAAGTACACAATCGCACAGTACCAGACGCAGAACAAGACGTAATAAATTTCTCGATCAATTCGGAACTAACTTGACCGAAAAAGCCAAACATGGGGAAATTGACAGAATTATAGGGCGTGATGAAGAATTGAATCGGGTTATTCAAATTTTGAATCGAAGAACCAAGAATAATCCGGCACTGATCGGAGAACCGGGTGTCGGTAAGACGGCAATAGCTGAAGGATTAGCGGTGAAAATAATCAGCAAAGAAGTTCCTGCTAAGTTATTGGATAAACAGATTTATCAACTGGACATGACGACGATGGTAGCCGGTACACAATTCAGAGGTCAATTTGAAAGTCGGATGAAAGGTGTAGTAGAAGATGCTAAAAAGGACGGAAACGTAATTTTGGTGATTGATGAACTACATAACATAATGGGTGCAGGAGATGCCGAAGGTGCAATGAATGCAGCCAATATTTTAAAACCTGCCCTAGCTAAAGGTGATGTTTCCGTAATCGGTTCAACTACTTTGGACGAATATCGCAGATTTATTGAAAAGGATTCCGCTTTGGAAAGACGTTTTCAAAAAGTAATCATTGATGAGCCGACTCAAGCAGAGGCTATAGAAATTTTGAACGGGGTCCGAGATTATTATGAAAAACATCATTTTGTAACTTATACTGGAGCTGCGATCAGAGCTGCAGTACAATTATCTGACCGTTATATTCATGAAAGATATCTGCCGGACAAAGCGATTGATATCATAGATGAAGCCGGCTCCAGGGTTAATTTAGATAATGATTTATTGGTCGAACAAAAAGAACTGCAAGATCGTTTAGCGGAATTAAATGATGCTATTGCAACTTCTTATGAGAAATTGATTGAGACTTCAGACGAAGAAAAATCTTTAGAACTCTATGAAAAAGACGCTGAATTGAGATCTGAACAATTAAAGGTTAATCGTCGATTAAAAGAAGTAACAGAATTGTTAAAGCCTGTACAAATTGGTGTAAACGAAATTGCGGAAGTTGTTGAAATGTGGACCGGAATTCCGGTTCAGCAAATTACTGAAGCTGAGACAGAAAAGTTGTTACATTTGGAAGAACGCCTCCACAAACGAATTATCGGACAAGAAGATGCTGTAAACGCAGTTTCACGAGCAATTCGACGCAAAAGAGCCGGCTTTGGTTCAATTAACAAGCCGCCATCATTCTTTTTTGTTGGACCGACCGGAGTCGGTAAAACTGAATTAGTGAAAGCACTTGCAGAAACTTTGTTTGAAGAAAAAGATTCCTTAGTGCGACTTGATATGTCGGAATTTACCGAACCTCATACCGTAAGCAAGCTGATCGGTTCTCCACCGGGGTATGTCGGATATGATGATGGCGGGCAATTGACGGAAAAAATTAGACGTCGACCTTACAGTGTAGTTTTATTTGATGAAATAGAAAAAGCTCATCCAGATATTTATAATATTTTATTGCAGATATTAGATGATGGACGTTTGACTGACAGCCAAGGCAGGGTGATTAATTTTGAAAACACGGTAATTATCATGACCTCAAACGTCGGCACTACACTGAAAGCCCATAGCATCGGATTTGGTGATGATGGTCATGTAGCGATGGAGAGTCGAGTTCAGACCGCAATGCAGGACATTTTTCGTCCGGAATTTCTGAATCGAATAGATGAAATTATCGTATTCAAAGAATTGACCAAAATGGAAATACGCCAGATAGTTGATTTAATGTTGCAAGAGGTTGAGTCAGATGTCAAAGGACACGGGATGATTATAACGATAACCGATGTTGCGAGGGATGCTTTAGCTAAAGAAGGCTATGATCCTAAATATGGAGCAAGACCTTTAAGGAAGGCGATTCAACGTAAAATAGAAGATCCTTTAGCTGATAAATTACTGGCAGGAGATTTTGATAAGACTAAAGAAATAATTGTGACTTGGGACGAGGAACAACAGTTTGTGATTTCAGCAAATTCCGGCAATAAAACGGAGAATTAATTTTTCAGGTTTAATGTTCTATTAATTTTTACAGGAGAAAATATGACTATAAAAGAAATAAAATCGAGAGCCAAAAATGCTTTAAAGCAAGGATGTTTTTGGTCAGGATATGGTGTAAACATCACTTTTGCTTTTATTAACAGCATGATCAAAATGATATTCGGAATTTTTTTAAGCTTAGGATTAATTGGTCCGCTGCTCAAATTTGGGATTGAGTTAACTAAAATTACTGTTTTATATGACATTGAAACCATTTTCAATTTGTTAGAATCTTTTTTCAATCAAATTAAAATCTTTATTTTATCGGCATTGGTTCTTTTTTTGGTCATGTTTGTAATTAAACTGTTGTTTACCAACGTTTTGACTACGGGGAAAACGCTTTGGTTTTCTCGCAATAGAGAACAGACGGAAGCACCTGCTTTTTCACGATTATTTAACGGATTTAAGAAAAAATCATATGGCGATCTGGTCAAAGGTATGGCTTGGCGTGACCTGTGGCAGATAATTTGGCAAATTCCGATTTTTATAGTTCAATTAGTAAGTGGAATTTATAGTTTTGTGGTTGTTGAACGTACATTAGATATGTTGCGAGAAAATTATATCAATTTTTCTTCTTATAATTTGGAAAGACAAATCTTAAACGAGATGATACCTAATTTGATGTTTTTCTTAGCTATTATAAGCGTAGGTATTATAATCGTTGTCGGTTTTGGAATAATTGCACTCGTCAAGAAATACAGTTACCGTGCTACGGCTTGGATTTTGGCCGACAATCCGAACATTTGTTATAGTCAGGCATTACAATTGTCGAAAGATATGACTCAAGGCTTTAAGGGCAAATGGTTTGTTTTAGATCTTTCTTTTATTGGTTGGTACATATTATTACTTATGACCTTGCCGCTAATGTTTTTTACAAGACCATTATTAGAAACTTATGTTAATGCAAGTTATGCAGAGTTTTATGCTTATATACGTGATCAAGCTGTTCGTAAAGGTCTAGTTACAATGGAGGAACTGGGTTATGTCGCAGTACAAGGCAATCCGAACCAGCCTCCGATGAGTGCAGCTGATTTTTACCAAACTCAAGGACAATTTGTTCAACCTGCCCATTCAACGCAACCAAATTATCAGGCACAATCTTATAATACACCACAACCTTATAATACAGCACAACCTTATAATACACCACAACCTTATAATACAGCACAACCGCCTAATAATTCTGTTACACAGCCGGATGATGTGGTAGAACAGGATGACATAGAACAAAAATCTGATTTTAATGATAATAATTAATAATGCGAATATTAGCAAACAGCCAATTTGATCAAACGGTAGACCTAATTAAAAGCCTGATATTTATTACAATAACACTTTTGATTATTTATTTTGTGTTGCGAATCTTATTCAGTTTTTTTCATAAAAAAAACAATCACTTTAATCAACAACGCGACAATATTGTTGAAGGTCAAATTTGCTATGTTTTTCAACATGTTCGCCCCGAAAAAGCAGGATATATTATTTGTGAAACTGAGGATGGTGTACGTTTTTCAGAAGCTGTTTCAGATGTTGAAATAGAAGAGGGGACGGCAGTTGTCGTTATTTCGAGTCAACACAATGTTTGTAAAATAAAACCCCTGGTTTCCAGAGTTAAACCTCAACAAAAAATGTAAGATGGCTAAAGTTGCTTTAATTGCTCTTAATTCAAGTTATAGTCATACCAATTTAGCTCTGAGATATATCAGAGAGAAATTGGTAGATTTGATGATTGATGATTTGGAAATTGTTTTCTTGGAAAAAACGATCAATGATCAATGGTTCAATTTGTTTGATGAATTGATTAATATACAGGCAGATATATATGCATTTTCTTGTTATATTTGGAATCGTTCTTTAGTTGAATCATTATCATTACATCTCAAACAAATCAGACCGAAAGTAGCAATAATATGGGGTGGTCCGGATGTTTCATCTCAAGCCCAAACAATGTTAGATGATCATCCTTGGCTTGATGGTTTAATTAAGACAGAAGGTGATTCGGCGACGGTTGAGTGGATTTTGCGCTATTTGGGATATGAGAAATTTGCTGTTGAGAGATTGAACGGTGCAAGTGAAGAACTAAACTGGAAATTTCCCTATACGGCAAGTGAAATGCAACATTTAAATGAACGGATTTTATATTATGAAGGTAGCCGAGGCTGCGCTTATAATTGTACCTATTGTTTATCAAGTAATACTTATCGAGTGCGCCATAAACCTCTGTCCGAAGTTTTTGCGGAACTAAAATGGATTATGCAATTCAATCCCCGCCAGTTGAAATTTATAGATCGGACTTTTAATTCTGATCGGCAGAGGGCTTTTGATATTTGGAAGTTTTTAATACAACAAACCGACCAATTAAAGACTAGAACAAATTTTCATTTTGAGATAGCAGCTGAATTGATGACCGAAGAACAATTAACTTTATTGTCTGAGCTGAAGCCGGGTTTATTTCAATTTGAAATTGGAGCTCAAACTACTAATCCTGAAGTTTTGCGGACAATTTGTAGACCTTATCAAGCTGCCCATTACAATGATATTGTGCGACAATTGCGTAATATGGAAAATATCCATTTACATTTAGATTTAATTGCCGGTTTACCTGGCGAAACTTTAGAATCACAAATAAAATCTGCAAATGATTTATTGCTTCTACATCCGAATATACTGCAAATGGGTTTTTTAAAGGTATTGCCTGATACAAGAATGAGAATCGATTGTGACCAAAGAGAAATGGTTTATCAAACGTTGCCGCCTTATGAAATTTTGCAGTCGGATCGGATGAGTGTCAAAGACTTAATGTATTTACGTAAAATAGAGAATATTTTAAATCTGTATTATAATAGCGGACATTATTTTTACAGCATTAACTATTTGATGCTTTTAACTAATCAGCCGTTTACGGTAATTTTAGAATTATATGATTGGCTGCGACCGGAACTTAAACAAGGTGCTCTTGCCCGATCGAGTCAAATTGAGTTGTTTTACCGATTTGGTATGAATTATTTAGTAAATAACAGTTCAGTTCAAGAACTGATGAACCATCAGATTCTGTTTGCCGATCTACTGAAGTTGGATTATTTTTTACAAGGCTTAAAAGGTTATCCGGATTGGTTTACCGATCAACAACAGATTGATCAAACAATACTTAAAGCTGCAACTGAAAAAGCAATAGTTTTATATCGCGAGTCAGGACACAAAATCAGAGCCAGGTTCGAACATTTTCATTTCAGTCTAAAAAATTTACCGGGTTTTTGTTTAGTTCAAGGACAAAAGTTTTCCGGTGTAGGAGAAGTACAACCGAATCCGACCAGAGTGCTGACCTATTTAACAGAACAAACTAAGAATAAAGAGGATAAACTATCGTCTTTATACATTTGTGCTTTGCAATTGGGTCAAGGTCCGGTTAAAGTCATTGAAGAATATCAATTAATTGATATTCTTCAGTAGTCTGGCTTATAATATAAATGTTTAAGATGTATTCTTAATAAAGATCATAATCTAAAAAATGGAGGTATCATATGATTCGTATATGTGAAAATCACCTTAAACCTTTTGTGCAGCAGCACGAATTAGAGTATTTGGCAACTCAGTTGGCATTAGCTTATGACAATGTTACAGAGAAAACCGGACCGGGCAATGACTTTTTAGGTTGGGTTGATTTGCCAATCAATTATGATAAGGAAGAATTCGATCGTATTCTTGATGCAGCGGAACGAATTCGTTCACAAAGTAATGTCTTATTGGTGGTCGGTATCGGCGGATCATATTTAGGTGCACGTGCTGTAATTGAAGCTTTGAGTCCTGCTTTTCGCAAACCGGGTGACTTGGAAATAATCTTTGCTGGTCATCACATCAGTGGTGATTATTTAGCAGAACTATTGGACTATATCCAAGATAAAGATGTTTCCTTGAATGTAATCTCAAAATCAGGTACCACGACTGAACCTGCGATAGCTTTCCGGATTTTACGTGAATTCATGGAAAAAAAATATGGTGAAATGAGCAGCGAGCGAATTTTTATTACTACCGATAAATCACGTGGTGCATTAAAAGAGCTGGCAAATCGAGTCGGTTATGAAACTTTTGTTGTACCTGATGATATCGGTGGTCGCTATTCGGTTTTAACAGCTGTCGGATTATTACCGATTGCTGCTGCCGGAATTTCAGTTAAAGAATTAATGCAGGGTGCTGCCGAGCAAAGAGAACAGGCATTGGATTTTAATTTAGAAAAGAATGTTGTTCTTAGATATGCCGGTTGGAGAAATCTTTTATTGCGTCGTGGCTATGATACGGAAATATTAGTTAATTACGAGCCCGGTTTGATGTTCTTTACTGAATGGTGGAAACAACTTTACGGTGAGAGTGAAGGTAAAGACGGCAAAGGTTTATTCCCGGCCGGAGTTAATTTTACCTCAGATTTGCACTCGATGGGGCAATTTATTCAAGATGGTAAACGAAATTTATTTGAGACAGTTCTGGATTTTAAACAAACTAGAAAAGAAATTTATATTCCTAGTGATGAACAGAATCTGGATGAATTAAATTATTTGACCGGTAAGAGTTTGCAAGAAGTTAATCGAACCGCTTTAAGAGGCGTTATGTTGGCACATGAGGACGGCGGTACCCCGACCATTCGTTTAGAATTGGCTCGTCTGGATGCAAAACATCTTGGTGCTTTGATATATTTCTTTGAATTCGGCTGTGGTATCAGCGGTTATGTTTTAGGAGTTAATCCTTTTGATCAACCGGGTGTTGAAGCTTATAAACGCAATATGTTTGCTTTGTTGGGTAAACCGGGTTTTGAAGAATTAACTAAGAAATTAGAACAAAGACTTTAATGCTGAATAAATCACAGAATCTTTTTTATCCTAACTATGTTTTAAGGCAGGTAGAAAAGCCGGCACAATACTTAGGATATGAATGGAACATGATAGACAAAAGCAAACTTATGGATCATGGGCAATTAGAAGTGCCTATGATCCGTTTTGGTTTTTGCTTTCCGGATATTTATGAAATAGGCATGTCCAATATGGCTTTACGTATTATTTATAATTTGTTAAACAGTAGAGCTGATACTTGGTGTGAACGAGTTTTTTCGCCTGCAGCAGATATGCGCGAATTCATGCAAGAATTGAAGATTCCGCTTGTTGCCTTAGAATCCAAAACACCTTTGAATCAATTTGATATTGTCGGTTTTACCCTACAGTATGAAATGAGTTTTCCAACTATCCTTGATATGCTCAATCTGGGGAATATTCCCATTCATAATTCTGCACGCAGTAATAGGGATCCGCTGATTATGGCAGGTGGACCGATTGTTTACAATCCGGAACCCTTAGCCGATTTTATAGATTTATTTATGATCGGCGATGGTGAAGATTTATTAGGCGAAATAATTGATCTTTACAAAACTTGGGATCGCAAAAGTGAAAGTCGAGAATCATTTCTTTTACGCTGTACGAAACTGGAAGGTGTTTATGTACCGTGTTTCTATGAACCTGAATATTATCCGGACGGTAAATTTAAAAAAAATAAGAAATTATATTCGATCGTGCCGGATATAATTAAAAAAAGAGTGGTAAAAGATCTTGATCAGACTTTTTTCCCGACTGAGCCGATTGTGCCGAATACGCAAATTGTTCATGATCGGGCATACTTGGAATTATTCCGTGGTTGCCCGCGCGGTTGCCGCTTTTGTCAGGCAGGAATGATTTATCGTCCGGTCAGAGAACGAACAGTTGATCTGTTAGTTGAACAGGCAAAGCATTTAATTGAATCAACCGGTTATGGTGAGTTGGGCTTACTCTCTTTATCAACCGGCGATTATTCTGAATTGAAGCAATTGGGCAATTACCTTTTAGATTATTGCGCTGAGCAGAATGTCAGTTTATCTTTACCTTCATTACGTTTGGATTCTTTCAGTTTTGATTTGATGTCAAAAGCCGGTCAAACCAGAAAATCCGGTTTAACTTTTGCACCGGAAGCGGGCAGTCAGAGACTACGCGACATTATTAACAAAGATATTCGTGAATCCGATTTATTGGAAGCGGCACGAATTGCTTTTAACGGTGGATGGAATCGGCTTAAATTTTATTTTATGCTGGGACTACCATTTGAAAATACGGATGATGTTTTCAGTATTCCCGAATTAGCAAAAAAAGTCTTACAGGTATATGCGGATTTGCCGTCAGAACATAGAAAACGCAAACCTCAATTGACAATCAGCACATCATTTTTTATCCCGAAAGCCTGGACTCCGTTTCAATGGTGTAGTCAGATTGATCAAGCTCAAATGTTGGAAAAAAGAAGAATTTTAATCGAAAATATGCGATTACGCACGATCAATTATCAATGGCATGAACCGGATATGAGTGTGGTTCAAGGTTTTATTGCCAGAGGCGATCGTAAAATTGGCAAAGTTATAGAAGAAGTATGGTGTGATGGCGGTTGGCTTGAATCTTGGAATGAATTATTTAATTATGAACGTTGGGAAAAAGCGATGAATAAGTATAATTTATCGATTGATTATTATACTTCAAGGCAGCGATCGGATGATGAAGCTTTTCCTTGGGATCATATCAGCTGCGGTGTAAGTAAAGAATTCTTATGGTCGGAATATCTGAAAGCCGAGTCCGGAGAATTGACAGCTGAATGTCGTGAGCAATGTCATCAATGCGGTGCCTTACAATTTATGACAGGATTGTGTGCTACCCATGAAAACTAAACACAATTCGAATTTTCGTTATCGTTTAAAATATTCGCGAACCGGAGTTCCGACTTGGATCGGACACCTCGATTTGATGCGTACATTTCAATATAGTTGTAAACGGGCAAAACTGCCGTTGGCATTCACACAGGGTTATAATCCAAGACCGATTATGGAGTTCGCTCTACCGGTAGGTGTCGGAATTGAAACCAGAACGGATCCGTTGGATTTAGAATTAATTGAAAAAATGCCGGCTCAAGTTATAATGAATCAGTTGAACATGAAATTACCACAAGGTTTACAGATTGAAACAGCATTTTATCTCGAATTTCCGGAAAAGAATTTGATGAGTCTGGTTGAAGCCGCCGCGTATACAATTATCGCCGATAATTTGGGAGTTGCAACCGAAAAAGTGATCTTAGCTAATGACCATGATTTAGTTGTAGAGAGAATCCGTAAAGGTAAAAAACGCCAATATAATTTACGTGAATTAATCCTTGATTTGCAAGTTATAACTCAAAACCAAATCAAATTTTTGTGCAAAGCGGGAAGTATTGCGAATTTACGACCTGATATGCTGTTAAAAGCTTTATATGAAGCGGAAGAAATTACAAAAATAAATGCATTAGATGCTATAATTATCCGAGATCAAGTTTTCTTGAAAAATGAGAAATTAAGTTATTAAAAACCATTAAAAGCAATTAGCTTTTATGGCTAATAGTAACATGGAGGATAGAATTGTCTGTTATTAGTATCAGGCTTCCGGGCTACTTTAAAGACAATATGGTTTTGCAACAAGGAGTAACGAACCGTATCTTCGGACAAACAAAACCCGATGCTAAAATTGAGATTTTGTTGGAGAGATATCCGGGAATTGATTCTGTCAAAAACAAAGAATACGGTATTGTGTTTCAAGATACAGAAGAATCCGATGAACGTGGTTTGTTTGGTTTCAGGCTTCCTGTGCTGGAAGCTTCATATGATTTTTACCGTTTGTCTTTAACTGTAGAAAATACACGCTGTGTCATCGAGAATATTTATTTTGGTGAAGTCTGGTTAGCCTTGGGCGAGTCAAACATGTCAATGCCGGCTCGCTATACAGATGTTGGAGATTTACTTCCCCAAATTGCCAAACAACAAAAACTACGAATATTCACAATGGCTGAGTATGGTTTAGCAGATGACGAAGAAATGTTTTTGTTTAAACCGACGGCTCGTATCATAAATGGACAATGGTTGACTCCGAATAAAAAAAATCTGTTAAATGTCTCTGCTACAGCTTTGGTTTTTGCTGCCAGATTGCAGGAAAGTCTTAATATTCCGGTCGCAGTTTACGATTTAGCAGCTGCAGATACGATGATTCATAGTTGGTTGCCTAGAGAAACTATTGAGAGCAAACCGGATCTAAAACAACATGTGTTGGATTTAGGGTATTATCGGGACAAATCGAATTGGAATGATTTATCATCTGAATTAGTATCTTTCAGTCGCAAAAACCAACCGACTGTAATGTATAACCATAAACTTGCTCCGTTTATGGGTTTATCGATTCGCGGTGTTATTTTTTCACATGGTGAATCAGATGTTCATTATCCCAGATATTATTTAGAAGCCTTTAAGGAGTTCTCGATAATCCTCTGCCGCAATTTTCATAGTTTCAAGCGCGGTCCGTGTATGATTTACAGTCAGTTGGCACCTTATTATTACAGTTCAACCGATGACAAAATATTGGCCTGTTTTAATGAAATTTTGACTATTGCCAGACGTCAACTGAAAACTCCCGCCGGCATGATTACGCTATATGATTTGCCTTTAGATTATAATACAGAGGGTGACAATCTTTATGCCAGACCGTTAAATCCGAGAGCTAAAGCTCAAATTGGTGAACGAATGTGTGCAGTTGCCAAAGGTCTGGTTTATCATGCCGATATGCCGACTTCGGCACCGGAAGTTAAATATGCCGAATGGATTTCGGATAAATTAATTCTGAGTTTTGCTAATGTGGGTGAAGGGTTAAAATTGCCGGAAGGCGATTTAACTTTAAAAGGCTTTAATATTTGTGGTGAAACTTCAAATTATTTGCCGGCCCAAGCCAAAAAACTATTTGGTATTCGCACTTTAGTTTGGCATCCGGAAGTCAAAAAACCTCAATCCTGTTCTTATGCTTTTTCCAGCTTTAATCAAGCTGCTAATTTATTGGGAGGCGATGGTATGCCGGTCGTTCCTTTTCGTCTGGAAAGAGATTATCCGGAAAATTCATTAAATCAAATTTGGATGTATTGTGATCAACTTACAGGTTGGATTGTTCCGAAAAAAGAAATCAATTATTCAAGAATGGCAAAAGAGGAACTGCCGGGGTATTTCCCTTTATGGCAGATTTCTTCCGGTAAAGGTCGATTGAGCTTGGAAAAGATTAATAAACGCAGCAGTTCGGCTGCTTTATTTTTAGAGTATACCAAAGCTGATCAAAAACCGATCATGTTCGAACCAATTTTACATTATGCTTCACTCTATCCACCGTTTAATTTGAGTTATTGGCGTAGGTTGACAATCGAGATTTTTAACTCGGATCATCATATAAAAAAATTTTTCTTGTTACTAGAAGATGAAGATGGTAATTCTGCAAGATCGGTTCCACATCAAATTAAAGATGTCTTGGCGTGGCAAAAAATTAGTTTTATAATTGACGAGATGCCTGTTGATTTAAGCAAAATTAAGCGTTTGCAATTTATTTTAAGATCAAATCATTCAGACGGTAATTTAACTATAGATTCTGTATTTGGTGAAGGTAGGAAAATTACCGAAGAGGAAGTTGAGGAATTTAATGAAGAGAATTGATGCTATTGAGAAAAATTTTGTGCCGCAAAATCGTGAAAACGAAATTTATAATCTGTGGCAAGAAAAAAATTGTTTCACAGCCGATCCGCAATCTGGCAAAAAACCTTATACAATTGTTATGCCACCGCCAAATATAACCGGTGTTCTTCATATGGGCCATGCCTTAGATATGACTTTGCAAGACACATTAATCCGATTCAAGCGAATGCAAGGCTATGAAGTTCTTTGGTTACCCGGAACTGATCATGCTTCAATTGCTACTGAAATGAAAATTGTTGGAGAAATGCGCGAAGAAAATTTAACCAAAGAGGATTTAGGACGTGAAAAATTTCTGGTTCGAGCATGGAAATGGAAAGAGCTTTACGGTAATCAAATTATTGAACAAATTAAACGCATGGGGTCTTCCTGTGATTGGAGTCGTTTACGTTTTACAATGGATGATGGTTTATCAAAAGCTGTGGAATATGTCTTCATAGATTTATATAAAAAAGGTTTAATCTATCGCGGTAATCGCATGATTAACTGGTGCCCGGTCTGTATGACTTCAATTTCCGATGCGGAAGTTGAACATCTGGATCGTCAAGATCAGTTTTGGCATTTGCGCTATCCTTTAACTGACGGCAGCGGTTATTTAGAACTGGCAACAACCAGGCCGGAAACGATGCTCGGCGATACTGCAGTTGCAGTAAACCCGTCAGATGAACGCTATCAGAGCTTGGTCGGTAAAACAGTTAGATTACCTTTAGTCAATCGTGAAATTCCAATTATTGCGGATGAATATGTTGATCCCGAATTTGGAACCGGTGTCGTGAAAATAACTCCGGCTCATGATCCGAATGATTTTGAAGTCGGATTAAGACACAATTTGGAAGTAATTGACGTATTGAATGATGATGCAACAATCAATGAACTTGGTGGTAAATATCAAGGTTTAACCCGAGAAGATGCTCGAACAAAAATTGTGGAAGATCTTATTACAGAGGGTTTTTTGGTCAAAACTGAAAGTATTGAACATGCAGTTGGTACCTGCTATCGCTGTAATACGGTAATTGAACCGAAACTTTCCGAGCAATGGTTTGTGGCGATGACAGAATTGGCGAAACCGGCAATTGAAGCTGTACAATCGGGTGAGATCAACTTTGTTCCTGAACGATTCAACAAAACCTATTTTCACTGGATGGAGAATATTAGAGATTGGAATATTTCTCGTCAATTGTGGTGGGGGCATCGGATTCCTGCTTGGTATTGTGACAACTGTGGTGAAATTACGGTTCCGCAACAACCGGGACAAATTCCCGAACATTGTGATGCTTGTGGTTGTTCGAATTTAAGACAGGATGAAGATATTTTAGATACTTGGTTCTCATCAGCATTATGGCCGTTTTCAACTTTAGGTTGGCCGGAACAGACTGCAGATTTAAAATATTTCTATCCAACCGATGTTTTGGTAACCGGTTATGATATTATTACTTTTTGGGTATCGCGGATGATTTTTTCCGGAATAGAACATACCGGTAAAAGTCCGTTTCATGATGTTTTGATCCACGGTATTGTGCGTGATGAATTGGGGCGCAAAATGTCGAAATCCTTGGGTAATGGTATTGATCCGCTTGAAGTCATCGATCAATATGGTGCAGATGCTCTGCGCTTTGCTTTAGTCGCAGGAGTTGCGGCAGGTAACGACCTGCGCTATCAAACTGAAAGAATAGAAAACGGACGTAATTTTATTAATAAATTCTGGAATGCTTTTCGCTTTGTTATGCTGAATATCGAAAACGAAATTGATTTTACCGATTTGGATTTAGATTATAATGCGATAGAATTGGCAATTGAAGATAAGTGGATTTTGAGCAATTTGCAAAATTTGATTAAAGAAGTTACTTATAATATGGAGCAATATGATTTGGGTATTGCTCTAACAAAAATTTATAATTTCTTATGGGATAATTTCTGTGACTGGTATATTGAAATGGTCAAAGCGCGTCTGCAAGGTGAGGATCAGCGTTCCAAATTGATAGCACAATCGGTTCTCAATCATGTGCTTTGTCAATGCATGGCGCTCTTGCATCCGTATATGCCCTTTGTTACAGAAGAAATCTATAAATCACTTTTGCATAAAGATGGTTTGTTGATAAATCAGGCTTGGCCAGAAGTGGATAAAAAATTAATTTTTCCGGAAGATGCTACCCAAATGGAACTTTTAATTGAGGTCATTCATGGTGTGCGAAATGTCCGGGCGGAGATGAACGTTCCGCATAATCGGAGATCCGGTTTGCTGATTGTTTCTGAATCTGTGGCTGTACACTCAACCTTTGCCAATGCTGCACAAAGCTTGGAAAATCTGGCAGGTATTGATCAAGTTAAAATTCAGACTGACAATTCGAATTTTCCTGAAAACGCAATTACATTACCATTCAGCGCCGGAACGGCCTATCTGCCTTTAGAAGATTTGATTGATCCGGAAGAAGAGAAAAAGCGACTTGCAAGCGAGTTAGCTAAATATCAAGCTGAAATCAAGAGAGCTGAAAATAAATTATCAAACAAAAATTTTACCGATAAAGCCCCGCAACAAGTTGTTGCTAAAGAACAACAAAAATTGGAAGATTATCGCAATATGTATCAACAAACCGAAATCCGCTTAAAATCTTTTCAGACTGACGGATGACATTGTTCTGATGTTGATGCGGAGATCCTTATCACTTTTGGTATCAATAATCATTGGTAAAAAAGAACTAGATGAAAGAAAATGATTATATTCATTTTCTTTCATGATAAGCTCCAAACATAAGCCTGCCAGAAGATAAGAACGTTAATGACAAGGCTTAGGATAATGAGAAATGCGTCATACCATGACTTATAGCTGGGTACTCCGATGAGGTTTATGATAAACAACAGCAGCGTAACGATTAGATTTAGCCAGCGCAGTATGTTTCCACTGAGCAGGAGATTTAATATTATCATCAAAATAGGGATAAACATGAAAGCGGCAATTCCCAGGTACATAATCTGGCTTGCTTTTTGACCGAAGAGTTCCCCGGGCTTCACATCTCCGCTATAAACTCGCAAAACATCTCCCAAAAGATAGGTGAACATCAAGGCTGTCCAGAGACCTGTCAATATGATTTTTGTTCGTTCCATTTTTCTATCTCCTTGGCACTTATAGCAATAATGACACCACCGGATTTGTGACCGGATTCAACATACTGATGGGCTTCTTTTATGTTATTCAAAGTAAAGCAGCGATCAATTAGAGGTTTAATTTTTCCCTGCTCAAGCCATTCGGTCAATTGGTATAAGTAGTCATTTTTCTCTGCGGTCAGACTTTTTGTACTAACGAATCTTCCGTTTTTCGCAAGGATAGGTAAAAGTTCTGATTTCTTATACTTCCCGGTGCTGTCAAAAATTAAGTCATACTTTATCCTGGCAGAAGATATTGATTCTGTCCGGTAATCGATGATCTGGTCTGCACCGAGAGTTTTAGCAATTTCGATCTTACTGCTGCTGCACACAGCAGTTACACAAGCATCGAATATTCGAGCAATCTGCAGGGCAAAACTGCCTACACTTCCGCAAGCACCAATAATCATGACATGCTGCCCGGCTTGATCAAGATTTCCCTTTGATAAAAGATCCAAAGCGGCCATTCCTCCTATTGGTACAGCGGCTGCTTCGGCAAAAGATATTTTTTCCGGCATTCTCCCCAGCACACAAGTCTTCTTTTTTTCCGGCACAGCAATGAACTCAGCATAGCTTCCGGTTCTGAGTCCGCTTGTGGTTCCATATACCCTGTCTCCTACTTTGAATCGCTTAACACCGTTGCCGCAAGCCGAGACAGTGCCTGCAAATTCATGACCGAGAATTTGCTTCTTTGGTTTTACAAGACCTAAAACCAGTCTCCCCGGAATATAATAAAGTGGGGGAAAATCGGAAGAACGCATACGGACATCACCGGAAGTAACGGTCGTGGCTTCGATTTTAATTAGAAGTTCTGAATTAGTAATGACAGGTACGGGTAATTCAGTCAAGCAGAGGACGGATGCTGAACCGTACTTTTCGCAAATCGCTGCCTTCATCGTTTTTTTAGGCATCGGTTAGTCTCCTTTCATTTTTAATTTTGTTTCCAGTCCCTTAAGGATAGTTTGAATGCCGGAAACAAAATCTTGTTTACCATCATATTTATTTTGTAAAAGGATCATACTCAGTTGATGCATGGCTGGATAATCCTTTTGGGGCAAAGCAGGAAGCATCTCTTCTGTTGTACTCAGATAGTTCTCAGTTTGAATGGGAAATTGCAATTCAATCAAAGTAAAACCGTAAATATAACTGTCAAAGTAATTAAGAATTTGATCTGCTTCCGGCAGCGAAAAACCGGCATAGTGAAGACATGCAAGTGAACGATCAATATAGCGGAGCATAGATGGACCACTGTTAATTCGGCTTAACAAAGGCATGAGAGACCAGGAGTTTTCTAAAAACACCTGATGAGCAGACTCGGCACGCTTAAGCATTTCCCATTGCCAGTTTTCATTTTCCTGCGGCAAGGTAATTTGCGAAACGACATTGTCCAATAATAGATCAATAATATGCTCTTTATTCTTGATGTGATTATAAAGAGACATGGCTTTTACATTAAGTTCTGCAGCCAGCTTGCGCATGGAAAGCTTCTCAAGCCCATCTGTTTGAACAATTAATTTTGCCGCTTGTAAAATTAAATCTTGAGACAACACTAGAAATACCTCCAACTAAACTTACACTGTAAGTTTACTGCAGAATTTTGGAATTTGCAATAGTCTTTTCATTGAAAAGCATAGATCCTGATTGAAGATTTGGTGTTTTAGTAATATAATATATACATTAATGATTATTAATTTCAAAAGTTTAATTAATAAGTTATTGTAAAGGAGAATTAAAATGGCATTAGTAACAACAGAGAAGATGTTTAAAGATGCATATGATGGCGGCTATGCGATAGGTGCTTTCAATGTAAATAACATGGAAATTGTCCAAGGTATCACGGAAGCGGCAAATGAATTAAATTCACCATTAATTTTGCAAGTTTCTTCCGGTGCCAGAAAATATGCAAATCATACATATTTGATGAAATTGGTTGAAGCGGCAGTTCAAGAAACCGATATTCCGATTGCTTTACATTTGGATCACGGTGATACTTTTGAATTATGTAAAAGTTGTATTGACGGCGGTTTCACCTCAGTTATGATCGACGGTTCACATTTAGACTATGAGGACAATATTGCTTTAACCAGACAGGTTGTCGAATATGCTCATGCACATGGTGTTGTTGTTGAAGCGGAATTAGGGCGTTTAGCAGGTATTGAAGATGAGGTTAATGTATCAGCTGAAGATTCAAGCTACACAGATCCGGATGAAGTAGAAGACTTTGTAACACGGACCGGCTGTGACTCCTTAGCAATTGCGATCGGAACCAGCCATGGTGCCTATAAATTTAAACCCGGTACCGATATCAAATTAAGATTTGATATTTTGGATGAAGTAGCGAAAAGACTTCCCGGTTTCCCGATTGTTTTACACGGTGCCAGCTCAGTAATTCCCGAGTTTGTAGAAATGATTAATGCCAATGGCGGTGCTTTAGAAGATGCATTAGGCTGTCCGGAACCGATGCTGAGAGAAGCCGCACGCAGAGCTGTTTGCAAAATCAATATCGACTCCGATTTGCGATTGGCTATGACAGGTACAGTGAGACGTGTCTTTAACGAATCTCCGGCAGAGTTTGATCCACGTAAATATTTAGGACCTGCTCGTGATGCTATTCGTGAATTAGTCAGACATAAAATTACTGATGTATTGGGTTCAGACGGCAAAGCATAATAATTGTCAGTCAAAACCGAATTAAATTATTAACAACAATTAACTTTGATTTAAATCAGCGGCAATTGATTTTAAAGCTTACAATGAATCTTGTCGCTGATTTATTAGTTTTTCTTCAAGAATAAAAACTAATAATTGTCACAGGCAATATTTAGATTTTTCTCTGTATATAAAAAACAGTATAACGCTTTATTAGCTGATCTATTAGATTTATAACTATCGATGAAAGTTGTGTTTATTCACAATTATTCCTAACATCTGAATTATGATAAAATTCGATAAAATAGTCAGCTCCAATCAAGAGCATAGGCGATAGGGCGTTTAGTTTTAGTTGCTGCACTTCACTTAGAAAAATTATAATTCCTGATTCTATCAATTAGGTTGTACTTCATTTACACGAGTCTACTTTGCCGGTTTCCACTGATAATGCAGGCATTGATAGATTATGCTGATATTGGTGTAGAAGTTTCATTCGGTAAGTAATCAGAACACGGTTTGAAGGTTATTTAAAGACTGGATTTTATAATACTAAAAAATGAAATTAAATTAACAAAGGCATTAAAATAATGATTAAGTAAAACTAATGAAATTGCTGAATCATTTAGCAGCTTTTATATATTAATTTGTTGATTCGTATAAAAATCAGGAACATCTCTTTACATAATGATATGAAAGAAGTAAATTTGCCTTAATTAACATTTTAGGAATTGTTGAATAATACAACTAATTTAATGATAAATTCCGGAAATGATTTGCAACTAGATTTTTCAGAGGAAACGCGCGATTGGTTTAAACCGATAGAGAGGCATAACAGGTGGAAATTGCCGGCAGAGACTTATTGCTACTCAGTTCCTCGCATCAGATGTGATTTTTTTGTTTAAGATTTTGCTATCATAAAATCTTAAATGGGTTAATCCGAGTAATTTCTTTTATACCTGATCGAGAAATCAAAAGATCAGGATCACATTAAAAGCTAATTATTGAATGATAGAAAAATACCAGTTTTATATATGCAGAGTGAATGAGTATTAATATTCATTAATTTGGGTGGTACCGCGATAATTCGTCCCAGAGAGCAATCTCTGGGTTTTTTATTTAGTGGATTTAGATGACATTTTCTAGGAGGCAATAATGATAAAGATATTTGATACAACGTTGAGAGATGGCGAGCAATCACCAGGTTGTTCAATGAATTTACATGAAAAATTACAAATGGCAAGACAGCTCGAACGGTTGGGCGTTGATATTATTGAAGCCGGTTTTCCGGCGGCTTCACAAGGCGATTTTGATTCCGTACAAGCAATTGCCCGCAGTTTGAACAAAACGATAATATGTGGTTTGGCTCGTTGCACAAAGGATGATATTGATGCTGCATATAATGCGATTAAAGATGCAAAAAAACAAAGAATTCATGTTTTTATTGCAACTTCGGATATCCATTTAAAATATAAACTGAAAAAGACCAGAGCGGAAGTTTTGGAGAGTATTGCGGAACATGTCAGCTATGCCAAATCATTTGTTGATGATATTGAATTTTCTTGCGAAGATGCTTCCCGTACTGATCTGGATTTTTTATGTGAAGCAGTCGATATTGCAATTCAGAATGGCGCAACAACAATTAATTTACCTGATACAGTTGGCTATGCGGTACCGGAAGAATATGCCGATATGATTAAAACGGTAATTGAAAGAGTACCGAATGCCGATAAGGTAGAGATTTCTGTACATTGCCATAATGACTTGGGTTTAGCTGTGGCAAATTCCTTAGCGGCAGTTAAGGTAGGTGCCACTCAAGTTGAATGTACGATTAACGGAATCGGCGAACGTGCAGGTAATGCAGCTTGTGAAGAAATTGTGATGGCACTGAAAACTCGTCATGACTATTTCGGTGAAGATACAGCAGTTAATACTACGGAAATTATGAGAACTTCTAACCTGTTGCAACAAATTACCGCCACCAGAGTCAGTCCGACTAAACCGATTGTCGGTAAAAATGTATTTGCACATGAATCGGGAATTCACCAACATGGAGTTTTACAAGAAAAATCAACCTATGAAATAATGGATCCGGCAATGGTCGGCATAGTAGAGACAGAAAATCTTGTCTTAGGCAAGCATTCCGGTAAACATGCACTGCGGGCTAAACTTGAAGAATTGGGTTACGAAGTTGATGATGCTCAAATGGAAGAGATTTTTGTAGATTTCAAGAGTATTGCGGACTCGAAAAAAGATATCTATGATCGGGATATTCATGCCTTGATGCTCAGGGAGTATCAAAAGGTTAGCGGCGGTTACGAATTGGTTGACTACTCCTCCTTCACCAGTAATGGCAAAGAATCAAAAACTATTATTAAACTCAGTGATGGTCAAGAAACGATTGAACGTGTCGGTTCGGGTGCAGGACCTGTGGATGCGGCCTTTGATTGTATGGCAAATATTGTCGGAGATAAATTCCAATTGGAAGATTTTGCAATTCATTCGGTAACCAGAGGAAAGGATGCTTTAGGTGAGACATTCTTGAGTTTAAGAAGTAATGGTCAAGTGTTTAACGGTAAAGGTTTGAGCAATGACATTATTAAATCGAGCATTATTGCATATGTAAATGCTGTAAATCAACAAATACATGGTCAAGATTAATAAGATAAAAGGACAACAGTAAGATAAGATGGTCAGGAGAATACCAAATGCAAAAGACTTTATTTGACAAAATTTGGGAAAAACACGTAATTGTGACGAAAGATGATAAAGATTTACTTTATATAGATTTACATCTAATTCATGAAGTAACTTCTCCCCAAGCTTTTGAAGGATTACGCTTGAAAAATCGCAAATTGAGAAGACCGGATCGTACTTTTGCTACGATGGATCACAATACACCGACAATTGCGGCACATCGTGCTGAGATTACGGATCAATTGTCAGCAGAACAGTTGAATAGCTTGGCTGCCAATTGTGCGGAATTCGGTGTAACCCTATTTGATATGGATTCCGAATATAACGGAATAGTTCATATGATCGGTCCCGAATTGGGTTTAAGCTTACCCGGCAAGACGATTGTCTGCGGAGATTCTCATACGGCAACTCACGGTGCTTTAGGAGCTCTTGCTTTCGGTATCGGTACCAGTGAAGTAGAGGATGTTTTTGCAACTCAATGTATGTGGCAAACGAAACCGAAAACAATGGGAGTTAAAATCACAGGCAAACCGGCGGAAAACATTTTCGCCAAAGATATTATTCTGAAGTTAATTGCCGAGAACGGTGTTTCTTTCGGTACCGGATATGCTATTGAATATTACGGTGACACGATTGAAAATATGCCGGTCGAGGAAAGATTGAGTTTGTGTAATATGTCAATCGAAGGAGGCGCAAAATTCGGAATTATTAAACCCGATCAAAAGACTTTGGATTATATAGAAGGCAGACTCTACACACCTAAAGGCGAAGAGTTTGAAAAATTCAAAGCATCAATCAGTGACTTGTACACGGATGACGAATCTTTATTTGATAAAATTATTACTTTGGATGTGACCGACTTAAAACCGCAGGTCAGTTATGGAACGAATCCTGCCATGACTGTAGATATTGATCAAGCATTTCCTGAAATCAAATCACCTGAAGATCAGACTGCTTACCAATACATGGGACTTAAACCCGGAATGAAAGCAGCAGATATTCCTGTTGAGTTTGTTTTTATCGGTTCTTGCACCAATGGAAGAATTACCGATTTACGAATTGCTGCGAAAGTGATGGAAGATAAAACTATAGCGGACAACATTACATGTGTAGTAGTTCCGGGTTCGATGCAAGTATTGAAACAAGCTGAGCAAGAAGGGCTGGTAGATATCTTTGAACGGGCAGGATGTGAAATGCGAATGCCGGGATGTTCATATTGTCTGGCGATGAATGAAGACAGAATCGCTCCGGAAACACACTGTGCTTCAACTTCGAATCGGAATTTTGAAGGCAGACAGGGTGATCGTTCCAGAACACACTTAATGAGTCCTTACTTAGCGGCAAAGACTGCAATTGAAGGGAGAATCAGCCTTGGATAAATTAGATATTGTAAAATCAAGAGCAACAGTAATTTTTAAGGACAATATTGATACAGATATTTTGATTCCGAAAAATTATTTAAAATCTACAAAACGCACCGGTTTTGCCGATGCACTATTTGCTCCCTGGCGTTATGATGAAACCGGACAACCTGTTGAGGATTTTCCGTTAAATCAAGAGGTGAATAAGGGCAATCAGATTTTGATTGCCGGTGAAAATTTCGGATGTGGTTCCTCGCGTGAACATGCAGCGTGGGCTTTGCAAGATTTTGGTTTTAAAGTTGTGATTGCCGGCAGTTATTCACCGATTTTTTATATGAACTATTTAAATAATCTGAAATTGCCTTTGGTTTTGGGCAGGGCGGAACGCGAGGCTCTTATAGATGCAAATACCGAAATTACGGTGAATTTGATTGATAAGACTGTCAGATCCGGTGATTTATGTTTTGCTTTTGAAATTGAAAATGTATATCGGGAAAAACTGCTGAAAGGTCAAGATGGTGTTGAAGAGATTTTGCAGTATATTGATTTAATTGAAGAACATGAGAAAAAATATGGAAAATAAGAAGATATTAGTTTTGAAGGGTGATGGTGTCGGCCCTGAAATTATAGATTGTGCACTTGAGGTATTGAATGTTATATCACAAAAATCGGGTATTATATTCAATTTGATTTTCGGAGATATCGGCGGTGCGGCGATTGATAAGCATGGCGGTCCTTTTCCGAAGGAGACTGAGCGAAAGCTGCAAGATGTTTCGGCTGTTCTTTTGGGAGCGGTCGGTGGTCCGAAATGGGATAATATCGATCCTGCAATCAGACCGGAAAAAGGTCTTTTGGCTTTACGTAAGGCGTTGGGTGTTTATGCAAATTTGCGACCATGTCAGATTTATCCCGGATTAATTGAGAATTCACCTTTAAAACCGGAATATTTGAAAAATGTTGACTTTGTGATCGTACGTGAATTGGTGGGCGGAATTTATTTCGGCAAGCGTGATACATTTGTCGAAAATGGTTTGCGCACGGCTTTTGATGAAGAGCGTTATGATGAAGAAGAAATTAAACGTATAGCGGTTTATGCTTTTGAAACTGCAATGGGGCGTTCGAAAAAATTAACTTTGGTTGATAAAGCCAATGTTTTAGATTCATCAAAATTATGGCGTGAAGTTGTCGGAGAGATTGCATTGGATTATCCGCAGGTTGAATTGGAATATCTTTATGTTGATAATGCCGCCATGCAATTAATTCGTCAGCCTAGTAGCTTTGACGTAATTTTAACCAACAATATTTTCGGCGATATCTTATCGGATGAAGCAAGCCAAATTGCCGGTTCAATCGGTCTTTTACCTTCGGCAAGTTTGGGTGCGAATATCGGACTTTACGAACCGATTCATGGTTCTGCTCCTGATATTGCGGGACAAAACATTGCAAATCCTTTGGCAACAATTTTATCTTTGGCAATGCTTTTGCGTTATTCTTTCGGTTTACAGAAAGAAGCCGAACAAATAGAACAAGCTGTAACAAAAGTATTGGCGGACGGTTATCGCACGAAAGATTTAGCACAGCATGAATTTTTAGGTACACGTGAGATTACTGATGAAGTAATTAAAAGATTATAAAAATGCGGTTGAAAGCTTTAATAGAACATAATTTCATATCATATTTAAATTAAGGTTTATTAAAAAAATTCTGCAAGAAATATAAAATGTGTGAAATTTAATGATAGAATATAAAAATGTTTCTTTTATTAGAGACGGTAATGTGATAATTGACAATATAAGCTTCAAAATCGACCAAGATGAAAATTGGGTTGTTTTAGGACCGAACGGAGCCGGTAAAAGTGTTTTGTTTTCGATGTTGATGGCATATAACATACCGACCAAAGGTCAAATTAAAGCTTTTGGCAAAACATTTGGCGAGTATAATTGGAATAAAATTAAATCACGCATCGGTATTGTTTCATCAACAATGGCTCGTTTTGAATCAGTTCTTAATCGAATGCGAATATTTGAGATTATTCTTTCAGGTTTAAAACGAACAATTGGAATTTACGATAGAATTACTGAAGCGGAAAAAGAAAAAACAGCAAAATTTATTGCTCAATTGGGTTTTGAATCGATGCAATATAAAGATTATCGTAATCTCTCTGCCGGAGAAAAAAAGAAAACAATGATCCTGCGCAGCTTGATTACTGAACCGGATATATTAATTTTGGATGAACCGTGTTCTTCTTTGGATTTATTTCAAAAAGAACAGATATTGCAAACTTTGAGTAAGATAAAGAATACAAATATGATTTATATCACACATGACATAACGGAAATTATTCCTGAATTCGATCATGTGATGATGCTAAAAGAAGGTAAGATTTTAATCCAAGGTAAGAAAAAGGAGATTCTAAATCAACAGAATTTACAAGCATTATATGGTTTGGATGTGGAAATAAATAATATTACTGAACGACCGACGGTTCGAGTAATTAATCGTTTTGAGGAGGAATGAGATGAAATATACAGGAGCGGAAATTATAATCAAAACATTGCTTGATGAGGGTGTAGATACGATATTTGGCTATCCGGGTGGTACTGTTATTGATATTTATAATGCTCTTTATGATTATCAAGATCAAATTAGACATATTAGGCCAAGCCATGAACAAGGTGGTGTCCATGCTGCTGATGGCTATGCCAGAAGTACTGGTAAAACGGGTGTCTGCATAGCTACCAGTGGTCCCGGTGCGACGAATACAATTACCGGTATAGCGACAGCTTTTATGGACAGTATTCCTTTAGTTTGTATCACAGGTAATGTTGCAAGTCATTTAATCGGTAAAGATGCCTTTCAGGAAATTGATATATATGGTGTTACAATGTCAGTTACCAAGCATAATTTCATGGTAAGTGATGTTGCAGAATTACAGAATACAATTCGCAAGGCTTTCAGTATAGCTAATTCAGGCCGTAAGGCGCCTGTTCTGATCGATATACAAAAAGATGTCATGCAGAGTATGTATAATTATAAATCAAAACCAAGCTTGCCTTTATCTGAAACACCCCGATTCGAACAAAGTGGAATTAAAAAATTATCTGAATATATTAATAATGCGAAAAAGCCTATTATCTATGCCGGTGGCGGAGTTAATTCTGCTAATGCCAGTACGGAATTGCGTGAATTGATGAATAAAGCCGACATTCCTGCGGTAAATACGATTATGACGATCGGTGTTTTAGGTCCGTTAGATCAGTTAAATCTCGGTATGGTAGGAATGCATGGTAAAAACAGTTCAAATTTTGCCATTGAAAATTCAGATTTAGTTATCGCTTTAGGTACCAGATTTTCCGATCGTGTTGCTTTGAATACAAAACATTTTGCTCCCGATGCAAAAATCGTTCAGGTTGACATTGATGCAAGCGAAATGAACAAAAATGTTATAGTCGATTATGCCGTAGTTGGTGATGTCAAAGAAGTATTGACGGAATTGCTGCCTCTGATCGATGCAAAGAAGCGACAAGCTTGGCTGGAACAAATTGCGGAATTACAAAAAGATGATTATCAAGCACCGTGCTGTGAAGAACAAATTAAGCCACATCAATTGATTTCATATGTTGTTAACGAACTGGGGGAAGATTTAATTGTAGTTACCGATGTCGGACAACATCAAATGTGGACGGCTCAATATTGTGCCAGAACCAAACCGCGTACTTTCTTAACCAGTGGCGGATTGGGAACCATGGGTTTCGGTTTCGGTGCGGCAATCGGCGCCAAAGTCGGTAATCCTGACAAACCGGTTGTTCTGTTTACCGGTGACGGTTCATTTACGATGAACATGAACGAATTAAAAACTGCAGTTGATCATAATATCAAAACTACAACTATTATTTTGAACAACCACACTTTAGGCATGGTTCGTCAGTGGCAAAATCTGCTTTATAACAAGCGTTTCAGTCAAACCGACATTAATCATTCATTCGACTATGTCAAGTTAGCCGAAGCTTTCGGGGCAAAAGGTTATAGTTGTAAAACTGTAGACGAATTCAAAGCTGCTTTTGCTGATAGTCAGAAACAAGATGGTCCGGTCATTATCGAGGTATTGATTGATCAAGATGAATTAGTCTTGCCGATGATTCCTGCAGGTGGTACGGTAGAAGATATTATTATGGAGTAAGCTTATGAAAAAAATGAGAGTATTGAGTATTTTAGTCAAAAATAATGCCGGAACCTTAACCAGAGTTGCCGGATTGTTCGCCAGAAGAGGATACAATATTGATACTTTGACTGTTTCCGCAACCAAAGATCATAGATTTTCCAAAATAACATTAACAGCTGAATTGGACGACATTATGTTAGGGCAATTAATGAGCCAAACCGCTAAGTTGCAAGAAGTGGTTTCAATTGAAGAACTTTTTGATCATAATTCTGTTTTACGAGAAATCCTTTTAGTAAAAGTAGCTGTGACCCATGAATGTCGCAGCAAACTGATTGAGATTGCAACTGTTTATAAAGGCGTTGTTGTTGACCTTTCACGTGAAAGTATGATTATTGAACTCACGGGTAAACCGCAGAAAATTGATGCATTTATCAGTGTAATCGATAATTTTGATATAATTAATTTTTGTAGAACCGGTGTAACAGCAGTTCAAAGATGATAGGAGTAAAAAAATGGTTGAAAAATATTATGACAAAGATTGTAATTTGGATGTGTTAGCAGGGAAAACCGTAGCGATTATTGGTTTCGGCTCACAAGGACATGCCCACGCATTAAACTTAAAAGAGAGTGGAGTAAAAGTTGTTGTTGGTTTGGCACCGAATTCGAAAAGCAGGGTAAAGGTTGAAGAATTCGGTTTGGAAGTTTTAGATGTACCCGAAGCTGCCAAACGTGCAGATATAGTTATGATGCTGGTACCGGATGAAGTATCTGCTAGTATTTATAACAGTGAAGTAGCACCTTATATGGTTGCCGGAAATACCTTGATGTACGCTCATGGTTTCAATATTCATTACAACTTGGTCATTCCGGCAGACGATATAGACGTGATAATGGTAGCACCGAAAGGACCCGGTCACACTGTTCGAAGCGAATATGAAAGAGGTTTTGGTGTTCCCTCTTTGATTGCTGTTTACCAAGATGCAACCGGTAAGGCTAAAGAAACTGCTTTAGCTTATGCATCGGCAATCGGTGCCGGCAGAGCCGGTATTTTACAAACGTCATTCAAAGAAGAAACCGAAACCGATCTGTTTGGTGAACAGGCAATTCTTTGTGGTGGTGTAACCGCATTGATGAAAGCAGGTTTTGAAACTTTGGTTGAAGCCGGTTATGAACCGGAAATGGCATACTTCGAATGTATTCATGAGATGAAATTGATTATAGATATGGTTGTTGCCGGCGGTTTTAAAAACATGAGAAATTCAATTTCCAATACGGCAGAATATGGTGACTATGTTTCAGGACCAAAAGTAATTGATGAATATGTTAGGGAAAGTATGCGTGATATTTTAGAGGACATTCAAACCGGTAAATTTGCATCAGAATTCATTCAAGAAATGTCATCCGGCAAAAAAATCCGTTTCCTGACAACCAGACGTAAAGAAGCAGAACATCAATTGGAAAAAGTCGGTGAAGAATTGCGCGGCATGATGCAAGGATTTGATAATAAGTAAACAAATTTAAAAAATATTATTCATTCTGAAATCGAATGCGAATGAGTTTGCAGAAAAAATTATTAAAAACTTGGCGATATTGCCGATAAAGCAATCACACTGTCTGAGAACTTCAGCCCGAGTTTGTGATTGCCAGGCAATAAGCCATTAGTTTTTATAATTTTTATCTACCACTCTGAGTATACGATTTCAGAAGTGAATGTATAATTAACTCATTAGCTGATATGGTAAGTTAATTAATAAATTTCTGAATTTTAAGGGGGGAACATGAACTTAGCGAGTGAAAAAGTATTACGTGGAGCTGAGAGAGCACCTAATCGCAGTTTGTTTTATGCATTAGGTTATACTGAAGAACAATTACAGCGTCCGTTGATCGGAGTTGTCAGTGCGTACAGTGAAATAGTCCCCGGTCACATGAACCTTGATAAATTAACCCAAAGTGTTAAAACCGGAGTTTTGATGAATGGCGGTACTCCGATC
>JAAYNE010000100.1 GCA_012521015.1 Clostridiaceae bacterium | reverse complement strand
CTTTAATAAGAGCATAAATTATTTTGAAATCATCAATAATTAATCCAAGTGTAACCTGTTCGTATGGTTTCATCATATCTTTCATACAAATTATTACTCCTTATGATTGTGTGCTCTTTTGAGCAATTTTATTCAATAATTCGCTCGAAAGCTTACCAATTCATATTTATATTTTTAGTATAGTGCTTGATATCCAATATCCATCGTTACTATTTGCCGTTGTCATAATTATGACACGAAACCCTGAGAAGAGATCGAAAATAAAATGCTTTTTTTGACTGTTTTTACATTCATAAAACCCCGTAAAATCAAGCTTTTCCGAATGTAGCATTTGTTTGACATCAGGGGTTGTATCAGCTTCGTGTTCTCAACTACTGCTAAAATCACATATTCTGCAAAGTGCCGGACATTTTTAAATCTCATACTCAAGCAGTTAGGTAAATTAGAATTTATTGCTTTTATAAAATTTGATTTATCACGATTTTTGAAGTATGTCCAAAGTATGATGGGAAGCCCCGATCAGATCTTGCCGTTCGCAGATAGTGAAGTGATAATCCATCCACTTTTCAAATGTCTCCTCGTCCATGGCATCAATGTAATCTCGCTTATAATTCGTTGCACCATCTGTAGCAATCAGTTTGATTCTTTTGACGGGTACTTCTGCATCCAAGGTAGCAATATCCTCTGTACGCACCATTGCAAACAGATTCTTTGGCTCACTGATACAACGCCAATCCGGTGTCAGCATATTGAGATCCATCACTTCATGTAGCCGGTTCAGACCGAACACATACTGTATGATAGTTGGCTCATTCATACAATAAGCTACCATGATATGACCGCCTGTTTTTGTAACGCGTACCACCTCAGAGAGTGCTCGCAGTTTATCTTCTTTTGTATAAAGGTGATACATCGGCCCAAGCAACATGGTTAAATCGAATAAATTATCAGCAAAGCAGGATAAATCCAGTGCATTTCCCTGAATCACAGTGATAGGTTCCGCACCGTCTAATTTGGATCTCAGTATTTCCAAGTTATGTTTAATCAATTCTACCGCAGTTACTTGAAGGCCTTGCATTGCAAGCGTCACGCTGTACCGTCCGGTTCCGGCGCCAACTTCAAGTATCATCGGGTCTGAAACATCCGCCAGGCACTCTCGAATATATTTCATAGTGGTCAGGTATTCAACCTGCCCATGACGGGAAAGAAGGCGTCCTTCCTCATCATAATTGTTGTAGTATTCTTCAAGATAATTCATGACTACTTACTCCGCAAATTCTAATTTATATGACTAATTTTCGCTCTCTTTTTTCTGTCGTTGTAGGAGATTTTGAACTCATTGCGTTCAAAATTTGAGGAAAGTAATCATAAAAGCGGACGTAATAGTAAAGATTCCTTTGATTAATGCCTTTACCATAAGATTTTTCCATTTCTTTAGCAAAGGTTTTTAGCAATTCTGTACCGTACCCGGCACGTATCCCGCCCTTTCCGGAATCTGATTCCTTTTTAGACGAGTTTTTGTTTGTCATTAAATGACTGTATCCCTATACTTATTTTATCTATACCGGTATACCGGCATTCTTCAAATTGATTGTGTTCACACAATTTTGCGGCCTTAGCTGTTAATAGTAACCTAAATGTCCTTTATAGGACAAACAAGGGTGTCTTCCGCAAGCATGTAGTACCTGTCCACTTGGGCAAGAACGGTTTTTAGACCCACCTTATATCCTTTCGCTTTTTCCAGCACTGACATGTGTCGCGTCATTTTTATATCCGGAGCAGCGGATTGCTTGATTTCTATGGGGTATAAAACGCCTGATTCTTCAATAATCAAATCAATTTCTTTTTTATCCTTATCCCTGTAAAAATACACCGGATAATCTATAATTCCTTGATTGCTGTAAGATTTAATAATTTCGGAGACGCAGTAGTTTTCCAAAATAG
>JAAYNE010000099.1 GCA_012521015.1 Clostridiaceae bacterium | reverse complement strand
GCTCTCCCAGCTGAGCTAAACTCCCACATATGGTGCCTGGTGTCGGAATCGAACCAACGACACGGGGATTTTCAGTCCCCTGCTCTACCGACTGAGCTAACCAGGCTTAAAGTGCAAGCCGGTCACTCATTATAAACGACCGGCTTGATGGCGACGCAGAAGGGGCTCGAACCCTCGACCTCCAGCGTGACAGGCTGGCATTCTAACCAACTGAACTACTGCGCCAAGTCAAGCATTCATTCTGAATGCTTGAACATATTATCAAAGCGAATTATTATTGTCAAATTATTTTACAAACAATCTAAAATTTTGATTACAAAGTTATGGAAATTAATTTTTCCCTTTTGACAGTTAAAAGATTTCGATAACTGCTGTATTAAAAATATCTGTCTAGGGTTATATCGATGGTATATTAATATAATCTTAATGACATCGGATATTACAAATATTCATAAAATATTGCACAAATTAATACCATAGAAATATCGTGCCAAATTTTTTATTATTTAGACATTAGAAAAATGTTCTGACAGTATAAAACAAATCACTTTAATAGCAAGCTGCAATATTTTCACCATTTAACCGGTTTTTAACTTATTAGAATTTTTTTCGGTACGCATGAGTAAGTAACTTCATTAACTAAAAATATAGAAATCAATTATCTGATTTCTCTTTCAAACAACGCCAAGCTAAATGGAAAGCACGCAAAGATGCCACTGTACGAATTCTCTCGCGATTACCTCTGAGCATATGTTTTTCAAAAGTGAGCTGTCCCTGATAATCAGCCCCTAAATATATAGTTCCAACCGGTTTATCAGAAGTGCCACCATCCGGTCCCGCAATACCTGTAACCGCTATTGCTAAATCAGTGTCCAATGATTTTCTAACACCACTTGCCATAGCCTCCGCACACTCTTTGCTCACAGCACCGTATTGTTGCAAAATTTTAGAAGGTACACCTAAAATTCGCTCTTTGATACTGTTACTGTATGAAACTACACTACCGGCAAAGACTTCAGATACACCGGCTATTGCACCGAAGTTAGCTGAAATCATCCCGGCAGTACAAGATTCGGCAAAACTGACCGTTTGATTTTTTTCTTTTAATAAAGCAAATACGATCTCGGGTAAAGTTCTTTCTCCATCTTCATAAATATATTGTCCCAATCGATTTTTAATTTCTTGAACTACCGGAGAAATCAAATCCGCTTCGGTTTGACCACGCAATTTCCTTTGAGTTATTCGAAAACATACTTCTCCCGGTGAAGCATAAGGAGCAATGGTCGGATTTGTTTGGCGCTCAATTAGATCTCTAACCTCCAGTTCGGCTTCGGATTCACCAATACCCATCATATGTAAAAAACGATGTTCAAATTTATAATTGACTCTTTTTTCGAGCCAAGGTTTTAATGATTGTTCAAACATCAATTCCAATTCACTTGGCGGTCCCGGCAAACAAGCAATTGCTTTCCTTTTTCCAAGATTATCAAACACTAAAATCGCTCCGGGTGCAGTTCCATTATTATTGGGCATGGTCAATGCACCCTGGGGCATCATAGCTTGTTTCCAATTATTATCGGATACCGTTCTGCCAATACCGTTAAAATAATCCTCAATACTCTGTTTGCTCACCGGATCCAAAATTAATTCTTTACCCGCTGCTTTAGCAACTAACTCCATTGTTACATCATCAGCGGTTGGTCCTAATCCACCACTGGTAATCACCAAATCAGCCCGTGCCAATGCTGTTGTCAGCATTGCTAATAAACGCTCCGGATTATCTCCGACGACTGATTGATAATATGAATTTATGCCGAGCAGAGTCAGTTGATTGGCTAAATAATGAGTATTGGTATTCAAGGTTTGACCAATTAATAATTCGGTTCCGACTGCAACAATTTCTGCTGATTTGATTAAGATATCATTTGTTTTTTTCATAGTTATGCTTTTTCCGGATTATCTAATAAATTATGCCGAAACTTATCCGGCAATCTTTGTTTTCCTATAGTTATATTATCTCCAGGTGATTACGGTAAGCAATCAGAGTGTTTTCAAGTAAAACAGCTATTGTCATCGGACCGACACCACCGGGAACCGGAGTAATTGCTCTGACCAAAGGTTTAACTGCGGCAAAGTCCACATCTCCTACAACTTTACCCGCCACATTACGGTTAATTGAAACATCGATGATTACCTGCTCTGGATTTGTAAATTCCGGTGTAATAAAGTTTTCTTTTCCGGCAGAAGTAACCAAGAGATCAGCTTGACGACTCAATTCAGCTAAATTTTGCGTTTTTGAATGTGCTATGGTAACCGTGCAATTTTCATTCAAGAGTAACATTGCAGTCGGTTTACCCACAATATTACTTCGACCGATAACTAAAGCTTTTTTCCCGGTGAACTGATAGTCGATACTCTTCAACATTTTTATAATACCTGCTGCTGTACAAGGTAATAAAGATTCTGTACCGGAGAATAAGCGTCCCGAGTTAACCGGATGAAAACCATCTACATCTTTAGCTGGATCAATTGCTTCAATAACTTCTTGTTTCGGCAAATGTTCCGGCAGAGGCAATTGACAGAGAATTCCATCAACTGCAGCATCTTGATTTAATTTGAAAATCAAATCCAATAAATCCTCTTTAGCAATATCAGCAGCAAGTTTATAGATTGTTGATTCAAAACCTACTTCTTCACATGCTTTGCCTTTATTGCGGACATAAATTTGTGAAGCAAGATCATCTCCGACTAAAATTACAGATAATCCCGGTTTTCGTAAACCTTGGGTAACATATTTTTCGACTTGTTTGCAAATGTTTTGCCGCAAATTTTCCGCAATTAATTTGCCGTTAATTATTTGTGCCATTAGTATTTCCTTTAAGTGTATTCGATAGCATCATATATTCAATTATATACTCGTTTTTTAAATATTTATTTGGTTTTTTGCTTGATAAATGTCCACATGAAGATTTTATTAAGAGTCAATACTCTTGGGGTTGATTTAAATTGTCATCTGATTTCGAAGCAAAATATTCTTGTGGTGTTATCAAAACCTTGCGTGGTTTACTACCTTCAAAAGGACCTATAATATCTAATTCATATAGTCGGTCAATAATCCGGGCAGCTCTGGGATAGCCGATGCTTAATCTCCGCTGTAATAATGAAATTGAGGCATATTCCGCTTCTATCACCAGCTTAATTGCATCTTCAAGTAATTCATCTTCTTCCGAATCTTGATTATAAGCTGCTGTAGGTCCCGAACCGCCTGAACCAGCCTGTTCAATTGCTTCAGCTACAGATTTATCATAATCGGTTTCATATATACCTTTCAAATAACGAATTACCCGTTCAACTTCTGCATCAGTTACAAATCCACCCTGTCCACGTAATGGTTTAGAGGCACTTTGCGGATAATAAAGCATATCGCCTTTGCCTAAAAGCTTTTCTGCACCGCCCATATCTAAAATTGTGCGTGAATCCACTTGTGAAGCGACCGTAAATGCTATTCTTGAAGGAATATTCGCCTTAATAACTCCTGTAATAACATCGACCGACGGTCTTTGAGTCGCAATTATCAAATGGATACCGGCAGCTCTTGCCATTGCGGTCAATCTGGCTATAGCATCTTCAACTTCAGTCGGAGTAGTTGACATCAAATCACTTAATTCATCAATAATAATTAAAACATAAGCAAGTTTTTCACCTTCAATTTGACCTGATTCAATTAAAGTATTATAGGCAGTAAAATCACGAACTGAATTTTCCGCAAATTTCTCATAGCGTTCTTCCATTTCCGTAACTGCCCAATTCAATGCACCGTAAGCTTTTTTCGGATCGGTTACCACAGGTTGCAAAAGGTGTGGAATTCCATTGTAAATATTCAGTTCAACTACTTTCGGATCAATCATAATCATTTTTAGTTCGGCAGGACCTGAACGATAAAGTAATGAAATAATAATCGCATTAAGACAAACCGATTTTCCTGAACCGGTTGCACCGGCTATTAAGAGATGCGGCATTTTTTGTAAATCACATAAGATTTCATTGCCTTGAATATCTCTTCCGATACCTGCTGTCAGTTTCGAATCAGCCTTTTTAAAAGCTTCCGATTCAATAATTCCTCTGAGTAAAACTGGTTGAGTTTCTTTATTTGGAATTTCTACGCCGATCACTGATTTACCCGGTATCGGTGCTTCAATTCTCACACCGATCGCAGCCAACGATAGAGCAATATCATCTGCCAAATTAGTTATCCGGGAAACTTTCACGCCCGGACCGGGAGCTAGCTCAAAGCGTGTTATCGTCGGCCCGGTAGTATAATTTACTACCTTGGCATCTACACCAAAATCGGTTAAGGTTTGTTCTAATCTGGCACCCAGTCTCTGAATTTCAATTATATTTGTCGCTTCTTGTCCGTTTTTCGGATCTGCATTTAACAAATCAATCGGTGGAGTAAGATATTTATCCGTCAGGGCAATTTGTTTTTGTTTTTTGATAATTGTTTGCGGAATTTTGACATCAGTCGAATTTTCACTGCGATCTTCCCAATGTGCTCTACCTTGCTCTTCAATATGATTCAATTCAGTTTCAGTTATTTCAGCCAACCGCTGAGGCAGTTTAATTGAGTCTGAAGCTTCCGATGCAGATACAGGATTCTCGTCATATGACAGATTATTCGGTCTTGAATCATATTTTTTTCCGGCAACTGATTGATCAGTATCCGGCATAGTATATCCAAATTTTTTAGATTCAACTTGATTTTTATCAAACAGGCTGTAGGAAGTTATTGTATAATCAATATTTTGTTTTTCTGGAGTTTGACTTTTGTTGGCTGGATCAATTGACCAAGAACCGTCAGGTAAATCAAAACTAATCTTTGGAGGTTCTTCATAGATTTCACCACGCCCTTCAGCTAGCTCTTTCTTGATCCATTCAGAAGAAACTTCCCGTTTATCTTGCCCGGCAGTAGCTTTTGCTAAATCAAAACCGAATTCCGGCTCATCTTCTACATCTGAAACGAAACTATCTCCGTTTGTTGCCGGAAAATTTTGTTTCATTTGATTAGAAGCCATATGGTCTGTTTTATAATCATAACCAAAATCATAATCATAAATATTTGATTGATCATCACTATATAGCTCTGATTCCTCGTTTTTTAAAGCCATACTCTCCGCACGCAATCTTCTCTTTTCCTCGAGCTTTTGTCTCGTTACCTGAAATGCATTTGCTGATTTGCGGACATAATGAGTATAGGAAACATTAAATACCACTACGATTAAAGCTAAAATCATTGCAATCAAGATAATAATTGATCCGGTTTTTCCGGCAACAACTGATAAAGCAATACCACTAATCCCACCAACCAGACCGCCACTCCAAGTTATGGAATGAGATACTAAAGACGGTTTTAAACCTGAATTCCAAAATAAAGGTATCGATTTTAATACCGAAGATTTGTTTTCAACAGCAGTCGCCCGTAATACTTTAGTCATATCCAATGTTATAGCTGAAATTAAGATTACTGCACATAAAAAAAGTAACACAGTACAGTTTTTTCTTGCTTGTGATACCTTTTTAGTTTTAGAAAGAATTCGATCCAAACCGATTAGTAATAAAACAATAGGAAAAATCACAGCAAGTGTACCAAAAAATCCGTAGCCGATTTGTTTGAAAATTTTACCGAGAATTCCGGTCATACTTTCCGGTGCCCAAAACATAAACCCTAAAAGGATTGCTGAAGCAATAATGAAAACCGAGATTATTTCATAACTCTTATTCACTTTTTTTATACTATTATTCTCCATAAGCATCATCTCCTGGTTCCACTGATTCAGCCAGAACTTCTTCTCGTATTTTTTGCACCGTCAACAATATTCCTAACATTGTTTTGCTATCTTTAATCTGATTGTTGATTACCATCTTCAAGGCTTGATCTAATTTATATTCTTTTACCCTCAAAAACTCACCCGGATCCAAGTTTGGTCTACCATATGTTAAATCCCTTGCTAAAAAAACATGAATCACCTCACTGCAATAACCCGGAGTAGGGTAAAATTTAGTCAAGAGTTCCCACCTTTTAGCCGTAATACCGATTTCTTCCTTTAATTCCCTTTGGGCACAAATTAAATGCTTCTCACCGACTTCAATCTTACCGGCAGGTATTTCTAAAATAGCTTCGTCAACGGAAATTCTATACTGTTCTACAAAATAAATTGTCTGATCAGAATCTAAAGCAACTACACATGCTCCACCATTATGATCCACAATCTCACGCAAAGATTCACTGCCATCAATTAATTCGACTTCGGCGACTCGCACATCAAAAACTCTACCTTCAAACATACTCTCGCTCGCTATAATCTTTTCTGTAAAATCTGTTTGCAATTTTTCCGACATTATCTTGTCCTCTTCATTGACTACATTATCAATTATTTTTAAACCTCTCGTATATATTAATATCTGCATTAATATGATTTATTTGAGTTAACTTCTAATAATCAATATTCAAGCATTATTCTTGATTTCCTGTACCGCTAATTCATCACAACGATTATTATACGGATTATCGGCATGTCCTTTGACCCAAATCCATTTGATTTCATGTTGAGCTGCAAGATTTAGCAACTCCTGCCATAAATCACTATTGCTTATCGGTTGTTTCGCAGCATTACGCCAACCGTTTTTTTGCCAATTGGTAAGCCATTTTTCATTAAAAGCTTTGACTAGATAAGCAGAATCACTATATAAATTAACCTTACACGGTCTATTTAATTCAGACAAACCTTTAATCGCAGCCATCAATTCCATGCGATTATTTGTTGTATCAGGCTCGAAACCTGAAATTTCTTTCTCAAAAGATCCGACCTTTAAAATTGCTGCCCAACCACCCGGACCGGGATTGCCTGAACAGGCACCATCTGTATAAATATCCACTAGTGATTGTTCAGCCATAGAATTCTCCACTGTCTAATAAGATTATCACCTTAAACCAATAAAGTTCCCCTCTATTTATATCAACAATATAATAACATAATTGCAATCTTGATTAAGTTAGTAATTTTTAAATTAAATTGGAAAATAAAAAGTGATGTTCTAACTGATCTTCTGATTGTTTAGGTTCAAATCAATCTCTAACTATGATATTAAAACATCACTTTAAATAAAATCATTTTTAATGAAATTATCAAAGACGGCCTATTATCTGCCTCGTTCACTTAACATAACTTCAATCTCATCTTCATTAATGCCGACCATTGCTTCACCCAGATTTTCACTGATTGCTGCTAAATGTTCCGCATCATCATAATATTTCACAGCTTCAACAATGGCTTTGGCTCTTTTTGCCGGATCACCGGATTTAAAAATGCCGGAACCGACAAACACGCCATCAGCACCTAATTGAACCATCAGAGCAGCATCTGCCGGGGTTGCGACGCCACCGGCTGAGAAGTTCAGTACCGGGAGTCTACCGTTTTTATGTACGTACTTCAGTAGTTCATAAGAGACCTGTAAATCTCTTGCGGCAACGGATAACTCATCATCACGCAAAGCTTGTACGGCTTTAATATCACCCATAATTTGTCTCATATGAGTAACCGCTTGAACTACATCACCTGTACCGGGCTCACCTTTAGTTCTGATTAAAACTGCTCCTTCTTGAATACGTCTGAGAGCTTCGCCGAGATCTCTGGCACCACAAACAAAAGGTACATCAAATTTAGTTTTATCTATATGGTATATATTGTCTGCAGGTGATAAAACTTCAGATTCATCAACCATATCAACACCGATCGCTTGTAAAATCTGTGCTTCTACCAAATGTCCGATCCTTACTTTAGCCATGACCGGAATGTTTACCGTTGCCATAATTTCTTTAATCATCGCAGGATCACTCATACGTGAAATTCCACCTGCCGCTCTGATATCAGCAGGAACTCTTTCTAAAGCCATGACCGCTACAGCTCCTGCATTCTCAGCAACCTTGGCTTGTTCCGTATTCACAACATCCATGATTACGCCACCTTTAAGTGACTCAGCTAATTGTTTATTAAATGTCATCTCAATCCTCCTTAGAACTTACTCATAGTACGAATCATAAATATAAGTATATTTTTGATAATAATCAATTAATTATCTTTACTCTACAACTTGTACTTTCATCCTGCAAGTATCTTCAGCCATGGTTTAGTGAAAATTTATACAATATTATATTATTACACAAGTAATACAGTAGTCTAACACTTAATCCTTAAAACTTAAAATATTGGATCTAGTAAATCTATAGTTATGTTTTTTGATTTGTGTTACACAAGATTTTTACCATATCCTTGCAATGATGATAAATTATCCTTATAATACTTTGATGTGAAAGCAAAGTCCTGAATCAGGATTGTTTTTATATGTTTTTTTCAATCAATGCCAATGGCATTATTAATAAATTAGGAGTTTTCGATGGGCATTTTAACAACAATATTAGCAATAATAGATATCATCATAGCAATTATCTTAGTACTTCTAGTAATTTCCCAAGAAGGAAATTCTCAGGGAATGGGAAGTTCAATCCAAGGCGGTTCGGATACTTTCTTTGGAACAGGACAAGCCAAAAGCAAAGAACAACTGCAAAAAAGATTAACCGCTATTTTTGCTTCTCTTTTTGCAATTCTCACTGTTGTACTTTACTTGTTGACCAAATGATTCAAAAAACAAAACGACAAAAATGTAGTTAAAGATAATTCAGAATTGAGAAAATACTTAGGTAAAAAATCGCCATTCACGGTGATTTTTTATTTAGGCAATTTTTTTAATAAGGTAATTATACATATTTAGTATTTTAATATAATGAGTATGGCCTTGTTCAACATTTCAGCTAACAATTGGAAATTATACAACTGTCAATTGTTCTTGAGTTGATCTATTACGTAATTCTTAGTCATCAGATTTGGGAAATCTAACCCAGATATTTTATAAATTTATCCTGATTTATTATTTCCATTATTGTCTGTGCCCTTCGGCATGGAACCGCGCATCGCTTCAAATAAGTCTTGATCTTTCAGCGAAACACTGATTGAATTTGTAAATTGTTCATTATTTTTGGTTTTGAGTAACAAACTAATCATAGTTTCAGTAACTGCGGCAGTTTCCAAAGATGAAAAAGCTTTGCGCATTGCCCAAACTGTATTCAGTTCTTGAGTTTTCATCAACAGTTCTTCTCTTCTTGTGCTTGAACGATTTAAATCAATCGCAGGGAAGATTCTTCTTTCGGCCAACTTACGATCCAAGTATACTTCCATATTACCCGTACCTTTGAATTCCTCAAAAATTACCTCATCCATGCGTGAACCTGTTTCAACAAGTGCCGTCGCAATAATGGTCAGGCTTCCACCATTTTCAATATTTCTTGCTGCTCCGAAGAAACGTTTCGGTCCATATAGTGCACCGGGATCCAAACCGCCGGAAAGAGTTCTGCCGGTAGGATTAATGGTCAAGTTGTATGCTCTGGACATTCGGGTAATACTGTCTAATAAAATAACAACATCTTTACCCAATTCTACCAGACGCATTGCCCTTGCTAAAACTAATTCCGTTACCTTTACATGATTTTCCGGTGTTTTATCAAAAGTAGAATAGACTACTTCACCGTCGATCGATCTTTGCATGTCGGTCACTTCTTCCGGCCGTTCATCTATCAAGAGTACAAATAATTTTGTATCCGGGTTATTAATACTTATCGCATTTGCAATTTTTTGCAAAAGAATTGTCTTACCTGCTTTCGGAGGTGAAACAATCATACCTCTCTGCCCTTTACCGATTGGAGATACCAAATCAATCATCCGAGTAGAAAGTTCTTTTGTTTCAGTTTCCAAAGTGTATCTTTCATTGGGATAAATCGGAGTTAGACGATCAAAAAATTTTCTATTATATACTTGATCAGGGGATAATCCGTTAATTAAATCAATATAAGTTAAAGCTCGGTAACGATCAGCATCACGCTGTACCTTGCACGGTCCTGTCACTTCATCTCCGTCACGCAAATTAAAACGTCTGATAAATTGAGGTGGAACGTAAACATCGTTACTACTTTGCAAATAATTCTCAACCCTGAGAAAACCGTAATTATCAGGCATAATTTCGAGAATCCCGGAAACAGTTTCCAGTTCTTCTTTTTCTTTAGTTGTTTGATCTTTGGAATCATCAGTTTGAGATTTCTTGGAATCTTGGTCAGAAGAATCCGCCTTTAATTCGATGATTTTTTTATCCGTTGCTTTGGAGCGTCGAGTTCTTGTTCTTTTTTTTGATTTCATCTTAGTTTTTTCATCATCTAAATCTTCTTCGCTGGTAACTTGTGAATTCTCTTCAGATAGTTCCTCATCCATCTCTTCTAACTTCTCTTTGGCAGGTTCTTCTTCGTCATCTTTAACAAAATCAATATCATGCTCTGATTCTTCATAAAAATTTTCAGGCAATTCTTCAATCGTTCCCTCAGAAAATTTCTCCTGACTAAGCTCAATCGGTATTTCTAAATCCGCTTGAGTATCAAGGTCTTCATCTTCGGAAATAACTTCCATTTTCTTTTCCCTGCCAATTTTTCTTATTTCAATTAGCTTTTTCGGTTTAGTTTCAGATGTCTGTTGAATCGTCATGCTTTGTTCTGTTGTAGATTCTGCTTCAGATTCTTCCTCTATTTTTTGCAAGAACTCCAAAATCTGAGCCTTTGTCATGCGGTTAGTCTCTTTCGGAGTGAGTAAGCCGGATAGATGAGCAATCTCTACGAGATCTCTCTTGGTTTTACCCTTGAGTTTGGATGGCGACATAAAATTCTCCTCTTGTCGATGTTTGTTTTAAATATTAAATTTGCATATAAAATGATAATTAACTGGGTATATTTAGAATAAATCGGAATAGGTTTGAATGATATAATAATTTTTACTTCAGGTCAAGATTTAATCATTTCATAAATAGTTTTTGTTGATTAAGCTATTTAGTATCAAAAATAATGGTTTAATCTGAATGATTTAACTAATTACTGATTACTTTATTAACCTGTAATCAGTAATCGATTAAAAATTATTAACCGCTGAGAGCATCAAATTTATCCATAATATTCAGAGCTAAACCGGTTCCGACAGCTACACATGAAATCGGATCTTCCGCAATCAAGATTTCAACACCTATTTTTGCTTCTAACATCCGATCAATACCATACAATAATGTTCCACCACCGGTCATCATAACTCCTCTTTGTGAAATGTCTGCCATTAATTCAGGCGGTGTGCGTTCCAATACACTGTGGACACCTTCGAAAATCTGATTAACCGGTTCTTCTAAAGCTTCCAACATTTCGGTAGAAGTCAATGTTAATGTTGCAGGCATTCCGGTAATTAAATTTCTCCCTCTAACCTCCATACTTAATTCTTCATCACGCGGATATGCACAACCTATATTGATTTTCAAATCCTCTGCTGTTTGTTCGCCGATCAAGATATTATGTTTACGTCTGACATATTTAATAATAGCTTGATCAAATGCATCTCCGGCAACCTTTATCGATTCCTCTACAACCGGTTGACACATTGAAATAACCGCTATATCCGTGGTTCCTCCACCTATATCCAAAATCATCGAACCATTTGCTTGAGTAATATCAATACCTGCTCCGATTGCTGCAGCTATTGGTTCTCTTATCAAATAGACATCTTTTGCCCCGGCACGTCTACATGCATCTTCCACCGCTTTCTGTTCTACTTGTGTAATTACGGTCGGGACACAAACAACTATTGTCGGTTTGAAATATCTTGCTAAAAATCCGGTTGAAACTCTACTAATAAAAGCTTTGAGCATAACCTCAGTTACTTTAAAATCTGAGATTACACCGTCTTTTAAAGGTCGAACAGCTTCAACCATTTCAGGAGTTCTTCCTAACATTAAACTGGCACTTTCACCAACTGCCAAAACTTTGCCTGTACGTGAATTAATTGCAACAACTGAAGGTTCACGGAGTACTATTCCCTTTCCGCGAACATAGATCAGGACACTGGAAGTACCTAAATCAATGCCCATGTTCATACCTAAACCCATGGATGTTTACCTCGAAAATCTATATAAAAAGCGGATTATTCTAAAATTAAAAACTATCAAAAATAAATCAACTGTATATCGAAGGAATTATTTCAGAATAGTTAGTGGTTAAATGATACAATATATATATTATTTTCGCAAATAAAAAACATGACTTAGTCTTAATATTTGTTTAAAGAATTTGTTACTATACTATTTCAAATTCAAAACTTCAAAATGCTCATCTGTTGTGAATTCACAACAGATGAGCATCAGTATGATATTAAATTTTAAATTTTTCTACTGCTACCAAACTGAACGGCACAAATTGACTTTTTCCAGGCTTGGGGTTTTCGCTAGACTCGTAAGATTAAGTGGCAGAAATTAGCTTTCGGTTTAATTTAGAATTTTCCGCCGGAGCCGCCATGGGTTGAACCGGAAGATGAGGTGCGAGTCCTGGAACCTCCGCTACTACCGCCACCACCGGAAGAACTTTCTTTCGGTTTAACCGTTCGCGAAACATGGCTATATAGATAGAGATCTCGTTGATCGGTTAAGACAAAACTATTCGCTGCTACATAGTCATCTGCACCAACCCGTCTGCGCACTGATTTCAGCTTAGCTTTCATACTGCCGGCAATGACAAATGCAACAATTAAACCGACTCCGATTGAAGCAGGCAGCCAATACCAAGCTAACGGTTTTTTCGGTAAATTACCATAATCGTACGGTTCGCCTTTAGCAGCTTGCTTTAAATACTGCTCGGATAGATCGGCAAATTTATTGAAGCCTTTGGCATATTTAGCATCGCTGATATATGACAAAAATTGTTCCGTCATATGTGCTCTACCGGCATCGGTAAAAGTCTGAATCCCCGAACCGTTAGTAGTAATAAACCAATCCCTAGATTCTGTACTGATCAGGAATAATACTCCATCATGATTCGGTCCGATACCATAACCGTTATCATCAAAAAAATCATCCGCATATTCGGCTGCGGTTTTTCCTTCTAATGAATAGACCGTAACTATGGCTACATCAGTCTGATACTTCTCACTGATCAAATCCAGCTTATCAAGTAATTTTGCTTCTTCGGAATCATTTAATAAATCTGCATTGTCGACTAATCTCGGCAATAGTCTCTGATCCGGAATCGTCTGAGCCGATGTTTTGATCGGGATTAATAATACTGTAAAAATCACGCTGACAAATAGAGCTATTGTTTTAAGATATTTTTTCTGTTTCATGATTACTCCATTCTATAACCCATTTCTCAACGTAAAAACAGCCAAGCTGCTGCGTAGGCAAGTGCTGTAACAATTAAGGCTATCAGACCGAACCATTTCCAGTAAGCTTTCCTATCCAAAGGAAGATCACCGATAAAACGACCGGTTTGACCATTCATAGCAAAGGTAAATTGCTCACCTTGCCAAGAAGTGTTCAAAACCCAGACCGGATATAAAACGTAGTTCGCTTTGCCGTCGGATAATTGTATATTACTGTTTTCCGTGACGACTGTTGCATATCCTCTTACGGTTGATCTGAACTGATTTTCCGTGCTTTGACGCACACGATAATTTGCCCGTTCAACGCAATCATCTGCCGGAACATCATAACGATCAGCTAAATAACCTGCTAAAAAACCGGCATGAAAGTTTGTTAATTCTGCAACATCATAGGGTTCAATCGATTCCATTAAATCATCCGCCATTTGTGAAGATGCATCAACCGGAACACTGCTGAAGGCAATATTTCCGCTACGCAAAATAGAATAGTAGCTGGTTTTTGTATAAATGTAATTACTGTCACTCCATGTGCTCGTTTGTGTCGCTTTATATCTGAAATTAGCATCTGCTTTGGTATCGAAAAGCCAAAACGGTACATACATTCCGCGAATCTTATCGATATGATTTTCATCTTTAAATTGCTTAGGTAATAATCGTTTGCCTTTCATATGATCGCGCAAACCCTGTTTCGCCTGTTCTTTAGTCAACTTGAAAGGAATAATATAATCAGGTCGCAAGTCACCGGATATATTACCGGCAATTACCACCGGATTATCACAATAAGGACAGCTGGTTGCAGCAGTTGTAAAATCACCTACAATTTGACCGCCACAAGACTGACAAACATAAGCTGCAAAATTGTTAAGTTCATCTTCCTGCCAATTGTTATCTGCTTGCACATTCCAAGTAAAATCATCTTTCGCCGATTCACTTAGTACAGCTTCTTCATGTTGTAATACAGCATCCATTTCAAATTCTGTATCACAATAAGGACATTTCATTCTTTGAGCTTGGCTGTCATAATTTATCGCACCGCCACAAGAAGGACATTTAAATTCTAATAATTGTGTCATAGTCTACCTCTTATTGTCAGCTTATTATCAGTTGTTTACTGGATGTCATTTTCGTCAAAAGGATCACCACATTCAGGACAAAACTTGGGTGGATTTTGTGGGTCTTTCGGTTCGAAACCACATTTGTCACATTTGTAAAGAGGCGCTCCCTCGGGTTTAGGTTTTCCACAATTATGACAGAATTTGCCTTGATTGACTGTGCCGCATGCACATTGCCAACCTTGCTCGGGTTTTGATCCACCGCATTCCGTACAAAATTTGCCACTTGAAACGTTGCCACATTTCGGACATGTCCATGAATCAACCGCAGATTGACCACCGGTAGCTTGTTGGCCCGCCTGAGCATTTTGTTGATTTTTTTGTCCCATTGCGAACAAATCTCCCGCTTGAACCCCGCCTGCTTGTTGGGCCATACCGAATCCCATAAAACCGGTCATTGCTCCGCCTTCATTCGCTGCGGCAGCTCTCATTGCATCTGCCTGTGCTCCGACTAAAGTTGCGCCTGCCATTGAAGGATCACGCATCATGCCGGCTCTTTGTGCTTGTTTAATCAATTCAGCGTCTTCTTCCGGTAAGGTAATCGGATTCAAAGCTATTGAAACAATTTTCAAACCACGTAGTTCAGACCATTTCTTAGTCAATTCTTCATTCATTAAATCTGCAAGTTTGCTTGCATGACCCGGCAATTCATTCGGTCTTACTTGCATGGTTGAAATTTCAGCAAAGGCAGGTTGCAATGCACTGACAAATTCGGTTTTTAATTGACTGTCAATCTGATCTCTTGTGTATTCCGACTGGACATTACCCGTAACGTTCGTATAGAAAAGAATCGGATCTGAAATTTCATATGAGTAAATACCGGAACATCTTACAGCAACATCAATATCCAAACCGATGTTACGATCTACAACACGAAATGGAATCGGGTTCGGTGTACCAAATTTATTGTCTAAAATCTCTTTGGTATTGAAATAATAAATTCTTTGATCTTTGCCCGTATCCCCGCCGAAAGTAAACCGTCTGCCAATTGTTTTGAATGTTCCAAGCAGGCTCTGACCGAATTTACCTGAGAAAATACTTGGTTCGCTGGAAGT
>JAAYNE010000098.1 GCA_012521015.1 Clostridiaceae bacterium | reverse complement strand
TTAATTACAACACGATCACCCAATGGTTTAATATTCATGCTGACCTCCTTATATCTATTGTTTTTTATGAACATTATTTTAGCACTCGGAACTCCAGAGTGCTAACGAATAATAATATAAAAGTATAGTTGCTATTTGTCAAGAAACAAATCGCAAAGAATTGTGGAGAATCATGAAATCATTATGGCATTTTCCAACAATAAACGATATAAGAGCGAATTTGACGCTTGTCGCAATACAAATTTAGAAAAAGGTGCAATCTGGCTTAAACTAATAACAAGAAGCATTGAAAATAAACCTGTAATTAGGATTCCAAGCAAGATACCGCCCACTTGATTAGCAGTGCCCAAGAGCGGAATTCGGTTAAACAAGTCAGAAAATCGGTTAATTAAAAGATAGAAAACAAAGCGCAATATTGCAAAAATAATTGAAAATGAAATAGCCGTTACCAGAAGTACTGCCAGTTTTCTCACTAAATTTTCAATCAAAGGTAAAGTCGCTTTACCGATACTTTCAGACAATTGGTGACTCATGTTTTTTGAAAGACCGAAATTTTGCAATGCCAAATGAATCGGGGTCTCCTGATCCAAAACCTGATCTGAAAGTTCTTGACTCAAATTGGTTATTTTCGTTTCAGGAACAAGCACGGATGTTAAGTATTTAGAGATTTGAGTCGCAATCAAAGCTGCAAGTAACAGTGCAACAATAGTAATGCCTAAGCGTAAAATTACCCCTAAAAATCCTCTACGCCAACCTTGAACGATCTGATAAACCAGTATACCGATAATACATAAATCAATTATCAATAAAAATCCGCTCTTTTCTAATTACTCGGCTTAGGCACAACTGATTCAGGTGGTGTGGTAATCGGGGGATCAACCAGAGGTGTTTCGATTGTTGTCGCTGTTTCGGGTGTGTCTACGGATACAGTCGGACTTGTCATTTCCGAAGTATCCAATGATTCAAGCGGAGTTATTGAGGGAGCAGTAGACTCGCTCGGAACAGTTTGCGATGAAGTATCGCCTGAGTTTGTAGGAATCGTACCGGAAGGTTCAATCACTGACGGTACAGGTTCTCCCTGTTCTGAGCTTGATGTAGGATTCGTGAGTTCTGTAGCTTCACTCAACGGAACAGTATTTTGATAAATATCGGGACTACTCGGTTCTTCAACTTTCAAATTACCGCTTGAATCCGTTGCATCCGGCACAACCCACTCGTCAATCTGTCCTACCACGTAAATTGCATCACCCGAATTAGGAGCTCCGGGAATTATCGCAACCGGGTCAAACGGGAATGTTCTCCCGAAAATAAATTCCTGAATTATAGGAATCATACCGTTGAAATCACAGAGATTTAACCATGCTGCTCCACTGTAATGCGTATGATATCCGGCAATCGGAATTGTCAAATTTTCAATTTTGCCATCTAAAATCGGTAACACGGACTGCAACAAACCAAGCATTTCATTATTAGTCAAATTTGTTGTGACCATTGACAAGCCTTCTTTAATCAATTCAAGTTTTTTCCTACCACCTACTTGGGTAAACTTATTGAATATACCTTGCATTACTTCCTGTTGATAATGCATACGGTCGTAATCACCACCGATGGTTGAACGATTTCTGGCATAACCTACAGCTTGTCTGCCGTTCAGATTTTGTAATCCGGCCGAAGTCAGATGGGCAGCCTGTTCTGTATCATAGAATACGGCATTTGTTTCATCAATGTTTGCATTAACGAAAGGAATCGCTTCTTCTTGGACATCAATTTCAATTCCATCCAACAAATCAACGACTCTTTCCAAACCTCGTATATTAACAACAACATACCTATCAATTCCTAAACGCAACGTATTATTGACAGTTTTCATGACATATTCCGGTCCGCCGTACACATTGGCATGATTTAATTTATCCATCATATTCAGATTCGGCATTTCAACCAACATATCACGTTGTAAAGAAGTTAATTTAACTTTTTTTTGAATTTTATTAATTGTCAAAATCATTATTGCATCAGAACGTTCATTAATTTTCGTCTTGTCGCGCGAGTCTATACCCAACAACAAGATATTTGTTATATCTTTATCGTAAGGAATCGGTTTTTTCAATTCTTCCTCCGAAAGCTCCCATTCCGAATAATCCCGATATTGTTCATCTATGACATATGCTTTTTTTTCTTTAGCAATTTGACTATCATGTTGACTATCACGCACAATATTGATTTGTCCGAAAGTATTTTCCCACAATGCATTAACTCCTACGGACAAAACAACAACAAATACCAGAATGATACAACCTGCTGCAAACCATGGTTTTTTGTAAAAGGAATTTACAGAATTTTTTTTGAAGATTGATTTATTATTCATTTGTTCTTATTCTATTGGAAACTTGCGTTTCTCCACTTTCTTCATTAGTTATTATTTCATCATCTAATATAATTACCTGTGTAATCGGATCAGCAATTTTTTCTGTGCTGAGATAGTCCCAAATCAACCGCAAAATCTGATCTTGCTCCTGAACAAAATCAGCATAAACTATACTGGTGATAAAATATTGTACCAGAAATTCAATTTTATCAGGATTAATTGAAAATGTAACGAGAAGAGGATTATCTTCTGTAACATTATTATTTTGCGCAAGATAATCTTGCAGTAACTTTTTCAAACCGGCTATTTGTTCTAATGTCACAAAGGTCGGTAAATTCACCATAAATCGCACGCGCCGCTTACCCATTCGCGAATAATTTATAACATAATCTCTAGTTAATTTCGAATTCGGTACCGCCATCAAGCCTTGATCAAAAGTTCTGATTTGAGTTTGACGAAATTTAATATCTTCCACAATCCCTTCAATATCAGGAGCTTTAATATAATGATTAATTTCAAAGATCTTTTCCGACATAATTGAAAATCCGGCAATTAAATCTGTTAAATAGTCTTTAGCTGCCATCGATACGGCAAGTCCGCCTATTCCTAAACCGGTAATAATGCCTGCAACATTAATTTGCAGCAAGCTCAAAATCATTATTAAACCGAGAATAATCAAAACAGCTCTGATTATTTGGAGCAAAAACCGGCAAACCGTTTCCGTGAGTTTCTCAGGATTTTTTTCATGCCAAAAGCTAAACAATTTCCTACAAATTAATTCTACAATTCGTAAAGCCAATATGATAAAAAGCGAACTCAATAAAATATTAATTACGCCATCGATTGGAGATCCGACTTCTAACACATAGGTAATTGCTATTTTACAAGTAAGTAAAGGCAAAATCCAAGATAACACTTTTTTGAACTGTTTGTCATGTTCCGCTCCCAAAGCACGATTATCAATTTTTATTCGAGAAATTATTTTTACTAAAAAATATCCGAGTACTCCTTTTAACAGAAATCCTGCCAAAATAACAATCAAAGCGATCAACCATAATTTGACACTTCGATCAAACAAAGAGTATTCCAGAAAGTTTTTCAGAGAACTCTTATCCTGAGATACTTGCTCCAACAATATTGTAATCATTAAAATCCGCTCCGACTTCTACACTTCCGGTATTTACGAAACAATGAAAAATTTTCCTGTCCGGTTCTAGCCGATCAAAATAATCAACTTTAATTCTCCATGTTTACATCCACATAATTATAGTAAATTGACTCAAAGAATGAAACTGTTAAAATACTAACCTAACAAACTTAATAATTCAAACTTAATAATTCATTTTCCCGGGAGAACCAATGACCAAGCAAAAAACAAGCAAACATTTCTTCAGCTTTTATAAAAAAGATACGAAATATTTGATTTCAGCAGTTATATCTATTATGGTCATTGCTATCTGTGGCTTGTTAATTCCACTAATTATCGGTTTTACGGTAGACCGGATTTTACTTAATCAAACTGTGACTCTGCCACAGTTTTTAGAAAATATCTATTTAAAAATCGGCGGACGTCCATTCCTGTTGAATAATCTTTGGGTCTTGGGACTTCTTCTATTGGGAATTACTTTGATTCAGGGAATTACTGAATTAATTTCTGATCTTCATATTGCTAAAGTTGCTGAAAACGGTGCAGAGAACATGCGTCGTAAGCTTTTTTCTCATTTACAAAGGCTACCCTATGCTTGGCATGTCAAAGCCGAAACCGGTGATTTGGTACAACGCTGCACCAGTGATGTTGAAGTAATCAGACGGTTTTTCCAAAATCAATTTTTGCAAATTATCAGATGTATCATAACAATTATAATTTCAATTGTCGTGATGATTAATTTAGATTCGATGCTCAGTATTGTCGCAATTTCTGTAACACCGATTATGTTTTTCAGTACAATTATCTATTTCAAAAGACGCCGTGCTGAATTTGAACTCTGGGATGAAACTGAAGGAAAATTGTCTACCAGATTACAGGAAAGCTTAACCGGAATGAGAATAATTAAAGCATTCGGACGTAAAAATTTCGAATTGGCACAACTTGAAGAAACTCACCGTGAACTCTACGATTATGGGATTAAACAATACAATATCATGGGTAACTTCTGGTTTTTTTCCGATTTGTTTTCAAATGGAGAATTGGCTTTAATCGTGATTATCGGCACGGTCAGAGTCATTTCACATGGTCTGCATCTCGGTGTTTTGATTGTTTTTATTTCCTATGCCGATCGTTTGTTAATCAATTTGAGAATTTTAGCCAGGGTTATTGCCGATATCGGCAAAGCTCAAATCTCATTCGGTAGATTAAAAGAAATTCTCGATGCCGAGCCGGAACCTGATGATCAAGGTTTATTAGAGCCTGAGCTGCAAGGTAATATTAAGTTTGATAATGTGAGCTTTCAATATCCCGACGGTTCTGAACCGGTTTTGCAGAATATCAATCTTGAAATCAAGTCCGGTCAAACAATAGGTATTTTGGGTCCAACAGGGTCCGGTAAATCAAGTTTGCTCTTACTTTTGCAAAAACTGTATCTGCCAAGTTCCGGCTTGCTTACATTTGATAATATCCCTCTCGAGCAAATTAATCGCTATAGTCTGCGCAGACAAGTCGGTTTGATCCTCCAAGAATCATATATTTATTCACGAAGCATCGGAGAAAATATTCGCTTTCCGAAACCGCAAACCACTATTGAAAATGTCCACAAATATGCAAAAATAGCTCGCTTAGACGATGAAATAGAACAATTCAGCCAAGGCTATGACACTGTTGTTGGTGAGCGTGGAGTTACTCTATCCGGTGGACAAAAACAACGTTTGGCAATTGCCAGAACTTTAATTCGTGATTGTCAGATTTTGATTTTTGATGATTCGCTATCTGCTGTAGACACTGAAACTGATCGCGAAATTCGAAGATCCCTCAAAAAAAGACCTCAGGGAACGACAACAATCATTGTTTCACATAGAATTTCAAGTATTTACGATGCGGATCAAATTTTCGTACTGGAGAATACACAATTAACTCAAGCCGGTACACATCAGGAACTAATAAATCAGGCCGGACTATATCAACGTGTATATAAAATCCAACATGACTGGCTGAGCGAATAGAATATGAACCATCGGAACATAGCCTGTCAAATATTATATTTAAATAAAATATAGAAATACGTAATAAATAGAATGAGTAAAAAAACTGATCAGCATAAAGATAAAATCAACGCCAAAACTTGGTTGGAATTTATAAAATTAGCAGCACCTCGGAAAGGTTTAATTATTAGCCTTGTCGTGGTCTTAATAATTGTAGCAGTTTTAGAGAATATTTCACCTATTATGGTACGCTATGCAATTGATCATTTCATCAAATATAATGTTACCGACGGTCTTATTCTTTATTCAATTATTTATTTGGCCATAGTTGTAGCAATTTCATTCGGTACAAAATATTGGTTGAAATTATCAGGACGCATTGAAACTGAAATGTCCTATAATATTCGTAAAACAGGTTTTGAACATTTGCAAAATCTTTCTTTCAGTTTTTATGATCGGATGCCTGTCGGTTGGATTTTATCACGTATGATTAATGACGTAACCAGGCTTTGTGAAACCATTTCTTTCGGTATTATCGATTTCGTCTGGGGCGGTTTTACCATAATTGTAATTCTCGTAGCAATGCTGATTATGGATTTCAAGCTTGCCTTAATAGCTGCAGCGGCTGTTCCGATAATTATTGCAATTACTATTTATTTCCAAAAAAGAATGTTAAAAACTCAACGCGAAATTCGGCGTCTGAATTCCGAGATAACCGGTGAATTTAATGAAGGAATCATGGGTGCCAGAACTACAAAAACTTTACTTAGAGAAAAAGAAAATGAATTGGAATTTTTTGCAACAGCTAAAAAAATGAATCGCCGCTCAATTGATGCGAGTCGGATCGCTGCTTTTTTCTTACCCGCCGTTTCAATCATCGGCATGATTGTCGCCGCTTTGATCTTAGTTTTAGGCGGTGAAGCCTATACACAAAACCTGATTGAAATCGGTACAATTTATGCTTTGTTTACCTACACACTTCATTTATGGGATCCAATACGACAAGTTGCCGGTGTTTTCAGAGAAATGCAGGCTGCTCAAGCTGCAGCGGAAAGAGTAATAACACTACTTAATGAACCGGTTGAGATAATCGACAGTGCGGATGTTATCAAAAAATACGGTACCGAAGACGGAGCAGGCGAACAACCTTGGCCGGAAATCAAAGGAGCGATTGAATTTAAAAATGTTACTTTCTCTTATGTTGACGGTAAACCGATTCTGGAAAATTTCAATTTAGCGATTAAAGCCGGACAAACAGTAGCTATTGTTGGTGAAACCGGTGCTGGAAAAACTACACTGGTCAATCTGGCCTGCAGATTTTACGAACCGCAACAAGGACAAATTTTAATTGACGGATATGACATTCAAGGTTTACCACAAGCCTGGCTTTACCATAATCTGGGCTACGTATTACAAACACCGCATCTATTCAATGCAACAATATCGGATAATATCCGATACGGTAGGCTGGATGCCACTGAATCGGAAATAAAAAATGCTGCCAAATTAGTTTACGCTGATGAATTCATCGAAAAACTGGAGAACGGTTATGCTACATTAGCCGGTGAAGGCGGTAGTAAATTATCTACCGGAGAAAAACAATTGATATCTTTTGCCAGAGCGATCATCGCCAATCCTGTAATTTTTATTTTTGATGAAGCAACTTCTTCAATCGACACGGAAACAGAAAAACAGATTCAAGAAGCAATCGAAAATATTTTGCAAAACAGAACTGCTCTGGTCATAGCTCATCGTTTATCCACCGTAAAAAATGCAGATCTGATTATTGTATTAAAAAATGGTAAAATAATTGAACAAGGTTCACATGCTGACTTGATCAAAGCCAAGGGCGAATATTTCAATCTGTACACCGGTCAATTTACGATTGACACAAATGTATAATGCTTGCCACATAAATTGTCGCAAATACATAATTAAGATAAATATACAAGAAGTAACTAAAACACATAACAATTCGCTGAAATGTACTGGTACTATAAATGCAAGTATACATAAGTAACACAAACACATTATAACTAGACGAAATATCTGATGAATAAACATAAATAACGATATGAAATGGAGAAAATATGCATCAAGTAGATGATTCTCAGGCAGCCTTAATTTTGCTCTCAATCATTGAAAAACAACCTAATTCTACTTCGGAAAATATTATCGACTCGGCAATCAATTCTCTGTATTTAGATTATTTCTCAGCCGCCACTGCTTTGGATTTGCTTACCAAACAGCATTTAATTCATTTGTCCGAGAATAAGAGTGAAGCAGAGTATACGGTTTCGGGTAAACCGGTAAATCGTCTTAACATAACACCTGAAGGTTCTGCTGTCCTTAAAGCTTTGGGTAATACATTGCCGACTCAGGTACAAGATTTTTTAGAAAAATTGAGTACTCTTGAAAAAAAAGAACGTACTTTGACCGCTCATTACTCAGAAGATAGCGAGCATACTTTCAAAATAAAGTTAGAGCAAAAAGATCATAATCAAATTATTTTTTCCTTGGAGCTTAATGTTCCCACTGAAAAAATGGCACGAAACATTTGTCAGAATTGGCAAAAAAATGCAGTCGAAATCTACCAAGCTCTCTTCCGCCTCTTGCTGCCACAAAATGATGACTAAAATGTTAAATTAAAATAATTTCAATCAATATAAAAAGTGGTGTTAACATGTTTTTCCTATGCTGTGACACCACTTTTTGCTTAATATTTGATTTGCTAAGAATTAATCTAATGGTGAAAAATCTTCTTTACCTACACCACACAACGGGCAAAGCCAATCTTCAGGGATATCTTCAAAAGCTGTTCCCGGTTCTATTCCGTTATCCGGATCACCTTCTGCCGGATCATAAATATAGCCGCATACATCACAAACATATGATTTCATCGTTTTATTTCCCTCCTTATTTTTCTTATTCTTCCTTGTTTTTTATTTGTACATAAATTCTACAAAACAGAATTTCGTTTTCCTAATATTTATAGTGTAGAAAAACCTAATTCTCTGCAAAGTCTATCATCAATGAGATCAAACTTCAACTCAATTAAGCAACTTGTAATTTATAGCGTATTTCGAAACACTTTACACAGAATTCAAAGTTTATTAAAGTATTTGCACACATTTTAAGGTTGGACCATTGGGTAGTTAGATAAGCTTAAAGAGTGTGCAAATCCTAAGACCTGAAACCGAAAATATCAATATGTAGTCTCATTCCTCTTCCGCCAGCCATTGAAACTCCATATTGCCGATTTTGACCCAATCGCCGTTTTCTAATCCTGCATCATATAAAGCTTTATCCAAACCTCTGCGTTTGATCAATCTTTGGAAGTAGAAAAATGCTTCATTATCAGTGAAGTCGGTTGATCTGACCAAACGTTCCGCCCATTCACTATCTACAATAAAGAATTCACCGTCAAAATGAATTTTGAATAATTCTTTAGTCTGATAGCGATATGTTTTATGCTCGGTATCTTTAACCTTAAATTTAGGGATCGGCGGCAATTCAGAAATATATTCTGCTGTTTTAGCAATTAACTGATCTACGTTTTTTCGAGTTGCTGCACTTATCAAAAACACCTCAAAACCTCTATTTTCAAACTCTTTTTTCAAATCGGCAACTAATTTGCTATCGGCTACATCAATTTTATTAATCACAACCAGGCGTTTACGTTCCAATAACTCAGCTTGATATTCGCCGAGTTCGAATTCAATCAATTCAAACTGCTTGATAACATTTTCGAAATCACCCATTGTCGGATCAATAACTTGGAGAAACATTCTGGTTCTTTCAATATGACGTAAAAAATCATGTCCCAAGCCGATCCCTTCTGATGCTCCTTCGATTAAACCCGGCATATCCGCCAACACAAAGGAAACATCTGCATATTGTACTACGCCGAGTTGTGGTGTGAGCGTGGTAAAAGGATAGTTGGCGATTTTAGGCTTCGCCGCGGTTACTACAGATAAGAGTGTCGATTTACCGACATTGGGAAATCCGATCAAGCCGACATCGGCAATTAGTTTGAGCTCCAGTTTAATCGATTTCGCTTCACCTAGACCACCGGCTCTGGCAAAACGCGGAGCTTGTCTGACCGATGTCTTAAAATGTGAATTCCCCAAACCGCCCTGTCCGCCTTTAGCCAAGAGAAATTCTTCATTTTCATCGGTTAAATCTGCCAAGAGTTCTCCGTTCTCCGCATCATAAACCAATGTCCCTTGCGGTACTTCCAAATATAAATTATCAGCAGATTTACCGTAGCACATCTTACCCATACCGTTCTCGCCGGATTCCGCTTTAAATTTTCTTGAATAACGGTAATGTTGTAAAGTATTGATCCCGGGATTTACTCTCAAATAAACATCTCCGCCTTGACCACCGTTACCACCGTCCGGACCACCTGCCGGCACATATTTTTCACGCCGAAAAGATATAGCACCGTCGCCACCGTTACCGGCTTTAACATTTATAATAACTTGATCAAAAAACAAAACGCCCTACTTTCTAGCCAAATAATTGAACTAAAGCATCCGTGAAAATAATCAGCAACACAATTCAAATTATTAAATTATATATTTTAAAAAATCCTAAGTTTAAAATCAAAGCCAAAATCAAAAACCCGACTAAAAAGCCGGGCTTGAATAATTCATTTCATTAATAATCTAAATGAACTCACTTACTGATCTGAATAAATTACACGAAATTATTATGAACTAAGTAAATTTACCGTAAAGTAAATAAGTAATTCGCAGTCAGATTATTCGCCAACCGGATAAACGCTGACTTGAGTGCGTTTACGACCTAATCTTTCGTAACGAACCTGACCGTCAATGATCGAGAATAAGGTATCATCTTTACCTTTTCCGACATTTTGTCCCGGGTGAATTTTGGTACCACGTTGTCGATAGATAATATTACCGGCTAAACAATATTGACCATCACCGAGTTTCGCACCTAAACGCTTGGATTGTGAATCTCGACCGTTTTTAGTACTACCAACACCCTTTTTGCTAGCTAATAATTGTAAATTAATTTTAATCATTGGTATTCCTCTACTTTCTCAATAGACAAAAACTCCTGTCCGTCAATCATTTCAATTTGTTTAAGTCCTATATATGCTGATAACATTAAACTTCGTGCAGCTATTTTTTTATCTTGCGGTAAATTATCATAGTTCAGAATACGACAGTCAATTTCACCTGCTTGATTCAGATAAACAAAATCCCGACCTGCTTCTAAAATCTCAGTCAAGGTTCCAATTACAGTTTGTGTAATCGCCGATGCCGCACTACAGTAAATGTCTTTACCCGATTCAGCATATTCAGCGTGTCCTGTCAGATAAAAGGATTCAACTCTTTTTTTCTGATCAAAGACAAACTTTGCGTGTATCACTTACAGCCTCTTTTTATGCTATGCTTGTTATTTTCACACAAGTATATGGCTGACGATGTCCGGTTTTACGACGATAGGTATTTTTAGCTCGATATTTGAAAATCGTAATCTTCTTGCCTTTACCCTGTTTGACAATTTCACCTTTAACAACAGCACCATCTACTAGTGGTGAACCTACCTGAATAGCATCATCTTTGGAAAGTGCAAGAACTTGGTCAAAAACGATCTCGTCACCTGCTTCGCCTTCCAGTTTTTCAATATAAATCACATCATCTTCAGCAACTTTGTATTGCTTACCGCCTGTTTTGATAATAGCGTACATTTTTTCCTCCCTGTAAACAGTCTCACCTAATCCAGGTAGCAATCATGCTTTAATAACACCCGATCAGAGTGGTCGCCGAAGTATGATAGCACTTAATGATTTGTAAAGTCAATTGACCTTGTAAAATTTTCCGGAAATTGCTCATTACAAGTTAAACTGATATTTAAATTTCAACATATCTGAATCTCAGTTTCAATTGAGCTGATAATTAATGCAAATGCCTCTGTAACAAACGGATGATGTAAATATTTGTGCTTTATGTTAATATCATTTGACCGAGATTTAAAGTCAAAAGACATTATTAAATGTATATTTACATAATAGAGGTTATATTTATGAATTACAATTTACTGAATACAATTGGTAATTCACCATTAATAGATTTAAATCGTCTGGGCTATGATAGAATTTATGTCAAATTAGAAAAGACAAATCCTGCCGGTAGCATCAAAGACAGACCTGCATACTATATGCTGAAAGCTGCAATTGATTCAGGTGACTTGAAACCCGGTATGACAGTAATTGAACCAACTTCCGGCAATATGGGAATTGCTTTAGCAATGCTCGGTTCGCAATTAGGGTTTAAAGTTATTCTGGTTATGCCGGATACAATGAGTGTCGAAAGACGCAATCTAATTAAAGCTTATGGGGCTGAACTGCTTCTGACACCCGGTGCTGAAGGCATGATCGGCGCTGAGAAAAAAGCTGCCGAACTTGTTGTCACTAAAGGTTATTTCATGCCGAATCAATTTGACAACCCGAATAATCCTTTGGCACATGAAAAAACAACCGGTGTAGAGATTATCAATGCTTTACCGGATGTTGCCGGATTTGTCACAGGTGTCGGTACCGGCGGTACTCTTACCGGAATAGGCAGAGCTTTGAAAAAATACTGTCCGGACATCAATATCTGGGCAATGGAGCCGGCCGAATCTCCACTTATTACTGAAGGATATTCCGGTCCCCACAAAATTCAAGGTATCGGCGCAAATTTTATTCCGCAAAACTTAGACTTGTCCTTGGTTGATAGGACAATTACCGTTACCGGTGATGAAGCAATTGCAATGAGCAAAAAGCTTAGTCGGGAGGCAGGTCTGTTAGTCGGAATTTCTTCCGGTGCCAACGTCTGTGCCGCTTTAAAAATGGCAGAACAAATTACAGGCAAAATTGTTACAGTATTGCCCGATACTGCCGAAAGGTATTTATCTACAGCTTTGTTTGAGGAAAACTAATGTTCAAAAAATGGATTGAAATAGCACGTTATATTTTGGAGCAGGATCCGGCATGTAAAACACTGTTTGAAGCAATGTTTATGTATCCGATGGTCAGAGCACTTCGCAGCCATCATTTGGCACACAAGTTCTATCTAAGAGGTCATACTACTTTCGCACGTTGGATTTCCAACCGAGCCAGACGTAAAACCGGTATTGAAATTCATCCCGGTGCAACTATCGGTAAAAATCTGTTTATTGATCACGGTATGGGTGTGGTAATCGGAGAAACCGCTGTAATCGGCGATAACGTTACAATGTTTCACGGTGTGACTCTGGGTGGAACAGGAAAACAAAAAGATGTCAAACGTCATCCAACCGTCGGCAATAACTGCTTGTTAGGAGCAGGCTCAACCATGCTCGGTCCTATTACAATCGGCGACGGAGCAAAAGTAGGAGCCGGAGCTATTGTCTTGAAAGATGTTCCACCGGGTGCAACTGCAGTCGGAGTTCCCGCCAGAAATATTGAACATTAACCACAATCCCTTTTGTATGTATTTCTGCGTTTCTGATATTCCTGTCGGAAACTTCGGGTATAACTCATAATTTCTTTTGTAAGTGTTCTTGATGCTCTTACAGTTTCTGCCGGATAAAATAGAGCATCAATCCTGATTCTTTTGGCCAATGTTTCCGCTCTTCTTGATAGTTCTAGCCAGAAATATTAAGTATAAACCGAATTAAAAATTATCTCTATTTTCATATTCAGAATCTACCGGATCACCTATTACATCATCAGCAGAGCGCAAATAAAGAGTATATATACCATAAGCCTCTAAGTTAAACAGATCATTATCACTCTCACTGTTAATTAAAACCAAGTAAGTTCCTTCATCACCGAACATGTCCGCTTCTCCGAACCAATCACCGGTTCCATAAGCATTTCTGATTCGATAGCTGCCCTGTGGCAAAAACACTTCCGAAGTTGCTCCTTGATCAATAGCTATAGTACTGACCAACACATCATCCGGAGTGTAAATTTTTATATAATTTCGACTTTGATCATTATCCGGGGGTACGATCATTAATGAGAGATCATTCCAAGCATAGTCTGGATTACGATACTGTTCTCCCGTGTAGGGAAAAGATTGTACACATTCGGCCATACATTGTTCGGCATCTTCAAAGGAACCCAACGCAAGAAACGCCAGATATGCGTCATAATAAGATCCTTCTGAATAGAGTGTTTCTGCAGCCTTATATTTTTCTTTATTAACACATGTCGAATATTTTTCTGTCGCATCCGGAAAAGATATTTCCGGTAAATTTCCGTACAGAGCTTTTGCTGCAGTATAATCACCTGATTCGAATAATTTTTCAGCCTGTAAATAGTGCAACGAATTCTCACAATATTTTACTTTTTCAATTGAATCGCGAAAATCTCCCAACTGCTCAAATGCTTCTGCCGCTTCATCATATTTTTTTTGAGTTAGTAATTCTTCAGCTTTTTCATAAGCAATTATATTATCACAATTTTCTACTTGATCCTGAGCATCTTCAAAATCTCCGAGTTCAACGAATTGCTCTTTGGCTTGAACATAGTCTCCGCTATCTAACAATTCAACCGCACTTTTATATTTTTCTTTGTTTTGACAGTACTCAACTTTTACTTGTGCATCCTCAAAATCTCCAAGTTCAGTGAATTGCTCTTCAGCTTGAGTATAATTACCGGCATCTAATAGTGCCACCGCATTATCATATTTTTCTTTATTTTCACAGTATTCGGCTTTTGCTTGTGCATCCTCAAAATCTCCAAGTTCAATAAATTGCTTTTTGGCTTGAGCATAATCCCCGGTACTTAACAACGCGATTGTACTATCATATTTTTTTTGATTTGTTTTATTAATGATCAAAGGAACAATCAGAATTGCTGCAATTATAATCAGAGCTAAAGTAGCACTGGCAATAATAATAAAAAGCTTTTTATTTTTATGCTTTTTCTTCGGTGATTCCGAAACTTGTCCGATGGCTTCAACTTGTAACGGGTAAATGAGTTCGTGATCATACTGTTCTACAGGCGGAAATGTATTTTCAATATTATAAGTTGCTTCAGCCCCGGGGGGATTTGTTAATATAGCATTACCACAGACTTCACAAAAGTTTTGACCTTCTGATACTTGTGTTCCACAATTTTTGCAAATCATATCATATTCTCCTTCTTAACATTGATGTTCTGTTAACTTGTTACATTTTTAATCTCTCGATTATTATTAAGCTTCGGTATTGCCATTAATAACAACTTCTCGTTTGATAATAAAATGCTTTTCTCCCAGCCGCGCAAATGTACGATTGTTATTGAAGGGTTTTACGTAATCATACTTCGGAGGCACAATCAGATTACCGTAATGGTCTGCAAAACCCCATTTTCGGGTGGAAAGATCTTTGATGGCAATTAAGCCGCAGGCAAAACCGCTTAGTGACTCCATTTGGCTGAAAACAAGGGATTTTTTACCATCTCGTGCTTCGATCTCCCATAAATCGCCAACAATGCGTTTGCAACTTTTGTGCGGAAACCATCCACCTTCAGTCGTAAAACGATTGCCTAGTCTCTCAAGAACTTCCCGTGCTTTGATTTCATCAGGACTATTCGATATTTCAGCCATTTTTTGCGTGTTCCCAAGAGGAGGAATTGGGGCGCCAGTTGTATCTTGGCCATCTTTGTCTATCCAACGTCCTTCTTTTAGAAATCGTCCGTCTCGTGATAATCTCGTCCAGGCCTTGCCATTTGAAAAAGGTGAAAATAAATCATTAATATCATATTCAAACAAATATGACTTTGCCTCTCCTATGCCATGTTTAAATGCATCTCGGACCGGAATTTTTCCTGCATTTGATGCAACAAAGACACTTTTCCAATCTTTATCCATATAGCCAAATTTTACATGTGTATCCGAATAGTACTTTGCGTAAGCACGTAGACCCTCACCCTCCTCGCCGATAAGAGCCATACCTTGAGGAATTATTTCATTACCCTTTAAGTCAATAATTGCAAAGGTCAATAGAGACTTGGCATAACGCTTATTATCCATTGTGTACTGATAAAAAATCATGGTGCCGTGCTTCAACAAATTCCCATCTATTTGCTCCAGATTATGGTATTTGCACGGCATAATAATACGATCACCAACACCTACCAAACCAAAAAGATCTGAGTTCATTTGGGGATTAGGAGATTCGGAAAATACGAAAGCACCAAATGCGCTATCCCTAAGCCAATTCCACTTTGCTTCCAGTGCGATATTTCCCTTGGTATCAATAGCACCCCATTTTTTCCCTTGTTTGAATACTGCATAACCATTGGAATACCCGCGAATCTCGTCGATTCCCGTTAGCGTAAAGGCAATGGTCCCGTCTGTTGAGTAGCCAAACACCATATCTCCTTTTTTGGCAACGGCAATTCCATCAGAAAAGGGATGAACAATGTCGAATTCTTCATTGCTTATCATACTGCCATTAACTCTTGCGATTGCAAACTTCTTACCATTGGAAATAGCCAACAGATCTGAACCAAGATTTACCAACTTTTTACAACTTAAAATCGGACTACCGGTCAAGCTGTATAAAGTAAATCCTTTACTTTCAAGTAAAATTGCTTTCTCGTTCAAAACCTCGTATTTGATAGGGCCAAACATTGCTTCAGAGTGTTTTTGTATAACAGGTAAAACAATCATGCCATTGACATCAACTACACCATATCGTGTACCGATTAATTTACCGTTCGTTACCACAAAATAATTGGCATCAAGAAACTGCAAGGGTTTCGTTCCTTCCGGGAAGGGTATCTCCTGGATACTTCCATACTTTACATACAATATATTGGAAACATCCGCTTCCTGACTATCAGAAGGTATAACCGGATCTGTTACTTTACCGGCTTCCTTTAGTTCATCCCAAACACTTTTAGCCCAAGAAAAATTATCGTCTTGAACTTCCACACCAAAAGCTGTAAATGTTCCATCTAAAACAAGTGGCTCCTGACCCAACCCCCTCTCAATAGAAAACGGTCGGGCATTAGCGGCCGCCATAAACTCAGTCGAAGCAGTGAGTTGCTCTTGGATCATATTTAATTGACCGTTATCAATCATTGTTATTCCTACGATATTTACATTTTCTCTACCGGCAAGTGTATCGGCTGAATCTCCCATTCGCAAAATTGAACCCACTAATAACGTAGATGGAATGGAAGTAAACAAAATTCGATAACTATCGGCCCCATAGCTGCCGGATAATTTTTCAATATCAAATCTCAGATATAACGTTCTTTGTACTCCTTGAGGATATCCTTGTTCTATATTGTATTCACGCTCTGTCATGAAATCTTCTCCTTCCTCACATTTTGATCATCATAAAGTAGTATTACTATATTGATAGATTAATATTTAATTAAACACCGTTTGTATGCAGAAAGCATACAAACGACATTTAATTTCGATCTACCATAAGAAAAATAATTCTCATGCTGAGTTGAAGAAGCTCTTGTTCTATTAATATCTATTCCTCAACCAATACAATGCCCGGATTATCTCGCACGGCATCAATAACACTCCGGGGCAACCCCACACAACGTACTGTCACGGAATTATGCGGCCTTATGAGCGGCGAAAGGTCGGTGATAAGCGTATTACTTACATCAACCTCTCGCAAATTAGGCAGCTTTGCCAATACACTTATATCTTCAATATCGCAATATTCCAGGTTCAGTGTTTGCAGTTTGGTAAGCTCGGCAAGCGGCATCAGATCTGTCACCTGTGTTTGGCTGATGTCAAGGCTTTCCAGTGAAAGCAGGCGAGAAATCGGTGTGAGGTCACGCAGAGGGTTTTGGCAAACATCCAGCTCGCGCAGTGTCGCCATATCTTTCAGCGACAGTAAATTACCCACAAAATTATTGCTTAAATTAATCTTTTCCAGCTTCATTCCTGAAAGAGGAGAGAGATCGGAAATAGATTGTGAGGTTAACGTCAAGTTGCGCAGGTAGTACATGTTCGGAATATCCGCAAGAGAACTGATATCGCCTCGCCCATCAATTCGAAACCCTGTATCAGTAATATAACTGACTGTTCCTTTGTCCACATGCGTTTTGATCAATTTATCCTCCAAATCCGGATGAAGGATATAGGTTCCATAAATTCGAATTGCATCAATGCGGTTGTTAACTTCGGTACGGTAAATCGTGTCGCCTTGCTGTTTGTTCAAAATAGTTCGCACCGCTAAATCGAGATATTCACTGTCAAAGGTAATCGGTTCTATAAGTTCCTCTTCTGTAAACGGACGATTCTTATAGGCAGGAACATCCATAATGAAATCCACACCGTTTTTAAAACCTTGCTTTTGTCCGATTAACAGCCCGGTTAAAAAGGCTGCGACAACTACTAGACAGATCCCGACAACAATTAGTATCTTATTGGTAAGTCGTCGCCGAACCCAAAGGATTTTGCTTCTCAGGCGTGCCGCCGTCTTAAAACGCTGATCACGGTCTTTTCTGAGGCATTTTTCAATAATTGAGACCAATTCTTTATATGGATAAGTAACTTTCAGATTTTGTTTCTTGGTTTTTCCCGTAGCCAAAAAAATCATAACCATACCCAAAGAATAAATGTCCGCACGGTGATCGGTTTGTTCGCTACCGAATTGTTCTGGTGCCATGTATGCCCTTGTACCCGCAATCTGCGTATCCCTATCACTATCAGTTTCCGTTTTGAAATCACGGGCAATGCCGAAGTCTATGAGTTTCACCTCATTTTTATTTGAAATAATGATGTTTTCCGGTTTGATATCCCGGTGAATAACGGCAGGATTTTGCTCGTGAATATAGGTCAGAATTTCGCACAATTGCAATATAATATCAAACAGTATTTCCCGGCTCAGCGTACCGTGTTTACGGATGAAGGCATTGAGGTCACCACCCTCAAAATATTCTCGCACCATGAAACTGCGTCCATTATGTTCCCACACACCCAAAATTTTCGGTATGGCCGGATGATCAAGCTTTGCCAGTATCATGCTTTCGGCAGTGGCATCTTCGCTGCTCTCCTTACTTGTAATACGGAGTACGGCACGCAAACCGTCTGATTTACGGGTGATAAAATAGACTTCTTTTCCGTCATTTTGTTTTATCAAACTGTCAAAGACAAATCCCTTTGTCAGTTCCGGGGGCATATCTGCACCGGCTATTTCCTCTTGGAGCTTTTCGCTATATAATTGCAAAAATTCTGATACATCGGACAAGCGAATTCACCTCCTGTAAAAAACGAACTAAAATCGGGGACGGATATCAGATGCACGCCAGGCTCCCCGTATGGAAAGCCACGTGATCAGCGGATTCAAAGAGCCAAATATCGCACCTATTAAAAACGGAATGTAATGATTTGCTCCCTGGATAACGGCACTAAGAGATTCATCAAACTGCCCGACAAGCGAAATATACGCACCGAACAGAATAACGTACCAACCCGAGCGTCTTCTTGCGATCAGCATGATAAAGCCCGTAAGCAAGGTAATACTCATGAAAAGCTGAGAGGAGTACATGGGTGCTGCAAAGGAGGATACCGCATATACTATACACATCACGAGCGAAAATAACATCCCTGCCACACAGAGCCAACACCAGACGAGTCCCCAGCCTGAAAGTCGTATGTGCTTAGTACTCATAGTGGAAAGTCCATGTAAAGCAGGAGGAGTGAAAATCAATGTCATCGCTGTGAGTAAACATCCGATCAAAAATTGCAGCAGAAACAAAGGGCGCTGCAAGTATATCGGCGAGGTAGCAAGGATAAAAATTATACAGACCGGTACGCCCACCAATACAGTGTATAACGCTGTCTGCCAAACTCTCTTCTTTTCAACTTTGGCCCTCATATCCGAAACAGCTGTTGTGCCGTTATTAAGAGACGGTTCCCGCTGTTGTTTTGGTCCCAAAAGCCAGGCAAAAAATAGCGCACCACCTGCAACAACAAATGCTCGCAGAAGGATACTTATAATCATCAAAGGGGAAATCGGAATCGTAAACAACTCTTTCAGCCTGAAAGGGCTTTCTCTTAGTAAAGGAATATGCAGTAAATAATAATTAAAAATATTAATTAGTACGGCAATGACCATGGTACCAGCTGCAAACACCTTGTATTTTACGCTCTTTTGCATAAGCAGATACATACCCGTACCGAAAAGGACATGAACAATCACAGCCGAAACGGCATTGCAGTATAAAAGATGGATGCCTAAAAAAATATGGGCGATAAAGATCATAATCCAGGCACCGATAACCCAAACTGCTGTCCATACGGCACGCATCGGTTTTACTGTATAGGGAACTGTTTCTTCGCTATTAAACGGGAACAGTACAGCAGCTTCTGTTTCGGGTGTCCGAGTGTTGGCAGTTTCAACCTGTATAAAGCGCTGTTGTCCGCAGTTTCCACAAAACAGTGCACCTTCGATCAACGGTGCACCACATTTATGGCAAAACGAAGTTGGTGTTCCTTGTTCGTTTCCTGAATACGGCATAGCCGCATACTGCATTTGTGGTGGTCCGGAACCAGCAAGCGGCTCAACATTCGCGGTATAGTTTTGCATCATCGGCGCCGATGGCACATAAGTGCCCGGTTTACAGTTTTTCGCTACAAGATACGAGATGACGGCACCGATCGCAGCCATGACGATGGCAAGAATATATGAGCCGAAACCGAGTTTCGCCATTATGCCGATAAAAGCACCTAAAAACTCTAAACCCAGCCACAGACAGATGGTAAGCGCTATGAAACCTCCCGGTTTGCGTCCGCGAGCCAAAGCATTCTTCCGGTTTACATTACTCAATAGTATTATTCCTAATATTTCCAGCACTGTTTTTCTCCTACTGATATTGTTGTACTTGTTCACATAAAAATTCCTTCCGGACCTTTATATGTATGATTATTATTCATTTACAATATAGAATGGAATTTCAGATGGTTTGTATGCTTGGAGCATACAAAAGAACATTCATTATGAAAGAAAAATTGTAACGGTGACAACGTTATAACTTATGCCAAAACGCTGTAGCAAAAGCTGTTGTGTTGTCACCATACAAGTCGATAAATAATCAAAAAGTGACAACGTTGCAACTTATGCTAAAGAATCGTGGCAAAAGCCGCTGCGTTGTCACCTGGTAAGCTGAAAAAGAATATTTTAATGAGCTAACTTAGTATTTCCTGAGCCGTCAATTCGTACTCGCCACAGATTGCCGTTGTCTTCTTCATTTCGATAGAATATCCAGCGCCCTGCAACGTTATATGAACCGGTACTTGAAGGCACAATGGTATAGTGGGTTCTTCCGTCTAAAGACATCCATTCGAGAGTTTTATTCTGACCTCCAATATAAAAAATTCCTCCATCTGTAACATTCGGATAATGTGCAGAGACATTTGTCAAACTTTCAAGATTTCCACCATCTAAATCCATACTGATCAAGGAGCTTTCCCAATATGTATTTGAATCTTTTTCAACATTATCTATACTTGAATCTTCTTTAAAATTGTATGTACAGGCAAATATTTTATCATTATTAATGCAAAAACTCTCACAGTAATTACTGTTAATCAGATTCAAATTTCCGCCATCTAAATCACTACAATAAATTTGATTGTTTTTATCTGAATCAATATAATACAGCTTCTTGTCTACAATATTAAGGCAAAGGTATTCCATCGAACCGCTTAATTGTGTAAGTGTTTTCGTCTCAGGATCTATCTCATACAAATATCCGGTTCCGGAGCTGTCATAAAGATAAAAAATTCCATCAACAATATAAAGATCTCCCGAATGTGAATCACAAAATTCTTCTTCCTTTAAGGTATAAGGATTAATTCTAAAAATCTTTTCAGCTGTACAGAAATAAAGCCATCCCTCAAAATAATTGAGGTCATTTGCTTCAACATTCGATCGCAACATCGTAATTTCTTCTGTGTAAGGATTCATCTGATATATATTATCTTTGAAAATAAAAAACACTTCATTTTCACCATTAGCTACAATTGCACCTAATTCTGACGCATAATTTCCTGAAAGATTTCCGCTTTTCGAATCAAAAACAGGATTATTTATTCCAATTCCCGGCGCATCTGAAAAACCTTTTTCATAGCCGATTACATAGCCTGTTGCGTAGCCGGAATTTTCTCCGATTGAGTTACCTCGCATTTTTCCATGTTGATAAAAATAAAAGATCAAACCTGATATTAAAAAGACACAGGCTAATATCATAAAGACAGGCAACGTTTTTCTCAGAGAAATCTTTGTTCTTTTTATCGCACTCAGTAGTTCTTTTATATTGTGAAAACGTGACTGTGGATCGAAAGCAATACATTGTTCAATCAGATTACGTAGTGCACGATTTTCAATAAACGATTCCAAATTTGTTTTCTTTTCATGACCGGTTGCCATAAAAATCATAAGCACGCCTAACCCATATACAATAGCTCCAAAAGTATAATTATCGGATTGGCTTTGCTCCGGAGGAATATAAGCTTCCCGTTCAAAAACCGGTCGTATGGATTCAGATATTTTGATACGATCTGTCTTATCTATGATAATATTTTTCGGATAAATATATCCATGAAACTTCGATATATCATCATGATATTGTCTATTCAACAAATTACATATTTGCTGAACAACAAACAAAATTTCATTCGGTTGCATGATTCCATCTTCCGAAACAATTTCAAAAACAGAGCGTTCTTGGCCTTCCCATTTGAATTTCGATTTGATTGACATGGAACTCTATTCTCCAACCTGTACAGGGTGATCATTGGCCCCATCAAGCCTCACACACCATAGCCTATTCCCATCCGCGGCATTATGGTAAAAAATCCAATTCCCGGCAATATTAAAATCATTAGCACGGTTCTTTGATATTCTATTTCTGATACGTCCGTCAAACGAACACAAGTTAATCGTACCATCATGTCCATTGATAAAATATATTCCGTTTTCGGTTACATTTATCATAACAGCATTTATCTCGGAAAGAGTTTTGGCTTTTTCAAAATCTTCACGAATTATGATCAATTCTTTTTTTCTTTCATCATTAACTGCACAAAAGAGAGTATCTTCAAACAAACAAATACTTTTACAATCCCGATCCAAGATTTTAGTTAAGTTTTTGCCATTTAGATTCGAACTATATAAGGAATGATCGTTTTCATCGATGTAAAACAAACCGTTATCTACTATGTTCAAAGACATTAAAGAAGATAATTTGTTCAAAAAGGTCAATTTGCCGGTTACCGTATTCAGCAAATGTAGTCCGTCATTTGTTTTGACATAATAACAATCGTTTACTATACATATTTCTCCGGACAAGTTCTCACAAAGTACGTCGGTTTCAAGAGTATATATATTTGTTTGTAGAATATTCCCTCCGGAAGAATAATACAACCATCCATTGTAGAAGCTTAAAGCAGCAGCATCTTTTTCCTCCACCAAAAGCTCAGTTTCCGTTCCGCTCTCCGACATTTTGTAAATATTCCCATTTGAAAGAAAGAAAATAAAATCTTCACTCTGCACAGCGTAAGCCCCTCCGGCAATGGCAGAGTTGCCAAGACTATTGCCGCGATTTAGATCAGGCAGTATTTTTCTCGCCTGCAGAACAGGCACTGCATCATATCCATCTGTGTAGCCAACATTATAACCTCGATCATAACCAAGACTGTCAGCATGACTTTTGCCCTTAAAAAGTCCAATTCCGTAAGATAAAACAGAAAGAAAAATCGTACAAATCAGCAATAAAGCTGCAACTATGAGTGAGCGTTTTCTTTTTGACTTTCTCGGATTGTTATCTCGCATGATATAATTTCTAATCTGCTCTACACTCTGAATTCGAGATTTCGGATTGAATGCAATACATTGCTCAATCAAGTTGCGAAGCCGATTATTAACAATTTGTGATTCCAAGCCTGTTCTGGCAGTTCTCCCCGTAGCCATAAAAAGCATTACAACACCAAGAGAATAAATATCAGACAAAGGTGTTGTCTGTTCAAAACCATATTGTTCAGGTGAAGCATAATCCAGGGTCAGAATGACAGAAGTATCTTGGATACGTTCGTACTTATGGAATCTCGCAATTCCGAAATCAATCAGGTGTATACTTCCATCTTTACCTACAATAATATTCTGGGGTTTGATATCACGATGAATTACAGGAGGTACTCTGGAATGTAAATAACTCAAAATATCCACAAGTTTCAGCACAATATCAAAAATGTCTTTTGCTCCCAGGTTGCCACCTTTTTTAACGATCTCGTAAAGCGAACGTCCTTCGAAATATTCACGCAGTATGAATTTTTTACCGGAATACTCAAAAGAGTCAAACACTTTCGGAATTCCCGGATGATTCAATTTTTCTAATAGTTTTGCTTCTTCAAGTGCATCTTCTTCAGGATAGTCCTGCGTAATTTTAAGTAAGACTCCCGTCTTGTCCTCGCGGCGAAGTAAATATATTTCTTTCTTGCCTTCCGGATCTTTGCGCAGACAACTTTCATAAGAATAATTGGCCAAAAGCTCTTCCGGCATACTTGCCTCAGGTAATGAATCGTGAAACGTTTTTTTGTATGAGTTGAGAAAAATTTCTATATCATTGCTTGGAAATTCATTATCCCCTGATTCATCGACAATTCTCGGCGATACTATCTGCATATCCATGTTCCAAGCTGTTACTATATTCTCTTGCTTTTGAATGCTAGCAGACACATCTGTTTCAAATTTTTCCATATCGCTTGTCACCTTTCTTTTGTTCACAGCCTGCTTTACTTTCAAACCTGCAAAGAATTGAGGCGTCAATAAAAACGGAATGAACACAGCACAGAACAGTATATAACAATAAGTAAATACCGTAGCTGGTGCAATTCCTTTCCTAGTTAGCATAAAAATAACACGATCAAGACAGAGAACTACAATAACGATAAACCATTTGTTCTTACGAATATATTCAAACATAATTTTCATTCCGGCAGTAAAACGATACTCAAGTTTATCTACACTTGTGGAAGGAAATGGTGCATTATTTTTTTTAATTTTGTTAGTCAGATATCGGCATGCTCCTGCTAGAATTGAATAAGAATGTCCCACAAAAGAAAGTGCAAGAATCACTATGTGTATGGTTTGTTCGGCATATTCTTTAGGCAGCCGCCGTCGCATAAAAAAAGTTCTGATCCGTGGAAGAATAATAAAACAAGCACTGCAGAAAATAAATCCTGCCCATAAAAGATAAATATTCCCTGAATAACATTCATAAAGAACTGTAGGCAGAAGCATTACTTGATTCAGAAGAGAGAAAAAATATATCAGCATATAAAACCGGTCACAGTTTCGCGTTGTTCCCGGAGCGATGGTTCCGTCAAAAATCATTTCCAAAAGACCATAAGCATATCTGCGTTGTTTACATGTTTCTTCAGTAAACGTTCTGCTTGCATATTCTGTAAACTCAAGTCCTTTTAACTGGGCATATTTTCCATGATAGCCCATACCGTAAAAGCAGATAGCTTTATCAAAATCTTCTGAAACTTTATCTTCCGACCAAAAACCGCTCTTTTCCAAAATACTTTTACGCAAAAAAACATTATGTCCGATCAGCGGTACAAAAAAACCTTGTAGTGCTTTACACGGCCAAACATTATGAAACAGATTATTGATTTGATGTCCTGTAGCGTAAGAATAATAGTTTTCAAATAAATTTTCAGCTTTTGTGGCACATTGTACATAAGCCAGTTTATCATCTGCAGCAAATTCCGGAATAATCGCCTCAATAATTTTTTCTTTCAGTCCGGAATCTTTATCAAGAAGCAGGATTATCTCATTTGTCCTGATCGTTCCTTCTGTATAACCTCCGGCAAAAGGTTGTCCTTTCCGGGTCAGACTTTCTGGAGAATTACCTTCGGCTACAGCATTGCCGAAACGCAAAGTATAATTAAGATTAGAAGATTTTTTGAACAGACCGCGCCTTCCCTCTTGTGGACGCACGACAAAGGGTATCCGGTTTTCCCGATAAAATAGAACACGTTCAACAGCTTGCACTTCCTGCCGGGTTAATGATGAAGAATCATCTGAAAAAGTCCGGATCAAGCGGTCTATTTTCTCTTTAGTACAATAACCTCCGCACATCGGGGCAAGTCCGTCATCTGAAACTACAATATTGCTTTCCTGACCGCTATATTGATGATAACGTTGCATTGCGACCATACTCTGCCTCAATGTTTGAAAGATAACTGCGTTATCTTCCATATAGACGGGTATACTGATCGTAACCGGAAGAAGATCCTCACGGGCAACTTCCTTGCGAACCGTATTCATGTAATATTTTCTATTAATTTGAAGTTTTCCTGCAAGAATATCAGAAACCGACGGTCGCAGTGACCACAGAGTATCTGCAATATATTGTAAAGGGTAAATAAAAAAGATAAAAGAAAGAAAATAGCGTAATAAACTTCCGAACGTTCGACCGTAAAGAAAGAAAAATATGATATGTATACCTGCATCAATCGCAAGCGTGGCAAGATAAGGCCAAACACCACATAGGCTATTTCCGAGATTTTCCGGGATTTTCCTTTGTTTTATTTGATCTTTCGGTATTTTTCTTTTTCTTCGACTTGTTTTTTCCCGCATTTTATTCCTGCTCAGAATTTTGTCCTAAAGGATTCTTTTTCATCTGTGCAAAAGCAAGCCAGCCTGTCGCACCTATACTTTGTGAATTATTATATTCCCATAAAATATCTGTTCCAACAATAACAAAACCGGTAGAAACTCCATCCCTGTCTGCAGCAGGAATGCTTCCATCCTTTTCGGTTTGAGTTTTCAAGTATTTCATGATTGATTCATACTTCTCTAAGTATCCGAATTTGCTGTAACAAACAGCCATCTGTGCCGTTCCTTCATTCCAGATACCGTCAAGATCACCGGCACTGAAATCAAAACCCTCGCCTACAGTCATTCTTTCCTCGACAAATGAAATAATTTGATTCGTATTACTTAATTCTTCCAGTGCAAGAATCGCCAGAGTATTTGTATCAAGCGGAATAACTCCCTTGCTTATTGTCTTCCCGTCATCTTCAGTACCGGTATAAAAACAATGCAATTTATTATCATACATAGATCGTACAAACGATTTGGCATGCTCTGACGCTTTCCGATACTCTTCCGCTTTTTCCGGGTTTTTCTCTGCGATTATATCAGCAAGAGCGGAGAATGCAGAAATCAGGCCGATATTATGTTCCGTCGATTTATAAGTAACTTTTTCTTGTGTATCGTCCCAACCTACATATCCTGCCGTAAAACCTCCGCTATCAGATTTAAAAGTGAGAACAAAATCCGCCGCACGAATAGCTGCTGCGATATACTCCTCTCGTTGTTCAAAAGTAGCATTTTCAGCCACAGTGCAAAGTGCCAAAATAGTCCAAGCAATATTTCCTGTTGAGGTGGAAACAGTATAAGCATCTTCCTGCCAACGTCCATCTTGCCAAAATCCGGGAAGTCTGATCGTAACTTTCCCTGCCGTAATAGATCTTCCGGAATCACTTTTGGGATCACCGCTAACATAGACATTTCTGAGCCTGCCATCGCGGAATGTTCGATCATGTTCTTGAGCAAATAAGATGGCATCCGCAATTTTTTGAGCATGCCAGTCAGCTCCTGCATACGATAATGCTATTATTGCTACTGCATTGTCATACAGATAAGCATTGTCAGAATCTTTTGATTTTTTAGGAGTACTTGCAATAAAACCATTGCTTTCTTCAACTTTACCGGCTAAAAAGCCTGCTGCTGAAGAAATTTTTGTTATTTCTGTTGCATCAGGCTTAATTTTACGTTCAGAACTACAACCGGTCAGTATCACAGCAAATACGGTAAGCATACACAGTATAGCTTTCACAAGTTTCAGCGATTTGCTCATTTTAACCTCCACGTTTATAAAATATCAATCTTATCAACAAGCTCCCTGAAAAAACGGACATAAATTCAAATTATTAGTTTGACTCTGTTATTTGTTCTCATAACATTTAAATTATTTCAGATATCTGATTTTCGTACACAAAGAAATTTTTTATTCATTTTCCGTTCCATCATCCAAAGGAGCAAGTCCCAGAGAACACATAAAATCATAGGTCTGTATAATGCTATATTCATGATTAATTGCAAAGATAATCGCAGCGTCGCGTTTAATGAGCGGATGTAGTGCACCATATTGTGCTACTGCTAACATTCTCTGTGTAGTCTTCAGATCGAGAGACATTGCAAGAGCAATCAAAAGATAATAATCACGTTTGCCACGTCTTCGCCCTTCCATAATCTGGTAACCATAAACTCTGGAGAGATTTGCTTTTCTGATTACATCACTTTTCTTTTGTCCCGTAATATTTAATAACTGATCAAAGAACTCACGAATATTATCATCCAGAAACTCCTCCCAATTTTCAGGAAAAGAATCACCTTTCAGCTTCTCGTGCATAAGTGAAGTATCGAGAGGATTCTTTTTAGCTTTGTCATTTTTTTCTATCATGGTTTATCTCTCCTGATATTCGGATTTTGAACCGGATTTTACTTTATGATATTTTTGAATTGTATGCAAATATCTCAATGTTTTCAATTATAGAATAATACTTATAATTGTGCATTGAATACTTATAAGTCCGATCAAAATAAAACTTATATCTATGCTGTTTATTAAATCTAAAATTATTTTGTAAATATTAATACATATTTTATAACTAACATTTAATCTTCTTAAGAAAAACCTAAGAAACAAAATTGCATATTGTTGTTATATTTATCTTAATGAAAATGAATTGTTATAATTATTTTATATTATTTATCTATTATAAGAACAAACTAATAAAATTTGTAACAATGATTTCATCAAGTATTCAATATTCTATATTGAAAGGCTTTTTATTGAGGAAATTACTTAAGAACATTGCTCGATAGCATTTGTGCAACATTACTTTAAAAATTCAATAGAGGTAAAGAATGAAACCGAAAAAGAAAATCAATGTGGGATTTTTAATAACATTATTTCTGATCTTAAGTATTTTTGTTGTCTATATAGTACTGAATAGTCGTGTTGCTTTAGCAAAATCTGATCTGAAAGAGCAAGTAAAAAGCTACCAAACAACCATGACTAAAGCTTTAGTTGCCAAACCGGATGAGATCTCTCAAATTAATTCCGCAATATCCTCCGGACAGAAAATTGAACAATTGGCGGAAGAGTTTGCCGAAAATCATTGGACAGAAATACAAGCTCAAATTCAAGGTTATTATTATGATCAAAATGCACTAGATATACACAAGAGATTATTTTGTGAATTATTAGAAAAATTTTTTCTCAATGGAGTATATCTGAATAATATTACAAATATGAGTATTAACAACCAAACAGTTCAATGGAATTTAAAAAACCAAATTAAAATATATACCGAATGGGAAATTGAAAGCGATTTGGAACTGCGAAATAATAATCAGGTCATGTCTGATTATCTTTTTTATAATTCAAGTGAAATTGTATGGCAACAAATCAATAATCAATGGAAAATCATCAAAGCCGACCCGATTTTTCCTCCGGAATTTATATATTACGAATCTGTATTTGAATTATATTACAGTAAGTAAAAAAAGGGGGGATCACATGGAAAAAAAAGCATCTTTAGCGGTCAGGAATTTATATAAAGCCTTTGGCAAACATCAAGTTATTGAAGATTTATCATTTGATCTGCATGCGGGAGAAATATTGGGATTTCTCGGTCCGAACGGTGCCGGCAAAAGTACGACAATTAAGCTGATAATGGGCTTTCTTACTTTGGACTATGGAGAAATAACCATTTGCGGAAAAAATCATCGCACCGAGTACGAAGCAGCTATGCAGAATATTGGTGGTATCGTGGAAAATCCGGAAATGTATCACTATTTATCAGGCAGATTGAATTTGGAAATGTATCGTCGACTACATCCGGAGGTAGAAAAATCCCGGATTGATGAAGTGATTGAACTATTACATATGCAGAACAGAGCCGATCAGAAAGTTAAGCGTTATTCTCTCGGTATGAAGCAACGTATGTGTATAGCCCAAGCTTTATTACACAAACCGAAAGTTTTAATTTTAGATGAACCGACAAATGGATTGGATCCTAGCGGAATTCGTGAATTAAGAGATTTATTAGTTAAGTTGGCACACGAAGACGGTGTTGCAGTCTTAGTTTCCAGCCATCAATTAACTGAAATTCAAAAAATGTGCGATCGAGTTATTATTATTAATCAAGGTAAATTGATTGACAATCAGCCAATAAATCAAATTCTTCAACAAACCGAACACAATTTAACTTTGTTTCAATTTTTAGATGCAACTCAAATGAATAAAGCTTTGGACTTGTTTAATGATAATTTGTTTTACAAGCCAAGTATCGTTGATCAAAATAAGCTAATTCTGACTCTTGAAGAAAACCAAATTCCGGAAGTTATTTTCCGCCTCAGTCAAGCTCATATCGCATTAACTTCTGTACAACCACAACAAACTAATCTGGAGGAAATTTATCTCTCTGTCACTGGAGGAGGTAGGCCCATTGAATAAAATATTTGTTCTTTTGCGTAATGAATGGACAAAAATTCTACACAAGAAAATCTTTTACATCGTCCTGATTTTAACCGTATTAGGCATCGTAGCTCTGGGCGGCATCGTTAAGCTGTTTTCGCATTATTATGATGACGGGATTGCTTTTAGTGAAACCGAAAATGATATGAAAAACGAAATTCACAATATCGAAATAGAAATTTCCGATTTGGAGCAATATATTGAAAATATTGAAGAAAACAACGGATCGAATCAAACACAAAATTTGATTAATTTACAAACAAGCTTAGCGAGTTTAAAACATTATAAAATAATGTTGGAACTCGGATTAGCAAAAAACATCAACATTTTCAGTTCGGATTTTCGACGACAATTAATCAGTGATTTAGCAGATTTACAACTTGCCAAGGAATCTATATTGACAGATTCCCAAAAAGCAGATGAGACTGTTCTTGCATATGAAGCTATCACTGAAGAAAATGAAGCCGAAATTGATGAAGCCGCTATGGAGAAATCCGCTATGGAGGAATCAATCGCAAGTGAACCAAATGCAGAGGAATCAAAGATTGATAAAGCTGAAGATCTATCTGATTTTGAAAACGATTTGGCTGATAGTAACGATTTTTATCCTATCGAGAAACAATCATCCGAATTTTTTGAATATGATTTTCATTCATATGAAGAATATACCGGCCTGACAATTGACGCAATAGAACAAAAAATTAAAAACATCGATCAAATAATTGAGCAAGATAATTACGCTGCGTTTATTGATTATCAAATCAATCATGTCAAGTCTAATCAATCTTTAAATGAAAAACAAAAGGAAATTAAAATATCAGATTTAGAATTAGAGTTACAAGTTAATCCCACCGGAGAACCGAATTATCCGGGTAAATACTATTTTCTATCTTTGCAAAATATACGCAACAATGCTTTATCAGCAATGACCAATGGATACACCTCATTGTATTCTCCGTTATTGCCGATTGAACTTGAAGAAGCAAAACGAGACTATCTGGTGACAAATTATTATCTGAATTTACCTTTTACCGATCCTCCTACAGTCGATTATCCAATTTATCTCTATCCCAGTTTAGCAATTTATCTCGGTACATATGCAATTATTTGTCTGATAATTATTCTTGCCGGGAGTACAATCTCGCAAGAAATCTCTACAGGATCAATCAAAGGTCTGATTATTGCACCGGTAAAACGTTATAAGATTTTCTCTGCCAAGGTGTTATGTATTTTCAGTATCAGTCTAATCGGCATGCTGATAGTATATCTGGCTACCTTGATTTCTTCTTATGCATTAATAGAACCTTTTTACCGTTTGCCTTATGCCTTCGCAATCGGAAACAATGTAGCCGCATTACAATTTCCCGTCTATTTACTGCTATTAAGTATCAGTAAAGTCAGTTTTGTATTTATTACCGGCACTATTGCATTGATGTTTTCCAGTATTACTCGCAGTACTTCAATCTCAGTCGGTATTACAATGGTTCTGCAGTTCGGTTTGCTTGGTGTTTATAATTTCATCAAATTAATCTCCGGAAAATCACATCCGATTATTACTTTCCTACCTTTTGAATATCTTGATTTAAGTAAATACATTTTCCCAACAATCAATGACAATTCTTATTCAGGCATTATTTTCTCCGGTGCATATTCACATCATGAGTTTGTATTGCGATCTCCGGTAAGCATACCTTATATCTATTGGTTTGTTATGGTAGTCTGCTTTATCTGGATCGCCAGAGATTCATTTGTCAAAAACGATATTTAGCTCATCAACAAATTATGAACAACCGATACACATTCTTAATATTTTCGCCTTGTATAAGTCGCATTTGTCTATTATGCTATTATTAGATAACAAAAAGACGGAGGTTTTTATGAATGATTAATAAACATATTGAAAATCTACTACTTTTTGATGACAATGAATTAATAATTCCGGCTGATGCTGTTGCTACAGTTAGAACCGAAAATACCTTATTACACGCAATGATGATCTTATCCACCGTGGGCTATAGTTCCATTCCTGTAATTGATAATCAGCATCGTCTACATGGCGTAGTATCTCTCCCTCTAGTAATTGAAGGAGTTAAAAATCAAATATCATATGACTGGGATAAATTATCAGAAAAAAAAGTTGCGGAAATCATCTGTTATGATTTCTCAGTGGTACATGAAGATGCCGACTTGGAAGATGTTCTACATCAAATGATAAATCATAACTTCGTTTGTGTGGTTGGTGATAATAATCAATTTCTTGGAATTATTACCAGAAAAAATATTCTTAAAAGAGTTAACTTCCTAGCACATGAGATTGACCGCTTTTATGACATAAAAGCTAAAAAGGAACAATTCTCATTCCGTGCATAAAACCACTTTTTCTTTCTTGTATCGGACTTGATTTTGTGCTTGCACACTTTTTAAGCTTATACAACGATCTGGCAGTACAACCTTAAATTGTGTGCACACCCTCTGGTAAAACCGGCTTTTTCGCGCTGGGCTTGCACACTTTTTAAGCTTATACAACGATTTGACAGTACAACCTTAAATTCTGTGCACACTCTCTGGAAAAACCGGCTTTTCTGCGCTGGACTTGCACACTTTCTAAGCTTATGCAACGATCTGGCAGTATAACCTTAAATTCTGTGCACACCCTCTGGAAAAACCGGCTTTTTCGCGCTGGACTCGCACACTTTCTAAGTTTATGCAACGATCTGGCGGTACGACCTTAAATTCTGTGCAAGCTCTTTTATTGAGATGCCAGTTTCTGCTCAGAATTTAAAGCTGTGCTAATTTCACTTTACTGGACTTAGGTTATTGCAATAACATAATTAATAATAGATTACCGAAATAACCTACACACGATATATTATGCTTATCCAACCATTTTCTTCCTTTTCGGAAATAAGTACAAAACCATGTTGTACAAAATTTGCTCTGACTTCGGTTACTCGCTGCTTAATAATTCCCGAAACGATTAAATAACCGCCTGAAACCAGTTTACTCTTATATGTCTGCACCAAATCCAAATGAATATCTGCAGTCAAATTAGCAACTATTAAAATATATTTTTGATTTTGCGTATGAAGTTCGCCTACTGAAAAATAAATATTTTCAACTGAATTAAATACAGCATTGTTTTTAGCTATTTCTATAGCATGCGGATCAATATCTAATCCGATAATTTCAGCATTGGATAATAATTTTGCCAATGCTATGGCTAAAATGCCACTACCGGTTCCCAAATCCAAAATCGGTCCCGGAGACAAAGTATTAAAATCAAATTCCGATAAAAATTTGAGGACTAAAGAAGTTGATTCATGTTCACCGGTACCGAATGCACTGCCCGGATCAAGATTTAATACTATCTCATCGGCCTGTGCATCATAGTCTAGCCAACTCGGATTGATTACGATACGTCCGATTTTCTGCGTATCATAATATTGTTTCCATTTTTCCGACCAATTTTCTGTTTCAATCAAGCGATAGCCAATATAACCTTGTCCGATATCTGAAAATTCCGCTATCCGTGTCAAGCTTTTTTCAATTTCTGTCTCAAATTGAGTAATGGAAATTTGCTGCTTGGCAAATTTTTTAACTTCAGTTAGAGCATAATTCAACTCTTGATTAATTTCCACCTTGAAATCATCTTCAGACATCAAAGATACTTTATTATCTTGGATCGATAACTCAATATATGCCGGAAAATATGCCTCGATCACTACTTCATAATCTAAGTTATTAAGAAAATCTTCTGCGCTTACATCAGGAGAATAGTTAGTTTGAAATGATTCTTGCAATTCAGTTTTATCGATTGTTGATATTCCCGCAGCACCACAAGCAAGCAGATAATTGTTGAGTGCAAAAGCTGCCTCATGAGTTGTTTTGAACTGAAAAATCAGCCATTGCTTTTCAGTCACATTTCCTCCCTTAAAATTATCCTTGCTCTATGTTATTTCAATTCACACTATTTTGATTTTTTCGGATCGAAATCAGTAAATATTTTTTTAATTGTATTAAAAAAACCTTTGCGTTTTTTATAGTTGTCTTCTTTCATACTGGCTTCAAATTTTTCCAGCAATTCTTCTTGTTCTTTATTTAAATTATGCGGTACTTCAAGCTCTACCTGAAACTTATGATCACCACGTGAATTACGTCGGTTGATATAAGGGATACCCCTATTATGGATTGTATAAGTATCGCCGGATTGCGTACCAGGCTTTAATTTAAAAGACATTGAACCATCTATTGTCGGCACAGTTATTTCTTGACCGAGAGCCGCTTGAGCAAAGGTAACCGGAACAACACAGAATGTTGTGTTGCCTTGCCTGGAGAAAACCTCATGTGGTTTGATATGGATTTCAATATATAAGTCACCGTTAGGTGCACCCATCGTTCCAGGCTCACCTTCCCCACTTAAAGTCAGCATTTCCCTTTCATTAATTCCGGCAGGGACAGTTACATTAAGACGTTTTGTAATCATTACCCTACCTGTGCCAATACATTCCGGACACGGTTCATCAATTGCGCGTCCCGAACCATGACAATTATTACAAGTTTGCGAGGTGCGTACCTGACCGAAGATAGTTTGTTGAACTCCCGTCACTTGGCCACTTCCACCGCAAATTTGACAAACAGGTGGTTCCTTGCCATCCTTCGTTCCGAATCCTTTACAGGTTTTACATAAATCTTCTTTGCGAATTTTAATTTCACGTTCGGTTCCGAAAGCAGCTTCCATGAAATCCAAATTCATACGATAACGTAGGTTTGCTCCGGGAATCGGCCCTTGGCGGCGATATCCTTCTCGACTGCTGCCACCGAAACCAAAACCAAAATCCCCAAAAATCGAGCTGAAAATATCCTCTAAATTTATGCCGAAACCACCGCCATAAGTACCGCTAAATCCCTGTCCGTCGACACCGGCATGACCGAATTGATCATAACGCTGGCGTTTCTCTTGGTCGCTGAGAATTTCATATGCTTCATTAGCTTCTTTAAATTTTTGTTCAGCTTCAGGATTATCCGGATTCACATCCGGATGATATTTCTTTGCTAATTTCCAAAAAGCTCTTTTTATAGTATTGTCATCGGCATCTTTTTGCACACCTAAAACTTCGTAATAATCACGTTTATCCGACACTAATCAGAGCCTCCTTACATTCAAATTAATGGATAAATCCCGCCATCAAATAATCGACGGCGGGTAGTCTTCAAATAGCTTTTAATTATTTTAGCATTTATCAGTTGACCATGACAGAATTATTCTTCGTCCGAACCGACATCTTTAAAATCTGCTTCATAAGTTCCTCCGGTTTGACCGGCACCTGCATCAGACTGTTCCGGACCGGCTGTACCATCCTGTGGAGCTTCTTGAGCGGCTTGTTGTTGATATAGTTTTTCCGAAACTTTATAAAGTGCTTGTTGTACAGCTTCCGTATTAGTTTTCATGCCTTCCAGATCATTTTTCTCAATTGCATCTTTCAGCTTTTTAATTTCTGCTTCTATGCTTTCTTTTTCGGCTGCATCAAGTTTATCGCCTAAATCTTTTAAGGTCTTTTCAGTTTGATAAACCATACTGTCAGCCTGGTTTTTAACTTCGACTTCTTCTTTACGTTTTTTATCCTCTTCAGCAAATTTTTCTGCATCTTTTACCGCTTGATCAATTTCTTCATCACTTAAATTGGTTGACGCAGTAATTGTAATATTTTGTTTACGATTTGTTCCTTTATCCACTGCTGAAACATTAACAATACCGTTAGCATCGATATCAAAGGTAACTTCAATTTGTGGGATACCGCGTGGCGCCGGTGCAATACCGTCAAGAATGAAATTACCCAATGTCTTGTTATCACTGGCAAATTCACGTTCACCTTGCAATACATGGACTTCAACTTGAGTTTGACCGTCCTGGGCAGTTGAGAAAACTTGGCTCTTTTTGGTTGGAATTGTAGTATTGCGGTCAATGATTTTGGTCATAACTCCACCCAAGGTCTCTATACCTAAAGACAACGGGGTTACATCTAATAATACCAAACCTTCTACGTCACCGGATAAAACACCGGCTTGAATTGCAGCACCAATTGCAACACACTCGTCAGGATTAATGCCTTTGAAAGGTTCTTGACCGAAATAAGCAGTTACTCTTTCTTGAACTGCCGGAATTCTGGTTGACCCGCCAACCAATAATATCTTGCCGATTTCGCTCGGCTTTAAGCCTGAATCTTTCATTGCCTGTTCTAAAGGTTGGATTGTTTTGTCTACTAAGTCATCCGTTAATTCATTAAATTTAGCACGGCTTAATGAAACATCCAAGTGCTTCGGACCGGTTTCATCAACTGTTACGTAGGGTAAGTTGATATTTGTTGTTGTCATACCGGACAATTCAATCTTAGCTTTTTCTGCTGCTTCTTGCAGACGTTGTATAGCCAATTTATCTTTACTCAAATCAATTCCTTGATCTTTTTTCATTTCAGCAATTAGGTAGTCTACAATACGTTGGTCAAAATCGTCGCCACCCAATTTATTATTACCGGATGTAGCTAAAACTTCAAAAACACCATCTCCTATTTCAAGAATCGAGACGTCAAAAGTGCCACCGCCCAAATCGAATACGACAATTTTTTGCTCAGTTTCTTTGTCAAGACCGTATGCTAATGAAGCGGCAGTCGGCTCGTTGATAATTCGCATGACTTCTAAACCGGCAATTTTACCTGCATCTGCAGTTGCCTGTCTTTGTGAATCACTAAAATATGCCGGAACTGTAATAACCGCTTGAGTAACCGTTTCACCCAGATATTCTTCAGCATCGGATTTCAATTTTTGCAAAATCATCGCCGAAATTTCTTGTGGAGTATATTCTTTATCAGCAATCTTCGCTTTAAAATTTGAACCCATTTCACGCTTAATCGACATTACAGTGCGATCCGGATTGCTGGCAGCTTGGCGTTTGGCTATAGCACCCACCAAGCGTTGATTATCTTTCGTAAAAGCTACTACTGACGGTGTCGTCCTTGAACCTTCCGGATTCGGTATTACAACCGGTTCGCCACCTTCCAGTACTGCTACACATGAATTTGTTGTTCCTAAGTCAATTCCTATTATTCTAGACATATTATTATTCCTCCAATTTATAAATCATATTATTCTTTTATCTATTGTTTATTGTTATAAAATCGTTAATTTGCCACTCTAACTACTGCGTGTCGAATTACCCGATCACCTTTGATGTAGCCTTTTTGTAAAACGTCAATTATTTCACCATCACCATATGAGTCGTCTTCTATATGGGCTACAGCTTCATGGTATTCCGGATCAAACTTTTCGCCTAGACAATCCATCATATCAACACCAAGTCCGCTCATAACTTCTGTAGCTTGACGTCTAACCATTTCCATTCCTTCAGCCATTTGTTTGCTTTCTTCACTGATAGATTTTGTAGCTGCATCAATTGCTCTATCTAAATTATCCAAAACCGGTAACCAAGCTTTGCAAACATCAAACACTGAATCATTGTACAAAGAATCCTTTTCTTTTTGTGAGCGTTTTCTGAAATTGTCATATTCTGCTACTAACCGCAAAAATCTATCATTTAATTCGGCATAATCATCTTCCAGATTAGACTCTTCTACTTCAGTATTTGCTTCAACTGTTTTAGTTTCCACAACCATTTCTTCAGTATCTTTCAACTCATCTCCATCGTCTGTTTTTTTATTTTTCTTCTCAGCACGAAATTTAGATTTAGCTTCATTAGTGTAATCAGTCGGATCTTGCTGATTTTGTTTCAAGTCTTCTGTATAATCAGTTTGTTCTTGCTTCAAGTCTTCTGATTCAAGCTCTCTCTTCTTTTTCTTTGCCATTAATATCCTCCTTACGATCAAAATCGGATGCCAATTCTAAAATTTGTTGATCCAAAGTATAATTAATGAAATTTATTTGCGAAATAATTTTGCCATATTCCATTCTTCTCGGACCGATCACACCGATTCGACCGGTAATTTTATCAGTAATTTTATAAGCAGCTGTTATAAAACTGCATTCTTCTAAACCTTTTAAAGTAATTTCCTGCCCTATGCGAACCATATATGAAGGATTCTCTTTCATATAAGGTTGTTCACGTCTGGTCTTTTTTAACTGTTCAACTTCTTCGACATTACTCGTTTCAGTAAGTTCCAGATCGGCATTCATGCTTTCCCACTCACTCATATATCCTGCTACAATACCTTCTTGATGCATCGTATCTAAAAAACTCTTGGCAAGTGATAATTCTTGAAATTCAGGATGATTAAACAATTTATTAGTTCCTTGAATATACAATTCAATGTTCTCCGCTTGTTTAATCGAAACATATGCCTCAAACAAAACCTGATTTAATAGAGTTTCCGGTACCGGCACATCTTCTGCTGCCGCAGAAACAGTAATTAATGTAATTTGATCAAGTTTTTGTCCGCTTAAATTCTGTTCGATAATTTTTCCAATTAAGTGCAAATCTTCTTGTTTTATTTCATATGGTATCCTGATCATCCGGTCTTTAACAATACCTGGAGATAAAACTACAACTACCAGAGCTTTACCCGGTTCGATCATCAATAACTTAATCTGCTCCAAACTAGTATCACTGTATCTTGGTGAAATAACCAAAGAAGGAAAATTTGTTTGCTCGGACAATGCACTTGCCGACTGACGCACCAAAGCAGTTACTTCATTCATGTGATCACTGAAGAAACTCTCGATTTTATCTTGATCAGTTTGTGTAACAGGTTCTAAATCCAAAAGCAAATCTATATAAGCACGATAGCCTTTATCCGAAGGTACTCTGCCGGCGGAAGTATGAGGTTTCTCTAAATAACCTAATTCCTCCAATTCACTCATTTCATTGCGCACTGTAGCAGAACTTACGCCTAATCTATATTTATTGACTAAATACTTGGAACCTACAGGTTCGGCATGTAGAACATAATCGTCGATGATCGCTCTTAAAATTTGTCTTTTGCGTTCAGTTAACAATAAATTCTCCAATTCGTTACTCATATATAATATCTTTTATTGCTTTCAGATATTAACTCCAACTTTATATTCTTTCTTTATATTCTTTCGCATTGCATATTAATTCCAATTCATTATTCTAGTATATTAACTAAATTATCAGCGAGAATTTATATACATTTTAGCACTCGTTAACCTAGAGTGCCAAAACAACTTTATCACCCCGGTTTATAAGTGTCAACTGATGGAAAGCAAAGAATTATGTAAAAATTTGAACTGAAAGTGAAACCTGAGAATTCATGTAATAAATTAATAACCCATAGATTAAAATTGGGATCTTTTCTTGCATACCTCAAAAAAGTGAGCCGTTTCCATAGTTGAATATGTTGATGCTATTCATCAGATTCCTTAAATTAAATAGCAATTTTTTCATTAAATTGAAAACTTTGAATATATAATTGAAATCTTTTTATTTAACTGAATATTTTTAGTATTTATCCGTAAGATTATCAGTTTCGTAGCATTTGTTTGACATCAGGGCTAATGACTCTTTATGCGGCAATCTTACATCACTTTTCTAGTGTCAAGAAGTTTATATAAGTCAACTTCGTAAAACATGATTTTGTCATTCTTTTTTGATTGCTTCAATACTAAAATCACATTGTATACATCCGGATATGGTGAAACCTTTCCCGTACATGCCATTCCAAATAACAATCCGTTAAACACCATATTTTGTGGCAGTGCTAACAAAAACAAAATCAATAGAATTTACAAACTTAATCATGTCATTTTATCTCCTTAAAGACTAAATCGTTATCGTTATGCATCATCAGATATCATTTCTGTCAATTCGATATTTCCTTTAACTTTTTCTGAAACTCTTTTTACTAATGCGTTTTTCCAATTAGTATATTTCTTAATTCCAATCCCAAAACAAGACAAATATTTATGATTAGTTTAACCCAAAATTTTTTGGATAGATTTAGAGCCCAGGTTCTTTGCCAATTGCCATTGCCCATTCTCTAAAGCCAAAGGCAACTGATGTAATGATGTTGTCCGTTTCTAAGAAGTTTTCAGGTACTTTTCTACCACAAGATATTCTATTCCCCAAGTAATTTTTCATTCAAAGTTGTACACCATAACGTAGTCTTGCGCATTGTTAATTAAAATATGAAAGCCCAAATTCTGATACATTTTTGTTGCAACGTTCAAAAATTTGATAGCAAAGGTATGTTAAATAAGGCGATGGCACTTTCTTCTGCCCAAAATCCCAGTTCTTCAATTTCAGGTATACTGATTCCGGTGTGAAAAGACCATCCTTATCTTGTTTGCTTTTTATACGATTAATCATTTCAAGGAAACGCGGGTCCTCTCGCACAAACTCGTATTTACTCAGAACTCCGGCTACGCTGACAATATCATACCAGCACGAAGGTGCTTTCAACTTACGGAAGTCAGTACCCATATAGAACATATATGGATGCTGATTAAGGCTATTTTCCCAAAGGTTCAGTAACTCTTTTACAGAGGAAGTGGCAACCCGGGAATCCTTGTACTCCGGGATATACGACATTAAATCAGTCATAATTAGTGTCGCATACGGACAGCAGTCATCCCTTTTTCCCGGACCGCGAAACTTGCCTAACTCAGATGACACGGCGCAGGGGAATCCGTTATCACGGCATAAGGATACCAGATGGTCAACACCGGGTTTAATATATTCATGATAATCCATTCCCGCCTTGAGCAGAGCAAGCAGAAGCAATGGTGCATCACACAGACACCAGCTGAATACATCTTCGCCTGTACCGCCAAAATGCTTTGGTACATTGGTCATAGACTGATAAATACCATGTTCTTCCCGATACTTGAGAATTTCAGCAATAGCCGCTTTGATTTCCGGGACTTCCGTATCAAATCCGAGGTCAAGCAGAAACAGCAGTTTTTGTATCGGTAAACCGGGATTTTTATGATTTGTTACCAGAGTTTCATGAAAATTCGCAATATCTGAAAGGTATTTTTTTATACGCTGATCAGCTAACCCCGCATTTCTGATTTCAACAAGCTCAGCCTTAGGTTCATGCTCTAAGTTCAGACGAATAGCATATTTCAGCCAGTCATCACTGATTTTCAATAGCTTTTGATAACCCATCTCTATCATACTTTGACTTCCCTCATTCATGTGCTTTTTCTCCCACTTCGAGAATCATAACTTTAGAATCCGATTCGGCATTACCGGTTTTGGAAACATATCTCCCTACGCATCATCAATTTGAAAAATCAAGCTTTTCCACATGTAGCATTTGTCTGACATCAAGAGTTAAGTTATTACAGATACGACATGCCGGGATTTGCATTTAACCCAACTTATCTCCATTTTGAACATCTTTATCCGGAATAATCAGAACAACGCCGGTGTTACTATAAGTTCCTAATACCAGAACTTCTGACATAAAATCTGCTATTTGTCTCGGCGGAAAATTTACAACTGCTAATACTTGCTTGCCAATCAAATCTTTACACTTATATAATTCTGTAATCTGTGCAGAAGATTTTTTTATACCGATTTCATTACCCAAATCAACTTTTAATTGATAAGCAGGCTTCTTTGCTTTTTCAAATACCTTTGCCTCAATAATAGTTCCAACTCTGATATCCAATTTTAGAAAATCATCAAATGTTGCCACCTTATCATCTCGCCTTCAAATT
>JAAYNE010000097.1 GCA_012521015.1 Clostridiaceae bacterium | reverse complement strand
GTTTCCATTCGTGAAAGTGCTGATATATACCGGTAATACTGCCGATACGGCTTTCGATACCGTTGCTCAATATCACAAAAGCATTGTAATAAAAGAGTTTGGGGATTACGTCTTTATAGTCGGTAAAATTATCGTTGTAAGCGTTTTCCAATTTTCGGTGTGCAGCTTTTAGTTCTATAAACAGCAGCGGAATGCCATTTACAAAGCCGATTATATCGGGTCTGCGTTCACGGTTACTTTTGCCCTGAATCCAGAGTTGGCGAACAGCCAAAAAGTTGTTGTTCTCGCTGTTATCAAAATCGAAGACCTTTAATGTTTTGTTCTTTACCTGTTCCCCTTTTTCATTGATGAAGTCAACAGGAATACCGTTGCGAAGCAGTTTGTATTTCTCAAAATTGATTTCAGCTAATGATTTGGTAATACTTTCTTCAATAAGTTTTTCGTAGGCTTGATTGTAAGCTTGTTCGGGCAAGTTTGGATTGAGCTGCTTCAGTTTTTCAGTAAATATCCTTTTAAGAACCACCTCTTTTTTGTTCAATCTGCCCAAGGTACTGCCTTCGCCAAATGTCTCTTTGTTGTACGCGATAGCAGTATCCCACCCCAGTTGATTGTAAAATAAACTAATCGCTGTTTGTTCTATTAATTTATCTTCTGAATACTCCCAAGTCATTACAATTCAGACTTTAATTTATTGTTCTATCAATACCTGTTTTAACTGCAAATTGTTTGGTTTCAAAACAGTACCTCCCAAAAACAATACTTGGGTGAATTTTTAAATCAAATGCCAATTGAATCATTTGTTTTTCAGTAGTTCTATAATTGAATTTTGGATTTTCAAACAAAAATCTTTGCCAAACTGTATCATCAATAAAACATTGACGAGCAAATCGGTTTGCTTCCTTTTCTTTTTCGTCAATATCGCTGTTAGGATATTCAATATTGATAAACTCCTCGGCTCGATCTGGTTGCAAATGCTCAAAGACATGACCCAATTCGTGCAATACAGTAAACGCAAAATTATCGAGTTGTTTTTTGCGCATAGTTACCACAATAGCCGGATTATCGTTGCTCCAAAACGAATAACCGTCAATTGGCGATTGGTTAAATTTTTCAATTACCAAAAACTTAATGCCGTATTTATTTAAAATTGTTTTCGTTTTGTTAACCACGTTTTTGTTGCTATAAAACAAAGTTTTCAATTCCATAATTACAGCATCTTTATTTTTTGCATCAAAAGTACCAGTAACCTCCGATTTTGCTTGCCATTGAGCTAACTGACTCCAAGCGAAAATATTAATTTGATCGTTTTTAAGCTTTTCCGACTTTTTGTAATATTCTTTGTTTTTGTGAACCGATACTCGCTCAACAAGCAAATCAATAGAATTAACATCATATATTTCCCATATTTTTGAAATATTATCGGCTAATGAATTGGTTAGTAAGCCTCGTTTATTGAAAATATTTACAGGAACGTATTTTTTTATTAGTCCCCATATCTCAATTTGCTGGGTTTTACGGATATTACGTTCTTTTATGCGCGCACAATCCAACTCATAACCTGCCTGATGGCGCACCCAAGAATCGGCTTTTATTCCTAAACTTTTCTCCAAACTCAAAGCGATTTCGGGAGTGATAGCTCGTTTTCCTTTAATAATTTCGTTAAGCATAGTTTTTTGCATGCCAATATCTTGGGCAAATTCCTTTTGTGAAATCCCTCTGCTATCCAACTCATCTTTAAGGATGTTTCCGGGGTGTGTTGCCTTAAATGGTATGTATTCTCTTGTTTCCATGTGTTTCATTTTTTGTAGTGGTTACTCAAATCAAGCAAAGAACAAATAGTTATTACATCAGGCCCGGTGCCTTCCAATCGGCTCCGAAATTCAAGCCTGTATCGTATATTTACATATACAGCTTCGATGTCTTGCAAATCGCCTTCCTTCTTTTCATAATGGAGGCTTTTGTATTGATATAATGACTCTGTATCAGGTTCTCTTTTAAGAATATCAACCGTTTTAATGTACTGCTTAATTACCTGAGGCTGAAAACGGTATTTTCTGTCCGATGCCTTGCCTTCCTCGTACAATTCGCGTAAATATTCATGTTCAAATTCAATTTTCATTCATTGTATTGTTATGCAAATATATATGTTATTTTTTATTAATTCACTATTTTAGTGAATTATTTATTTGCTTCAGACTTCTATTTCCCCGTTCATCAATCTTGGCAGTAATATATCCCGTGCCTCACGGAGTTTGGTGTTTTGTTCTTTTAAATTCCAAATCAATTCAAAATGTGATTTTATTGAATTGCCAAATTCAGTTACTGTATCCAATTTGGGATAATACAATTTGATGCTTTCAAGTTGACTACCGCTGATATTTGGTTGTGCTGCTCCTGAAGCTAAACTTTCAACTGCATCTTTTGCTGACTGTTCGTTGAAGAAGCAGAAAAGGAACAACTCTGCGGTTTCAACCTTAGGTTTAAAAATCCCAGCACGTTGATTTAGGTAATATGAAGTTTCTGTTTTGGGCATCATTCCAATTTTACCAACTGTTGCACCTGTCATTGCAATTAATAAATCGCCAGCATTCAATTTGAATTTGTTTGCTGTTTCGGCAATATTTTCAGGTATAAAACTGCAATCAGTTAATTCAATATCATTGTTACCAATATTCTTAATCTTGATAACTGGAAAACCTTCATCCGACCAATCTCTACTTTTGAAAGCATAACCTGACTTTACATCAGCTAAATCGCCAACTTTTCCCTCTATTAACTTTTCACTTTTCACTAACAACTTATAACTTGCAAACGCCTTTTCTTCCAACAACTTTATCCGCTTTAAATTGTTTTCTATCAAATCATCATAAGCCGATAAAATAGAAGCAATGCGGCGCTGGGTGGGGAGTGGGGGATAAATTGAACTTTGCTCGTAAGCTACATTTCGAT
>JAAYNE010000096.1 GCA_012521015.1 Clostridiaceae bacterium | reverse complement strand
CCTTATCATAAAAATAACCGGAGTTTTTCTCCGGTTATCAAAAAATCATTTTACCGCAACCCTTGACAAAGAGCCTCAAAAGTGAACAGAGGATTGTCCTTTATTGTCGGTCAATCGTCTTCATCGTCGGGATGACTTTCCGACGCTTTACACATCATTACACATCTCTGTAAATGCTTTAAATTCGCCGCTTTGTCCCGCTATATAGATTACACATGATTCCATATGGTATATGGCTTTTGCATAATTTCTGCATAATAGTATGAAGTTCACAAGTCTGCTGCCTTTGACACAATGCTAATTGTCATCATCTTGCTTTACTTTCTTCTGTGTCTTGATAATGCTGCCATTATCTAAAAGCTTAAATGCTTCTTTTTTCTTCTTTGCGGAAAACTCTGCGTAAATATCAAATGTTGTAGATACGTCTGCGTGTCCCATCACTTCCTGTATCAGTTTCACATTTACATCCTGCTCACATAGCCTTGAACAGAAGGTATGGCGCAACTGATGATTGGTAAAGTGTGGTAGCAATAACGGACGGCGTTTCTCTTGTTTGGCTTTTATCTCTTCCTCACGGTTATATGCCTGACGGATTCGTTCAATCTGCTTATTCAGGCATCCCTGGTTATAGAGATTATCAAACCGGTTGGTAAATACAAATCCCGAATATCCGTCCAACTTGTACTTGCTAAAACCATGTTCCTTCTGCCACTCGTATTCTTCCAGCAATGCTTCTCTGACAGGTTCCAACATCGGTATGATACGCACTCCGTTCTCTGTCTTAGGAACGCTGATTCCCCATCTACATTTCCTGTCTCCGTGGGAGTAATAGACAGCCTGATGGTTTACATCAATGTAGTTCTCTTCGAAATCCACATCGTCCCATCGTAATCCGCTAAACTCTCCTAGACGCATTCCAGTTCCTATCAGCACTGTAAAAACAATATACCAACGCCTCATTTCCTCATGCTCTGCAAGATACTGTAAAAACGCATCCTGTTCTTCCTCTGTCAAAGCATGTCTCTTATCCTTTTCCCAGAAAGCACTACGTTTTATCTCTGCCATAACATCATTGCATGGATTTTTCATAATGATATCATTACGAACAGCCAATTGCATGGATGGTCTGACTACCGTATGTATGCTTTCCAATGTAGACGCTTTCATCATATCGTTTTGCAAGATGGATAGATAGAATTCCTTTACATCCGTATACTTGACAGAACCTACTTTTCGTTTTCCAAAACTGTCCCGGACAAAATGATTATACATGTAGGTATAATTGGCACGAGTCGTCTCCCTTATATCCGTTTTCAGCCGCATATACTCATCAAACATATCATTCAAGGTCTTGGTTTTCGCAAGATGACTATCCAATCCATCCATCATTGCTTTCTTAATCTGATCTTCTTTCTCTCGAAGTTCCGGTAGCGATGGTGCATAAACCGTCCGTCTCTTTCCGTGATGCATGTACTGATAATAATATCCGCCTGCTGCATGTTCATTTTCGCCCTTATAAAGAGCTCTTCCTTTTTTGTCTTTTCTGGCACTTGCCATAGTATCACCTCGTTTCTAAATAGTAACGAGCCTCAACCAATGTGCTATAAAATATCCTCCTTTGACAACGACTTGTGTGTTGTCATTATATCTTTTACGCACTTCCTCAGTCAAGGCTCGCCTGTTAATCTTTACTATCTAACTTCAAAAGAATCAATATATTCATCCAACTTCTCTGTGTTTACAAGAACTGTGCCGCGAATCTTACGCACCGCTCCGGCTTCCTTGGCAATCTTCATAAAATTCTGAATGCCGAGGGAATATAGTTCTGCTCCGTCTTTGTAGCGGACGAATTTCTTTCTATTCTGTTTTTCTGCCATATCAACTTCCTCCTTTCCCACACCCTTCTCTGGGCTTCTACTATCTTCTTGGAGTCAAAAAAAGCTGATTGCAAAAAAATGGACAAAAAATTGGTCAGATGAACTGACCAAAATACAGACAGTACAACTGACCAACCAATTTCTTCAAAATTATCGGTCAGCGTCGCTGACCACCTACAAACCCAGTAAATACGCCAAAGTCAGCGACACTGCCCCAAAGGCAGCCCAGCTGACCTGACTACTTAAAAAGTTCTAACAGGATACGCACATAGTTGCATTGGCAACTTGCGCCAAAACTTCACGCCCAGAGCGTTCACATTAGGGCAAGCCCTAAGACCCGGAAACTATTCTGCAAAAAAAGTATTGATTGCTTTTTGCTCTATAAAATAATGTCTTACCCCTCTCAATTCAAAATCTACATATCCCTGTCGCTTTAGTTTTTCCATTATTTTCGTCACACCCAAATGATGTTTTTCAACTTCGCCCCCTACTTCATGCGCAGTTAGTTTCCTCTCTCTATTGTTATAAAGCACCCTAAGAATTTCAATCTCTATATCTGGCAGTTGCACCTCTTTCCATTTCTTTATTTGCTCTTGAACCGCATCTTCAAGTTCATTTACTTCATCAATTTCTCCATCTGTCTTGCACTTCAAACAGTACCCAAACTTTTTCACGATCTCATACTCTGTCTTATCAGTATATTCATACCCACATTTTTTACATTTTGGAACCTTTACTGTATTAAGTGCTGCAGGGATAAAATCTGTATAGTCAAATTCCTCTTGACGCCAATAATCATACGCTCTTCTAAACTCAGGCTTACCATAATCTATGCCATTTTCCAGACACAAACCATAATTCAATCCATAGAAAGAAACCTTCTTTCCTGGTTTTCTACTACTACCTTCATTAAATTTACTTACAATGTAATATAATTCCAGTGTTTGCAAAATGCTTTCTATTTCTTTTTCTACATAAAAATGTGAAGTAGGCATTACATAAGTTGCACCTATTTTCATCTTATTCAGCGTATTTTTAAATATTTCTTTAATATTCTTTTCAGCCGTAAAACTCTCAACATAAGTACGCTTAATTGATTTCGATAATTTAATCAAATCATCCATCAATCTTTTTTGTGTTAGCTGGGTCAAAATCTTATCATCATCAAAAAAAGATTGTTTGTATCGACTGTCATTATAAAATTCTGCCAGCACATTATCATTATAATACTTCTTTGCCGCAGTATTTATATTTTGAAGTGTAATCTGATTCCCACTGTTAATAGAACTAATAAAACAATACGTTAAGATATATCCCAAACATCGCGGTATTCCCGCTGATGCATAAAATAACGTTTTATAATATGTTTCTATACTTGTTTTTGTTGTATCAAACAAATCATCTGCCTCTATTTGCCCCTGTGTATATACTTCTATTCTCTTACAAATGGTTCTTTTTACATAATCGATAGACGATGCCTCTACCATTGTGTAATTTGTAGAAGTCTTTTCATATACATCATAAAAATCGAGTGAATATGGAACTATTTTGGATGAGTCGATTTTGCCTAAATAAATTCTATAAGGATACGCCGCTAATTTAATAACAAACATATCATTATAGGAGGCTATTATAGGCGCAATCAACGAGTCAACCATAAGTGTTTGTGACTCTTTAGATAATTCACTAAAGTCATCCAAAAAAAGATACACTTTAATTATAGAGTGTTTTTGCAAAATTTGTTTCAATTTTGTTAATATCGCATTTATGGAAAAAATTCTCATCTCTGTTGTTTCAAACTGCTTCTCTGTTTTCCCACTAGCTTGCAACGAAACATCTTGACTTGCTTTACTAAGATTTGCAGTCACGCTTCCTTGATGAGCCGTTGTCATCTGCATCGTTCTTTGAAAATTAACATCGATATATTGTCCTTTTTCTATTTCATCGAACAATTCTTCTATTTGTTTATCTTTTATCCATCCACAACATGCTTCTTTGATTTTCTTCAATACTTCATCAAAGAACTTTTTATAAACACCATATTGATTAAGTTTTTCTTGCAGTTCAATATCAGATGTCCTTATTTCTTCATAACATGACTGCAAATTAATATAAATTGGTATAATATTCTTCTTCTGTTTTAAATCTCTTTCTGCTTTTAAAAAAACAGTTGACTTTCCAGTTCCTTTTCTCCCCTTAAAAATCACATGCGTTTCATCTAATGCCTGTTTCAAAATATATTCATTCTCAAATAAATCTACGTACAAAGATGGAACCAAATCATTATTTTCTTCGTCTTTTATATCTGGTCTTCCACATTTAATTAACGATTTAAATGCACGTTCAATATTATCTCTTTGCGATTCTATAACTAAGTTCATACTCATTTATCTCCTTATCTCTTGTCATATTTTTCTTTTAGCATGCTATCGATAAATCTCAAATTTTTCTATCGTTTTCCGTCAAATAAACACCTTATTAATTATATCGTTTTCCATATCATTAATATTATAGATATCCTCCAAAACATCAAATGTTTCTTTCAAATTACGTCTGGCGGACTTCCAGCCTTCTCCATCCGTAAACCAAACAAAGTATACATTAGGAATTCCTTCAGCTTCCAATGCAATTGTTTTGAAACTTCTAGCGGTTTCATTTAATTTAGAACCACCAGAACTGTAGCAATTACACTCACAAACATATACATTATCAGAGCCTTCCGGTTTAACCACAAAATCAAATCGCTTTGTACTAGTTCCCTCCGCAGAAATATTGGATAAATCATAGCCCCACTTTTCTTCTATCTCTGTCAAATACATTTCTTTAAAATATGTTTTTCCCTTTACGAAGCCTGCTTTTTCAATATAGCCTTCCACCAAATCTTCCATCTGATGTCCGCCTCTATTCTTACGTCCATTCGAAGATAATCCAATATTAATACCTAAACCGGCAAGGTCATATAGATTGGAAACAACATGATTTGCTAACAAAGCAAACAAACCTGTCTTTTCCATAAAATCACAGTAATCCTCCAGACTATAATTCATTTTCTTGAAATCATAGTCTTTTCTTCCATCTTCGTCAGTTACCGCAATAACAGTGTCCCTTAATGCCAACAATATCGGAATACACTTTATAACCTCCGGATAATCAGTAACTAAATCTTTAAATTCCTCACGAATATTTTTACTTCCAATTAAAGTCTGCATTAATGCGAGTTCTCGCTTAAATAACTGTGCATTTGCATACACACCTTCAAAATCAACGTAGTATGTATATGAATTGATGTTATCTGTAAAAGTTGCCAACCACTCATCAAAATTTCTTTTAGCCATGTATTTCCTTCTCCAATCTTCTTTTACTAATTCCTAAATATTCCTCGTTCACTTCGATTCCAATGAACTTTCTGCCATATCTAACAGCTTCTACGCCTGTTGTACCAGAGCCCTCTGATGTCAAGTTAATGCTAAAAAAATTTTCCATAAAATTGCACCAGGACCTTATTTATTTTCTTAAAGTTTCTATTGCTACCATTTTATCGAAATACGCTTTTCTATTCAATTAAATCTGTTTATAGATTCAAAAGGCGAAGCTATTTTTTTAGCTCCACTCTATAAGTTCCGTCCAACGATACAATCACTTTTTCTATATATCGTTCTACTAACTCTCTTGTCAGCTCGTTAGTTATTTGGACTTCTTCTTGCTCTTCAACCTCAACGATTTCGCTTATAGTTTTAATCTGAAGGTCTATTTCTTCTTTTAGCTTCAGAAAATCATCTCTGCTG
>JAAYNE010000095.1 GCA_012521015.1 Clostridiaceae bacterium | reverse complement strand
TAACTACACTACCCGTTGCAATAATTGAATCATTACCTATTTCAACTCCTTTTAAAATGGTCGTTTTGTTTCCAAACCAAACTCTATCTCCTATTTTGATTGACTTTGATGGATTTATTCTATTTCCCGTATTATTATCCATTATACTGTGGCTATCGCCGACACGAAAAGTAACATCGGTTGAGAAAAGACATCCATCGCCAAATGTTACACTTTGCCCTTCAATTACAGCTATATGCGTATATCCGCATACAGAATTGCCACTACCAAAAACAACCTTATTATTATCATCCTCTATGTATATATCACCATTAATAAATACATTATTCTTCCCAATAACAATTTCATTGTTGTTGCCATTTATGTATATATTTGTACTTATCAATCTGTTTCGTCCACATTTAACAAACAATATTTTATTGTCGTTACCAAATACTGATATTTTACATTTTTTCAGATAATTTCCTTGGTGAAATATAGAATTTCTTTTACCCTTAATAACAAATTTATTCCCCCCCTACAAAATTATAAATAGTCGGGAAAATGTATTTTTTATAAACGCTCTTCAACTTATGCATCATACTTTTTCAAAATAAGTGTCACTATTGTTTGGATCATACCACTCATTAATCCAAAATTCTGTGTATAAATCATCTTTTCCTATATTCGTAATGTTGTGTGTGTACCATACCGGCATATCTACATAGGCAGGTTCTGTGCCATCTAAGTCAAAACTAATAATTTCATCTGTTCCTATTTTTCTTAATTCAATACGGGCTTTACCCTTAATAACAATAAAACGTTCTATTTTACGCGTATGATAATGATTTCCACGAGTTACACTCGGCTTGGTAATGGAATATGATACTTGCCCACCAACACCCGTCTTAATTGTTTCAGCAAAACTTCCCCTTTCATCACAATGATTAACCAAAAACATTTTTGCCGGCTCTATATACGAGCGAAATGTATTAAACAAATTAAGATCGTTTCTATCTTTAAGTATAGGAATAATACCTTGTTTCGTATATAAATTATTAAAATAGGTCAAACGCTCTAACACATCGGTTACATTCATGCAAAAGTCGTATGGAACTTCAATTTTTCTAATACCGGATTGTTCTAAATGAGACAAAATAAAATGGCATAGAGAACCAATATGAATTAATTTAACACTATTATTTTCTATAACTTCAACTGTTTCTCCCTTTATCAATTTGTCGGAAAAAGTAGCAATAAAGGTGTTATAATTAGGTTTAGAAAACTCTCCAAACACATTAGGTATAACCAATCCTGTAAATGCTGTTTTAGTTTGTTTTGCCCATTCTTGTAGAATTTTTTGTCCTTCCAACTTCGATTTTCCATAAGGATTATTAAGAGATTCTTGAATTGATGAACTAAACAATACGTGAGGTCTTACACCACTAATATCAATAGCTTCAATCAATTGACGAACAAGCATAATATTAGTATCATATAGTATTTGTGGATTTGAATGACGATTTACAGCGGCTAAATGAACAATAACATCGCATTTTTTAACGAAACTGATAAGTTTTTCTTGATTAGAATACCAAGAGTCCTCAAAAGGAACACGTATATACTTGTCTGGATATAGTCCTATAGTATTAAATAAGGCAGTCCCTATAAATCCGGATTGACCGGTAATTCCTACTTTTAACATAGTGTTATATGATGAACAAGTTTTTCAATACAAATTAAATAAAGCAAAAACAACTATTTGACATCATTTTTTATCAAATCAAGTTTCAAAAGCAGTGCTTTCATCCCCTCAATATCCAATCTTTTCGTATTATGAGAATGATAATCGTCAAACGAAGTTATTTCTTGGTTACCCTTAATAAAATACTTATCATAATTAAGATCTCGCGAATCGCACGGTATACGAAAATAGTTACCCATATCTTCTGCACGCGCCATTTCTTCACGTGTCACTAATGTTTCGTACAGTTTTTCGCCATGACGAGTACCTATTATTTTTATTTCCGTATCTGCTTGATACAATTGTTTTAAAGCATTTGCCAGTACATCTAAAGTTGCCGCCGGAGCTTTTTGAACAAATAAATCTCCATTTTTTCCATGTTGGAACG
>JAAYNE010000094.1 GCA_012521015.1 Clostridiaceae bacterium | reverse complement strand
TTCTCCCAAGTTATATTAAACACACGAATTTCATTGATTAGTATACACTATCTTTATTGAAATTACAATGATCATAATATATATCGGCACATCCAGATAAATATTTATAGATATTAATTGGTAATTCCCGTAAATTTTTCAGTTTCTTACGTCTTTATTTTTTTGTTTTGATTACGATATATAATTAAGGAGGTGGTCATTTGATAAATGAAATTAATCCGACTGCACCAAAACCTAATATTACAAACACAAAGACCAATACTCAACAGCCTGATGACATAAAGAACTCTGATTCATTGAAAAGCAATAAAAAGTATGACCGTATAGAAATAGACAGACTTATTGCAGATAATGAAAAAAGAATAAAGGACTTTAAAGAAACTATCAGAAAAATGGTTGTAAAACAAGGTGAAGCATCAAATCTTACCTTGTTTGGACAAAGGTTAAATGTGTCTCTTGAGGATTCTGAGAGGGCGGCTGCATCCATTGCAGAGGGCGGGGAGTATTCGGTTGATGCTGTTGCAAGCAGGATATTGGATATGGCTAAGTCCCTGTCCGGAGGTGACAAGTCTAAAATTTCCTTGCTTAGAGAGGCGGTCATTAAAGGTTTTGAGGCGGCAGGAATGGAGCTTAACGGCGGTGCAGGACTGCCGGAAATTTGCAATCAAACCTATGACGAAATTATGAAGCGTTTTGATGAATGGGAAAATGAATAAAAAAATGTCCCTAAGGGTTCACCGAAGGGACGCTTTTTTTATTTTTATAGCGTAAAGCGGTAATGATTTGGTTATATATACAAAAAGAAATCCCCACGAATAATTTTCGCGGGGATGACCCATCTTATTGTTTATGTGCAAATTCTCCTATTTTTTTATCTGCATTGGAAATGTGGTTTGTAAGCCAATCTAAAATAATTTGATTTGTACTTATTATAAGGTTTATATTTGCTCCTTCAGTTTCATATTGTTTTCTTAATTCCGAAAGTTTTTTGATAAAACTTTCATGCATTTGTTTTTGTAAGTTAATTTCAGGATAATTAATGCTTTGCATATATTTTTCTTCATCTCTGAAATGTGTCTTTGTATATTCATCTAAAAAATCAAACAATTGAATTATATATTCTTTAGATTTGCCGTTTTTGCCTGCTTCAAAAAGCTGATCCGCTTTTTCAAACCATTTTTTATGCTGGTCATCAATCAGGTCAACACCTACCTCTAAGCGTTTATTCCATAATATCGCCAATTGTAACCTCCCTTATATATTGAATTTACTTACTAAGTCATTAAGTATATGAACTTGTCCTGACAGCTCTTCACTGTTGGCTGCACTCGCCTCTGCCGTTGCCGCATTCTGCTGAACTACGGATGATATCTGCTCAATGCCGTTTCTTATTTGATTAACTGATACAGTCTGTTGTGATGACGCTTTAACTATTTCATTTATTAAATTGTTTGTTTCATTTGTTTTTTCAACGATTCCAGCTAAGGATTTTCCCGCATCATCTGCTAAGGCTGTTCCTATGTCAATTGCATGGATAGAATTCTCTATAAGCGTCGTTGTTTGTTTGGCAGCTTCTGCCGACTTGCCTGCCAAATTTCTTACTTCATCAGCTACAACCGCAAAGCCCTTGCCTGCTTCGCCGGCTCTTGCTGCTTCTACAGCTGCATTTAATGCAAGTATGTTGGTTTGGAATGCTATATCATCTATAACCTTAATTATCT
>JAAYNE010000093.1 GCA_012521015.1 Clostridiaceae bacterium | reverse complement strand
CCCTCATACCCTCCATAAAAAATATACGCTTTCTTTTTGCTCATGTTCAACCTCCTTTTATTAAAACAAATTCTGTTAACTTAAAAATTAAAAAGAGATCTGAAAAGCCTCTGGTATAATGTTGTGGTTTGCTTTAGATTTTGAAACCAGAGTCATCTTAGATTTCCATATCTCTGAATTTATAGATTCTACCGCTGCTCACACTTTGTTACATAGCTGCAAAGAACAATTTGGTAAACCTCGTGAAGCTGTTATTATGGATCGCTATTATGCTTACAAAGAACCAGCCCACAGATTCTTTCCTGATCTCGACTTTATCCAAGTCGAAAGCTTTGAGGATCTTATTAGTAATAATCCCATCGAAGCCTTTAACGGGCAGTTTAAAGCCTGGTACAAACCCAAAAGAGGTTTTAAATCTTTTGAATCTGCCAACATACTCATTGCTCTTTTTGTTTGCTTTTACAACTTTGTCAAACCGCATTCTTCGCTGAATAATCTTACTCCGGCTCAAGTGGCTGGGGCTAAGTATAGCGAAAAAACCAGACAAAATTTCCTTTTGATTACCTAAGGCTTATTCAGATTTCAAGTTTCAATTTTTCTCTTTTAACCTCAACTTTGAGATTACTTTGCGGGTTCAAATTTCTAATTTTGTTTCCTTACACACTTTTTTCTGTTATTCTTGATCTAATTCTAAAAGTTTGTGGTGAAAATTTTTCTTAAACTTTTCGCCAGTTTGCTTTTCAGATCTCTTTTTCTTCATCTTTAATTAACAGAACTATCTTCTGTTTTCTCTTCTATCTGTTCTTTTTTAGTTTCCACATCCATTGTTGTTTCTGAATCTGTAGTAGTTTCATTAAGTTTTGTTGCCCTGATCCGTTTTCGCAAGCAATAGCTACCAAAGAAATACTAACAAACAAGATCAATATCATAAGTTTAGTAAAAAAATCTTTTTCTTTTTTCCCTTTGTTTTATCATTTTCCCATACTGGGATTTCGCTTAGCTGTTTAGCGATTTTTTACTTTAAATGTTCTATATTTATGACGTTATTGCTACTTTGCGGAGAACTTATAAATAGTTTCATTATGGTAAGTTTCACCTCTCCTTAAAACGCAATTAGGAAAATGATCTTTGTTGGGCGAATCAGGATGAACTTGAGGTTCTAAACAAATACCATAATATGGCTCGTAAATATTATTATTTGAACCAATTGTATTTGGATGAATAATATGTGCTGTAAAAAATTGCATTCCTGGTTGATTTGTAAAGACTTCCATACACCTTCCTGTTGTCTGTTCATTAACTTCCGCCACTTTACGTAATCCACTTCCGTTTAGAACATAATTATGGTCGTAGCCATTACCGATTGATATAGCTTCATCCTCAAAATCAAAAATACGTTCACCTATTTTTCGTGACTCACGAAAATCAAATGCAGTGCCTTCCACGTGTCGTAGCTCACCTGTAGGAATTAGTTCCTCATCAGTTGGTGTAAAATAGTCAGCATCAATAAACAACTCATGGTCAAAGATGGCACTTTTAGATCCATTTAAGTTGAAATAAGAGTGATTGGTCAGATTTATAATAGTATCTTTATCACTAACTCCCTCATATGAGATAATTATTTCATTTTCATTAGTAAGTTGGTACTTTACTTCAATTTGTACTGTTCCTGGATATAATTCTTCTCCATCCGGACTGAGATAAGATAAAATTAATACATCTTCTTCAACTCTCCCTTCCCACGTCCTTTGATGAAAACCTATATGTCCACCGTGCAGCTGGTTCTTACCTTCATTAGTAGTTAATTGATAGTTGATATTATTCAGAGTAAATCGTCCATTCTTAATTCTATTTGCATACCTTCCAATAATACAACCGAAGTAAAAAGGATTATCTTTTATATAACTACTTACATCTTCATATCCTAAAGACACTTCATCAAAAAATCCATCTCTATCTGGCATTTTTATAGAGGTAATGATTGCACCATAATTTGTTACTTTCATTTCTGAACCAGACTCGTTTTTAAAATGATATAGATATATCTCTTTATTTTTATGTTCCGTTATATATTTTTTTGAAATCATTTTATTCCTCTAAATTTTGAAATATTGGAAGTTTTCTCATTAGTGAGAAAACTTCCACAGAAAACCTTTTACTTAATTACCACTCTGGAGTAACAGCTTTGATTTCCTCAATATTATTTTCGTCAACCAAGATATAACCCGTATCAATGTATTTTTCATCGCCACCAAGATCAACTTCCTCATTTTTTATGAGTTTATAAAGTGCATCAACTCCTTGGCTACCCATCGCAGAAAAATCTTGACCTACTAATACATCTATGATACCTCGTTCAACATAGGCTAACTGCGGCCATACAGCGTCGACTGAAACAGTAACACCGCCTTTATCGGAGAAGTTTGCCAATTCTGGGATAGCTTCTGGATCCGCAAGTGTCGGCCATACGCCTACAAGCCACCAGCCAGCTAAATCAGGATTTGCTAGTGTAAATTGTGTGATAACATCTACTGATTTCTGCGTGTCGCAATCCCCTGCTTGTACAGGAAGAATTTCAAGATTAGATCCAGCTGCTGTATCCGTAAATCCCTCAATTCTCGTCTCGAGATTAGGCATCCCTGGCACTCCTGTTAAAATTGCTATCTTTCCTCCATCTGGCAAATATTCCATCATTTTCTGAGCAGACACTTCACCAAGAGTATAGTTGTTTGTTCCAATGTAAAAATTTCTCTTTGATTCTGGTGAGTCCGAATCAAATGTGGCAACAACAATTCCAGCGTCAACAGCTCGGTCAATCACGTCTTTTAACGCATCAGCATCATTACAACTAATAAGCATTCCATCAACTTTCTTCTCGATTAAACCTTCAATTACATTTACTTGTTCTGCGGCATCTGATTTTTGCGACGCAGTCCATATTAAAGAAAAACCTAATTCAGCTGCTTTTTCTTCTGCCGCTTGTTTTGTGTCCAAAAACACTGCATTATCCAATGCTTTTGGCACAACAGCTATTACGATTTCTTCGTCACCAGACTTGTCCTCAGTAGCCTCTTCGGCTTTTTCAGTCTCTTTAGCCTTTTCAGTCTCTTCGGCTTTTTCAGTCTCTTTAGCCTTTTCAGTCTCTTCAGCTTTTTCAGTCTCTTTAGCCTTTTCAGTCTCTTCAGCTTTTTCCTCTTTCTTTGAACAGGATACAACTATTCCCACCAGTAGTATTAGACATAATACTATACTTACCAATTTTTTCATTGATTTTTTCCTCCTTTTTATTAATTTTACTAAATAATACAATTTAGTAATGTCTAAAGTTTTTCGTACCTCATCTTATCTATAGTTACTGCTACAATAATGACAATTCCAATAACCGTTTGTTGCCAATAAGCAGAAACACTCATTAATACCAAACCATTTCGAAGCACGCCCATAATAGCTGCACCAAGAATTGGACCAGCCACATTACCTACACCACCGCTTAAACTTGCTCCTCCTATAATAACCGCAGCAATTGCATCCATTTCTGAACCTGCTCCTGCAGTAGATTGTGCAACATTTAATCGAGCTGCAGTTGCAAGACCTGCGAGACCAGCAAGGAGACCACACAGTGTATATACAAGAATCTTCTCCTTTTTAACACTTATGCCTGACACCCTGGATGCTTCTTCATTTCCACCGATTGCGAAAATCCGTCTACCGGTAATCGTGAGATGTAAGAAAATTCCAATGATAATTGTTACTATAATAAGTAATATTATTGGTGCTGGTATTCCTAAAATATGACCTTGCCCGATGAATTTAAAAGCATCAGGCATATCACTAACCGGATAACCTTTGGTAACAGCATAAGATAAACCGCGAGCAATACTCATAGTACCCAACGTGGCAATAAATGGAGGTAGTTTTAGTTTTGTTATTAACAGACCATTAATTAAACCAAAGCCAGCACCAGCAACCAATCCAACAATTAGCCCAAGAATAAATCCCAGTCCCCAACTTGTCATCGCAAGAGATCCAATTACTCCAGAGAATGCAAATATTGAACCCACTGACAAATCAATCCCACCGGTAATAATTACCAAACATTCACCAATTGCCATGATCCCAATAAAAGAAAATTGACGAAAGACGGACAATAAATTCTCGTTTGTTAGAAATGCCTTACCTTCTGCAATAGCTAAAAATACACATAATACTAATAGTATTAATGCTATCCTTATTGTTGCTGATTCTCTTAGTTTTTTTAGAAAGTTAATGTGCTTATCTTTGCTCTGAGATTGTGTTTTCATATAAATTTCTCTCCTCAGCATTCAATTTGCTTTAATTAATCTATTTTTGTGTTAATAAATCTATTTTTGTGTTAATTATTTTAATATCAACGACATTATCTTCTCTTGGGTTGCCTCATTTCTAGAAAGAAAGCCTTTAACCAAACCTTCATGCATAACCATGATTCTATCACTCATCCCAAGCACTTCCGGTAATTCAGAAGAAACGAGGATAATTCCGACACCTATTTTAACTAATTCTCCAATTAATGTATAAATTTCTTTCTTTGCTCCTACATCAATGCCCCTAGTCGGTTCATCTAGAATAAGTATTTTGGGACGAGTTGCTAACCATTTTGCTATTACAACTTTCTGCTGATTTCCTCCAGATAAATTTTCAACCTTTTGCTCTATACCCGTTGATTTTATTTGAAGTTTATCGCTAAAATCATGCGAAATCGCATTCTCTGCTTTCGAGCTAATAAAACCCCTAGAACTGATATCTTCTAAACAAGATATTGTTATATTCTCTCTTATAGACATTTTTAGTATTAATCCTTGCATTTTACGATCTTCAGGAACAAACCCAATCCCTTTATCGATTGAATCCTTTGGGTAGTTACTCTTCAACTCTATTCCATCTATAATTACTGACCCATGGTCTATGGGATCAATACCAAAAACTGCAGACATAAGCTCACTTCTTCCAGATCCAACTAGACCTGCGACACCAAGAATCTCTCCTTTTCGAAGAGTAAAACTTACATTCTTTACTAAATTCCCTGATGTAACATTATCAACCCTTAAGATCTCATCACCGATGTCTACTTCTAATTTTGGATAAAGATCTACAAGCGGTCTGCCTACCATCATTTGAATTAAATTTTCTTCACTACAATTATTTGTTTCAACTGTACCTATAGATTCGCCATCTCGTAAAACTGTGATTTTATCACTCACTTCATATATCTCGTCCAATTTATGAGATATATAAATAATGGCTTTCCCTTTGTGTCTTAGTTCTTTAACAATTTTCAATAATATTTCTATTTCGTCAGCTGCTAATGAAGAAGTTGGCTCATCCATAATAATTATTTGGGAATCAATCGATAAAGCTTTAGCCACTTCTAGCAGTTGTCTTTGCGCTATTGATAAGTTCTTAACCAAAGTTCCAACATCTATTGTCATTCCTACTTCCAATAAAAGTTTTCTAGCCTCAATCTCAGTGGTCTTTTTATCATAAAACACACCGTTCCTTTTCTCGCGACCTACGAAAATATTCTCTGCAATACTTAAGTTTGGAAGTAGGTTTAACTCTTGATAGATTGTGCTAATGCCTAATTCGGTCGCTTTTCTGGGATTTTGAATATCAATTTCTTTACCATTAATAAGAATGACACCATTATCCTTTTGGTAAACACCACTAAGAATTTTTATTAAAGTAGACTTGCCAGCCCCATTTTCACCTACAATAGCATGAACCTTACCATTCTCAAACTTTATACTAACATTGTTTAAAGCTTGAACTCCTGGGAAAGATTTAGAGATGTTTTTTAATTCTAAAATAGTCTTTTCTTCCATTAATTATCCTTAATTATCCTTCCAAAAATATTTTCGCTTCTTCTTTTTTGCCACTTAACATCAAAATGTAATCCTAAAAATTATCAAACTTCTAATCATTAACAATGTCGTTTAAATACTCTTGACGGCCGGATGGTAAATCTTCTCTTCATCTCAATTTAATGCACATTATTCTAATTCTTCCAAAAAAGTATAAATTAAATCAACAGAAATCTTATTCTGTCTCCGTCCGTACCCATTCCTACTTATCCCCATATTACTTAAGCGGTAAATAATAACAGTGATTCTATATTCTAGTCATATTATAAAATGCTTCAAAAAACATATTAAAATACCAATAACTTACGTGCATATTTATGCATCTTAATCTTAGAGGTATATAACTATATTTCTTGACTAGATCATGAAGAGATAATATTTTCCGATTGATGAATTCTTTTCTTTGAATTTAAATATAGGGAGAATTAAGGCCACTCCCTATAGCTTTGATAATTGCTATGAAATATGAGATAGTTTCAAACTAGAATACCACTTGCATTAGCTGTATGTTAATGGCAAGCAATTCTTTCTTTAACTTTTTCTGGCACATTTAGCTACTGGTAACTACGAGTGGTTCCGGGTAGTCTAGATATAAATAACTGAATCTTGCTCAAATTCTTTGCTTGTACTACTGTCTCGTAACTTATTTCTCTTTTGATATATTATAACTCTTAATTTAATTATATACTACTACTTGAAAAATTATTCTTCAATTGTGCTTTTGTACTTCTTTTATATTCTAGCTTAGAAGACATAAGATAGCCAACATACAGTCAGGTGAAACGTATATTATTAATCTACTCTTTCTTCATGAGAAGGGGGGTTGGACATTTTCTTAGACTATCTAAGCGGGAATACCAAGAGATTGTCTGTACCCCCCAGCCTTCATCACAAAATTCCTTATAGTTAAGTTATTTAATATAATCTTCAACGTTTTCTATAGTAACTAATTGAAATGGAATGAAACCTTGTTCCTCTACAACTTCACCCTTTACAAGTTTTACCGCTACTTCAACTGAGCCTTGCCCTTGACCATACGCATCTTGAAATACAGTTGCATCAAGTCTTCCATCTTTAACTGCTTGAAGTGCTTCTGGGTTTGCATCAACACCTATAAGTACAACTTTTTCTTTTACTCCTGCATTTTCTAAAGCCAATAGAGACCCCATTGCCATATCATCATTATGAGAAAAAATTCCATCTACGTCATCTCCGAATGCTTGTAACCAATTCTCCGTCAGTTTCATGGCATCTTCTCTTGACCATTGCTCAGAATAGTCTTCCGCTTTTAATTCCATATTTGGATAATTTTCTAAAGTCTTGTATGCTCCATCACTTCTTTTAACTTCTGCTGATTGTCCTGGATTACCATGTATCATAAAAATATTGCCTTTTTCATCAAGCCGTTCAGCAAGGTAATTAATTGCAATTTCTGCTGCTTCTTCATCATTCGATCCTACAAAAGCATCAGGTTCTGCATCAGTTATAGAATTAACACAAACAATTGGTATTCCAGCATCCTTTGCTTTTTCAACGGCAGGTGCACTTGCATTTGAATCAACTGGATCAATTATAATAGCGTCAACTTCTTGTGAAATGAAACTCTCTATCTGTTGAATTTGTGTTTCTGCATCCAACTCTGGATTAACTGCAATAAGTTTAACATCTAATTCTTTGCATTTATCCTCTATTCCATCCTGTAAAGCAACCATAAATTCATTTTTAAGAGTGAGATTACTAAAGCCTATAACAATGTCTTCATCTTCTTCTGTTTTTTCATCCTTCTTTTCTTCATCTACTGTTTCTTTTTCTACATCCTCTTTTGCATCCTTAGTAGCAGTTTCACTATCAGATTTATCAGTTTTCCCACAAGCAAGTAATCCCAAAGGGATACTGATTATTAGTACCACAACCAAAATTCGCATTAAGATTTTCTTTTTCATTTGTATTCTCCTTTAATTTTTTAATATGTGTCTATATTTTAAATGTTCTACATAAATTAGTTTGCATTTAGTTCTTCTTTTTTCTATCCAATAAAACTGCTCCAATAATAATTAAACCTTTCACTACAGACTGCCAATAAGAGGAAACATTTAATAAATCTAATCCATTATTAAGAACTCCTATAATAAGTGAACCCAGAATTGTTCCCACAACTGAACCTCTGCCTCCCGAAAGACTCACACCACCTATTACCACTGCTGTAATTGCATCCATCTCGTATCCCTGGCCTATGCTGGGCTGACCAACAGCTATTCTTGACGTTTGTATAATACCAGCTAATCCTGCTAGACCACTACAAATAATATACACCATAATTGTAATTATATTGACTTTAATACCTGCTGCACGGGATGCCTCTTCATTTCCTCCTATGGCATACACATATCGACCAAATTTTGTTTTTGATAAAACAAAAAGAACAAGTAAAAAAACGAAAAGTGTAATTATAACAGGAAAAGGCAATCCAAATATTTCGCCACCCCCTATAAATGAAAAGCTTGAAGACAAATCTAGTATTGGTCTTCCTTTAGCAATAATCAATGCTCCACCTCTAGCAGCAGTCATTACACCTAAAGTCGCAATAAAAGGAGGAACTCGTCCATACGCTACAATCACTCCAATAAACAATCCAATAAGAACCCCCACAAAAATTCCTGCAATGATTGGTACTATTAGCGGATAAGTATTAGGATGAGCTAGCGAAGCCGCAATTACACCTGTTAGTGCAACCACGGAACCTAAAGAAAGATCAATCCCACCTGTAAGAACAACAAAAGTTGCGCCAAAAGCTAAAATTGAAATGATTGATATTGATCTGAATATATTAATAATATTAGATAGTTTTAAAAAATTTGGTGTTGATAAAGAAAGAATTAAACAAAGAAAAAGAAACACAAATAATAATCCATATTTCTGTAAAACATTTTTATTCTTGTATTGATTTCTCTCTATAAGCAACTTCTTATTCATTAATCTTTACCTCGTATTTTTCTAAATTACTTTGTTAGAATTTAATTTAACAATGCTCGTCTTATTATCTTTTCTTGAGAAATGTTTGCTTTATCTAATTCTCCAACTTTATGTCCTTCGCGCAAAATTATAATTCTATCACTCATTCCTATCAATTCATTCATTTCTGATGAAACCATAATGATTGCTTTACCTTGTGCGGCTAGGTCTACAATTAATTTATAAATTTCTGTTTTAGCTCCAACATCAATTCCGCGCGTAGGCTCATCTAAAATAATTATATCCGCTTGATCTAGAAGTATTCTCCCTATAACAATCTTTTGTTGATTTCCACCACTTAAAAATTTAACCTGTTGATCTCTGTGTGGAGTCTTTATAGATAATTTCTCGACTATATCATCTACATAAATATTTTCTTTCTGCTTGTTAATTATTTGTCCGCTAAATATTTTATCTAAATTTGATAAGGTAATATTTTCTTTGACAGAAAGTCCCAGAATGAGTCCAGTTTCTTTCCTATCTTCATGAACCATTCCGATGCCCTTTTGTATGGCTTTATTAGGATTTGATATGCTTACATTTTCTCCACGGATATATATCTGACCGGAATCATATTTGTCCAAGCCAAAAATACAATTCATAACCTCGGTTCTCCCAGAACCCATCATCCCTGCAACTCCTAATATTTCGCCTTTATTAACACTAAATGAGATATCAGTAAAAACATTATCCTTAGAAAGGTTTTCAATTTTTAACATTTCTTCACCAATTTTTGCTCTTTTATCTGGATAAATATTTTCCAACTCACGACCAACCATTGCTTTAATCAGTTTGTCTTGTTCTATTTCAGCAGTTTTGAAAGTTGCAATGTAATTGCCATCTCTAAGAACACTGATACTGTCTGATATTTGATAAACTTCATCTAGTTTATGTGAAATATATATTATAGCAACCCCTTTCCTTTTTAATTCCTCAATGATCTCAAATAGTCTTTTTACCTCTGTTTCAGAAATAGCAGATGTGGGCTCGTCCATAATAATTATATCTGCACCAAACGAAACACTTTTGGCAATTTCAACCATCTGTCTTTCTGCAACTGTTAAATCTCTCATAGGCAAGTTCGGATTAACATCTAAATTAACTCTATCTAAAAGTTTCTTTGTTTCTTTTAATAACTTCTTTTTAGAAACAACCCCCAAAAAATTATTACATGGTTCATGTCCAAGAAAAATATTCTCTGCAACAGACATAAAAGGTATAAAATTCAATTCTTGATGGATCATCTTTACACCTGCTTGTAAAGAATGAATTACACTAGAACCAACAAATTTTTCCCCTTTAATGAAAATCTGACCTTGATCTGCACGATATAAACCCATTATTATTTTCATTAATGTTGATTTTCCTGCTCCATTTTCACCTACCAGTGCATGAACTTTACCTCGCTCAAATTGCATGCTAACATTGTTCAGAGCTTGAACTCCCGGAAAAGATTTAGAAATATTTTTTAATTCCATAATGTACTCTTTTTCCATTCCGTCTCCTTCCATTGAATATTCATAAAACCTTTTTGTTATCGATTACGTAATTCTAGGAATGAACCAGATAATACTCCTTACAAATCACAAGTTACATCTAGATCATAAACAATTCTGCTATTGAAGCTCATTAACAAGATTTTTGTACTTTAAACATCTAAATTTATTCCTAATGGATATTTCAATGCAGACTCTTTTCTGAAAAACTTTTTAAAAGAATTTTAATAACATTATACAAAAAAATTTTTTTGTATGCAATGTCAATATTTCATAAAAGTTTTGATGTTTTTTTATATAATTTATACAAATATAACTGCATTTTAGAGATGCACAAATTAATGTTAGCAAATTAGAAATTAGTAAATTTTGGAATTATATAGATTGTTTATTTTATTAAAGTTTATTTTATTTTAGGACCGACTTTTTTACTATTGACTTTTCTTAATAGTGAGTCTTCTCTAAATTAAAGAATAAATTTCTAAACAATAATTATTTTTGACCGTAATACGCATTCGGTCCATGTTTTCTCATATAATGCTTATCTAATAAACCTTGTTCGATTCTTTGAATATCCGGATTGACTATACGAGTTAGAGTAGCCATTCTGCAACATTCATCTAAAACCTTAGAATTATCAACCGCCTTCGAAGCATCTTCACCAAAAGTAAAAGGTCCATGTCCGGATACTAAAACACCCGGTACAGCCATCGGATCAATATTTCTTTCTTCAAATGTTTCAATGATAACTTTACCGGTATTTTTTTCATATTCGGATAAAATTTCTTCATCTGTTAATTTTCTTGTCGCGGGAACATCACCATAGAAAGTATCAGCATGTGTTGTACCATAAGCAGTTAAATCACAGCAAGCTTGTGCCCAACTGACAGCCCAAGTGGAATGAGTATGAACAATACCACCAATATTAGGAAAACGTTGGTATAAGATAAGATGCGTATCGGTATCGCTGGAAGGATTCATATCCCCTTCAATGACTTCCCCGGTTTCTAATTCCAAAATAACAATATCTTCGGCTTTTAAATTATCATAGCTGACACCGCTTGGTTTAATCGCTACAACTTTATTTTCTCTGTCTACTTCACTTACATTACCCCATGTAAAAATGACTAGGTCTAATTCGGGTAGTCGCATATTGGCTTCATAAACTCTTTGTTTTAAATCAGTGTATTTCATAATTATCTATACCTTTCCTTGCGAATTGTAAAAACAACATAAGCAAACTTCTTTGCAAATGTATAATAGCTTTGATCAGTCAATATTAGGACTATTAAATATAAATTACAAAAATCATTCAAAATAAAATTTCTTCTTAATTAAGGTTATTCCATCGGTAAGGAATCTACAGCCGCTCTTTGAATTGCTAAGGAAGCTTTATATTTTTCAAAAAATCGATCAAAGCCTACCATTTCTTCCTTATTCGGTACTATCTCTGTTGCAACCAAATCTTTAAATACTCTCTTTTCTAAAAATTGCTCTAATGTATATTCATCTTTATAATTCAGATACAAGGCTAATATAGCCATCCCCCAGGCTCCGCCTTCTCCTGCACTTTCCATAACGGAAATTGGTACTTTTAAGGCATTAGCCATCAAATGCTGACCAACTTTTTCTGTTTTAAATAAACCTCCATGACCCAACATTCTATCTATCTCAATATTTTCATCTACTGTTAGAATATCCATACCAATTCTCAATGTAGCCATCGTGGAATTAAGAGTTGCTCTCATAAAATTAGCAAGACTAAAATTAGCATCAGGCATGCGGACTACCAATGGGCGACCTTCTATGAAACCTGTTACATGTTCTCCAGAAACATAATTATGTGTCATCATACCTCCACAATCTTTGTCACCTTCTAATGCTGAAAAATAAAGTTCATCATATAATTTATATTTCGGGACATCTAAATCCAATCTTTCTAAAAGTTCTATAAACATTCTTACCCAAGTATCTAAATCACTTGTGCAATTATTGCAATGAGCCATTGCAACAGGAGAACCACTAGGTGTTGTTACCATGTCTAATTCTACATGAACTTTTGATAATGCTCTTTCTAAAACAACCATTCCAAATATAGATGTACCGGCACTGATATTTCCTGTTCTCGGCAATACACTATTTGTTGCTACCATACCAGTTCCGGCATCCCCCTCAGGAGGCGCCATTAAAATACCGGCTTGCAATTTTCCGGAAGGATCGAGAAGTTTGGCTCCTTCTTCTGATAAAAATCCTCCTTTTTCTCCGGCCGATAAAACTTGAGGTAAAATATCATTTAATTGCCAATCTAAATTATATTCTTCAACTAATTTTCCAAATTTATCAATCATCGTTTGATCAAAATGACGGGTATTATCATTTATTGGGAACATGCCAGCTGCATCACCAATACCTAAAACTTTTTCACCTGTTAATTTCCAATGAATGTAGCCGGATAATGTTGTCATATAATCAATATATTTTACATGAGGTTCATCATTGATGATGGCATGATATAGATGGGCTATACTCCAACGTTGCGGAATATTAAAATTGAATTCCTCAATTAATATTTTTGTGGCGTCTTCCGTAATTGTATTTCGCCACGTTCTAAACGGTACTAATAAATCATTATTTTTATCAAATACCAAATATCCATGCATCATAGCAGAAACACCAATTGAACCAATTTTCTCTAATTCTACCAAATATTTTTCTTGAACTTGACTTGCCAGTTCAGCATAAGCAGCCTTAATGCCTTGCCAAACATCATCTAAAGAGTATGTCCAAATACCATCTGCTAATATATTTTCCCAATGATAACTTCCTTGTGCCAAAATATTGGCAGTATCGTCAATTAGGATTGCTTTTATTCTAGAAGAACCTAATTCTATACCTAAGGCTGTTTGTGCAGTTTTTATGACTTCCCGTTTACTATTCATTCTTAGACTCCTTTGCATTATTAATTATTATAGTTGTCTTTTACGACCTTTATTACCGCTTTATCATCTCTTCTTAATTCATCATTGATAAATATTTCTTTGATGTTATCTAAGGAAATAAAAATGTTTTATATTTTATAATATTTCTACAAATTTATTCATGATGTCAAAAACTCTATTCAGACTACGCCGCTACTTCCCATTATATATAAAGAAAGTTCATTTCTATCTACGCTCTTAAGATACTAATTTTCACTCCAGCATATTTTGTTTGAGAGACCGGCTTTTTAGTAAAAAGCTGCCTCAAAGTTTTGAAATTCGAGACAGCCTTCTTCATTGTTTTTTAATAATTTTAAAAAATAATATCTTTTACTTCCAAACTATGTCTGAAATTAACAAATCTTTTTCAAATTGAATCGGATCAGTCTTTTCATTAATACTGACAAATTCTATATCCATCATGCGGGCCCAATCTTGCATCATTTCAACATTGCAATCATAGCTTAGGACAGTATGGTGAGCTCCTCCAGCTAAGATCCAACATTTTATTCCTTCTCTGAAGTTCGGTTTTGGTTCCCACATTACTCTGGCTACAGGTAAATTCGGCATTGTTTGAGGTGGTTTCACACATTCAACATCTTGAACGATTAATCTGAATCTGCCACCCATATCCACCAAACTGACAACAATTGCTGAACCTGCTTTACCTTCAAATTTAAGTCTTGCAGGTGGTTGACGATCACCGATGCCTAATGGATGAACTTCAATTTTAGCTCTTTCAGCTGCTACAGAAGGACAAATCTCCAGCATATGAGAGCCTAAAATTAATTGATTTGTAAAGTCATACGTATAATCTTCCATGAAAGTCGTGCCACCATTCATATCAGCTGTCATAGCTTTCATTACGGCTGTTAAAGCACTAGTTTTCCAGTCGCCTTCACCGGCATAACCGTAACCATCAGCCATTAAGTTTTGGCTCGCTAAACCGGATAATTGTTTTAAGCCATAAAGGTCTTGAAAAGTATTACTAAATGCTTTGCAACCTTCTTCATCCATCATTCTTTTCATAGCAACTTCTTCTTTTGCTTGATAACGAATAGATTCTATGTCTTCGGTCGCTATTTCATATCGTTCTTGGTATTCTTGCATTTTAGCATCCACTTCTTCATCGGTAACTGCTTCCATGTACTTAACCATTGTGCCTACCGGCCATGTATTTACTTCCCAACCGAATTTTATTTGGGCTTCAACTTTATCACCTTCAGTAACAGCTACTTCACGCATATTGTCACCGAAACGCATGACCTTTAAGTCTTTGCTGAAATGGTAACCGACAACTGCACGCATCCAATTGGCAATTTCTTTTTGTGCATCTTCATCTTGCCAATAACCGAAAACTACTTTTCTCGGCAAACGCATTCTTGCACCAATGAAACCATGTTCTCTGTCACCATGTGCACTTTGATGTAAGTTCATATAATTCATATCAATTTCTTCATTAGGAATTTCTTTATTAAATTGAGTATGGAAATGTAACCAAGGTTTTTGTAATAAATTCAAACCGCCAATCCACATTTTGCTCGGACTGAATGTATGGCAATATGTAATAATACCGGCACAAGTTTTATCATTATTAGCTTCCATAGTTACCATTTTAATCTCAGCAGAAGTTTTCATTGTGTTTTTATAAACAACTTCATATGGTAGTTTTTCGCTGCTATTTAAGCCTTCAACCATTATTTTGCTATTTTTTTCTACTTGAGTTAATGTTTCTTCCCCATATAGAAATTGACTGCCCACCACAAACCAAAATTTATAATTATTCATCATTTTACCTTTTTTATCTTGTTATTTACTCTTTCCCGCCCATATTACTTATATTTAATTTCTTATTTATGTAAGTACATGAACCATGCACATCACATGATAAAACCAACATCTTCTTTTAACTATAAAAAATAATTATTTCAAATTAGAATATATTTTCGCTCAATATTTTTTAGTCATTATTTATCTATTACCTCTAACTTAATTGTTTTTTCTAAATGATCTGAGACAATTTTAACAAATATATCTCCTGTTTCAAAACCTGACCTAACTACTAACAACGCTCTCCCACGATATGTACAGCATTTACCTGAAGCAAATTCATCAACAGTCATTGGGTTGCCGCTTCCTAAACCTGCAAAGTAACCAGCTCCATTAACTTCCACATATATTTCTTGATCCTGAGCTACCTTTAAGATTCCGTTTTTATCAGCCAATTCAATATTGATAAAAGATAAATCTTGTCCGTTCGGTAATAGTTCATCTTTTTCGACATCTATCTTTAAGTAGGTTTGTTTGTCGGCCGACTTTAATGAACATTTACCAGTCTCAACTCCATTTTCATCATATTGAATAGCAGTTATTGATCCTTGTTCATAAGGAATCTCAAATGATGCCAAATAATTATTAACCGGATTCTTCGCTATTAATTCATTATTTAGATATAGTTCAACAAAAGCTCCATTAGAATAGACTTCTACAGTTGCAAGTTTGTCTTCATATCCTGCCCAAGACCAACTTGCAATACCATCGAACTGTCTCCAAACAGAGGTATATGTATTAGCAATATCTAAATCCATCGGTCTAACTGTAATATATGGATTTGAGATTTGATTACAAACAATCTGTCTGAAGTAAGCCTGTTGAGTCGGGAATCCTATTAAGTCAATAATTCCACAACCTGCTAGTAAAGCAGGATACTTTTTATATAACCCTTCATCACTGTCGCCGTAAGTATAACTTCCTATACATGCTTCACCTATATAATCCCAGCCGGTCCAAACAAAATCTCCAATTACATCTCCAGATCTTGAAGCAATTTTAAAATTTTCAATTATTTCAGAGGGAAAATTCTCGGAACCGCAGTTAATTCTTTCAGGATATTTTTCTTTCGTGCATTCAGGAGCCATAATTGCATAATTGTAACCTACAACATCTAGATAACTAAACAGCTTTTCTGTTTTAGCACTAAATTCATCCCCACTCAGAACTCCCGGCAAATCTTCTATTAATTTAATTAAAAAATCATTTCCTTCCGATGACTCTAAAAGTAAATTTGCACCAGGTGCTCTTTCCATCTCAACATCTATTTCTTCAGGGCTTGCATTTGTTGTTTTTGCAAGCATAGCAGTACCGGGATTTATACAATTGATTATTAGTCTTGATTGATCAATGCTTCGAATTTTATCAACTAATCTTTTTGTCATAGTAGTAGCACGTGGTGAAATAGTGTCAATTATTTCGTTTCCAATTGAATACATAATTACACTCGGATGATTATAATCCTTACAAACCATCGCTTCAAGATCCTTCTCCCAATCTTGTCTGAAGTCTTTTGCATAATCATACTCTGTTTTATAAGAAAACCACATATCAAATGCTTCATCCATAACATACATACCCAGTTCATCACAAGCTTCTAGTAAATTTTTTGAAATGGGATTATGAGCACTTCTGATTGCATTAAATCCATTCTCTTTGAGTATTCGGATTTTTCTTCTTTCGGCATCTGGTAAAGAGATGGCTCCAAGCACACCATTGTCATGATGTATACAGGCTCCTATAAGAATTACTTTATTACCATTGATTAACAAACCTTTATCACGATTTGTTTCTACCATTCGAATTCCAAATCTACCCGTATCTTCATCAACAAGTTTATCGCCTTCAAACATTCTTACTCTATATTGATAAAGATTGGGTTCCTCTGCAGACCACAATTTAGGTAATTCGATACTAACAATTCCAGATTCTCCATCTTCTGTTTGAATTAATTCACCATTATAAAAAATAGATAATTCAAATCGATAATCAGAAAGTTTGTCCTTTATTGACGAAACTTCATAGGAGATCATAGCAAAGTTTTTATTCACATCAACAGTTGTAATTTTTACAGGATTATATGATAGATGATTTTTACATCCTACATATAAATTTACATCTCTATAAATACCACTTCCGGAATACCATCTACTATTAGGGGTTTTTGAATTATCAACTACTACCTTTAAATGATTCAATTTATCAAATAAGATTTTAGAACTTAAATCTATATAAAAATTCGAATAGCCATAATTATTTGATCCAACCAATTCTCCATTTAGATATACTTCACAATCCCTATATACTCCTTCAAATTCAATAAAAACTTTTTCATTATCATCTTGTTTTTGAATTTCAAATTCCTTTTCATAAATGTATTTCCCACCCGGATAATACCCAGAATTATACGAATTGTCGCAATTCGGATTTCTTTTTTCTAAAATCATTGCATCATGCGGAAGGGTTATTTTTTTTCTTGTCCTATCACCATTTTCATAATTATAGTAACTCCAGTTATTATTGAAATTAATTTTCTTCATTTTTAAATCCCTTTCTTTAAAAGTTTATCTAGTAAGATTATTCCGTGAATTCATTTTTGCTTCTCTTAATCCCACTGATTTCAATAAAAAGCCATTTGTCTTTCAGTATTTTTCATAAATGACACATTGATTTGATTACTTGAGACTGATTCTGATTTCCAAATTCCTTGTTTTAAAAATTTGAATTGTTTTTCTTATCAAATCTTAAAAATTTATCGATTCAATTTTCCCTATGTGGGAAAGTGAGTTATCGATATTATTATTTGTTAAATCGTATTGTTCTACCACTTACAAATTCTGCGGGGAAAAGAAAATCACTACCTACTGTTTTTTTCCTTATCATCTCCAAAATGTTTTCAGCAACCTTTTGCCCTAATAATGATTTTGGATGATTTATAGATGCTATAGGAAAATGATGATATTTCGCAAACGACAAATTATCAACACTTATTATCGAAATATCTTCCGGAACCCTTATTCCTGCAGATAACAGGAAATCTATTGCCTTGTAAGCAATTAAATCGTTATAACAAAATATAGCTGTGGCATCTCCTATGAACCTCATTAACTCTTTCTCGAAAATATTTTCAATATTTCTCAAGTCCTCTGTTGTATACCATATATGCTTGTCAATATTAATATCAATGTTGTTTTCAAATAAAACATCCAAAAAACCCTTATATCTTAACTGACCTTGTAAATCATCACGTTTCATAATACTGACAATATTCCTATGGTTATTTTTAAATAAGATATTAGTAGCCAATTTTCCTGCTTCTCTGTCGTCTAAACTAACATACGGAATTTCCCTTAATTCTGGATAATATGAATTAAAAAAAATAACGGGTATCTTCTCGTCTATAAATTTTTTATATAAATAGATATTAGGATTAATAAATCCACTTTTCGTAGGTTCTGCGATAATACCATCAATATTTAACGAATGTAATTTGTTAAGAGCAATTGTTTCCTTTTCTATTATGTTATCAGTTGTAAATAGTTGAAGAGAATACCCATTTTCAGATAAAATCCTATTCATTCCTCTAATAATTGGAGGAAAGATATAATCATCAAAGTAAGTTGAAATAACACCTATTGTCATTGAACTTTTCTCTGCATCCTCTTCATTTTTATTATATGTGACGTAAGTTCCACTACCTTTGATAGGCTTAACATAATTACCAGATTGCAACACTGAAAAAGCTTTTCTTACAGTTTCTCTAGATACTGAATATTCATCACATAAAGATTTCTCCGAAGGTAATTTATCACCAAACAAATAGTTTTTCTTTATTATTTCATTTCTTAATATGTTGGCTATTTTTATGTATTTAAACACTTGACCTGACAATTCGTTTACACTTGCTCCTTCAAATTTCTTTTGCAAAAACAAACCTGAATACTCATTCCAGCATTAATTCCATCTTTAAATCCCACTTGATAGAACAGATATGAATCTAACTCAAACAATATATATTGTTTGAGTTAGAAATAAATATTAACTATAGATCCTATAAACTCTTTTTATATACATTTATCTGGTATGGTTTGATTTTGGAAGATTGTTCTTCAAAATAATCTACCCAACCTTCTAACCGCTCAAATGACACTGTTTTTTCATTGTGATTTAACGCAAATATATATTCTGTATTTTCATCTTGTCTGGAAACAAATTCTACTCCGTCTATTAATAGTTTAGAGTTTAAATTTAAATCAATGTCCTCACCAATTAGTTTAATAAATTTAATTAATAACTCTTTACTGGGATTCGTACCAATATAGTATGCTTTTCCTCTCCCAAATTCATTAACAGTAATGCTTGGCTCACCTTGATAATACTCAAAACCATACGTAGCTAATTCTTTTGCAGTTCTCAAAGACAGAATATCAGCCCAAATATCAACATCATAATTTTTATTTTCAAACACCACCGTACCTAGAACATCCCGCAAACAGTCGTATTCCAATATTTCTATACCTAATAATTCCGTCAACCTTCCGCAAGGCAAAGATCCACTTGTTCGGCATATATTATTTTCATCCTTCACACCACTTCTCATAGTTAAGATGAGTTGCCCACCCTGATTAACATATTCACAATATTTATCTTCCAATTTATCAGACATTAAATATTGTGAGGGCGCTACTATTAAGTTGTAATTTTCAAAATCAGAATCTTCAGACAAAAAATCGACCGGTATGTTTAAACTGTGAAAAGCGTTATAATAATTTTTTACTTGTTCCGTATAACTAAAGTCAGGATGATGTGGTTGGATTTCTAAGGCATATTCTTGATTATATGAAAATACAATTCCAACTTTATTTTGTGGCATTGCACCTTTTATTTTTTCCATTAAAGGCTTGAATTTATTGATAAACTCTTTCAATTCATTATAATTCCTTCCCGGAATACCACTATGTGGTAAAATCCCATGCCAATATTGTTCTGTTCCGTAAATACAATTTCTCCATCTAAAAAAAACGACACAATCTGCACCATGTGCAATAGATTGACCTGCCCATAGACTTAATTGACCCGGTTTAGGGGATCGACCCATTATTTCCCAACCTGTAATTCCAGATTGTTGTTCCATTATCCAATATGGTTGTTTCTTGGTTCCACGCATTAAATCTAAAGCTGCAGCAAGGTCACTATTCCTGACATGGAGAAAATCTGTATGGAACAATCCCGGATATTGATCATGAGAGACAAACTCTAAATCCTCTGCTAAGTCAAAATAATTCACTTTATTTGCAAAACCCATAAAATTATGAGTGATTGGTTTATCTGAATATCTTCTAATTATCGATGATTGATGTTTATGAAAATCTACAATCAAGTCAGAACAAAACAATTTCCAATCTAAAATCTGAGAAGGATTTCTCCCTGTAACTGTAATTTTAGGAGCAATAATTTCATCAAAATCGCGATAACCTTGACTCCAAAATACAGTACCCCATTTTTCATTTAATTCATTAATCGTTCCATATTTATTCTTAAGCCACTTTCTGAATTCCTCTTGGCAACTATCACAATAGCATAAATCTCCATGACTATTACCTAATTCATTATCAATTTGCCAACCAAACACATTTTCGTTATCAGAGAAATGGTCTGCAAAACGATTTACATATTTATCAATATAGTCTCTTAAGTGCTTATTTGACTGACAAGCATGATGCCTTCCACCAAAATGTCTCCTCTTACCTTCATAATCTATTGGTTGAACATCGGGATACTTCTTAATTAGCCATGCAGGAGGTGCAGCTGAAGGTGTTCCGAGTATGATTTTAAACTCGTATTCTGACATTAGTTCAATCACTTCATCAATCAAAGAAAAATCATATTTCCCCTCCTCAGGCTCATATTTACTCCATGAAAATTCGGCAATACGAATAACATCTATTCCTAATTCTTTCATTAAAGTAGCATCTTTTTTCCATCTTTCTTTTGGCCAATGTTCTGGATAATAGTCCACACCAAAATGTATTTTCTCGTATGCTGATAAGTTCATATTCTTCTCCTTTACAAATTGAATTTCAGGCTATTTCACACGTATATTATTATATTTATTCTTGATCAAATTTAACTTTTAAATTTTTGTTAATTCAATTTAGAATCCCGTTCCCCACCTTTAGTCAACAATATATAACTCAACAAATTTTATAAAATTAACTTTTAAGAATTTTGTATTGAATTATAATTTTTAAAGTCAGCTTGCTTTTCCTTGAGGTTATCTTTGGCACCATTAAAGCTCATAAAGAAAATTAATAATACCCCTATAAGCACTTTTTGCATCGTACCCGGGACCCCTGCCGCCACTAATCCTGCACTCAACAACTTCATTGTAAAATTACCTATAATCAAACCAATAACCGGATTGCACTGCTTAGATAAATACATTGCAATAAAGACTGCAATCATTGAATTGAAATTTAATTCTAGAGTAGACATGTTTTTGCCTGGTGATAAAGCTGTTCCGTAGGAAAGATTAATTAACCCGGCAACTGAATAAAATAATCCAGCTAGAAAGAATGAATAAAATTTAATCTTCTTAGGATTAAATCCTGCTGATTTCGCAACTATCTCATTGCTTCCTATTGCTCTTGCACCAAATCCTAATTTTGTTTTATTGTATATGATATACATAACAGACAACATAATAAAAGAAACAATAAAAATCCATGGAGAGCTTCCAAGTATTGCCAGCTCTTTAGCAATAGAGACTCCCAGACCACCTTTATATGTTGATGCAAACGATTCATACATTAAAAGCAAAGAAATCGTTATAACAACCGAAGGTACCCTGGTTATCGTATATAACGACGCATCTAACAATCCTACAACGATACCAAGAAGTAAGGTTGCTATAATCATTATTAAAATATTACCAAACGAATTCGCAACATGTCCCAAAATTATTCCTACCATCGTAACAATAGCCCCGGCACTAAAATCCCAAATTCCAATCGTCATGTTTAGTAACATTCCTAAAGAAATTAATGTTGCAACCATTGCTTGCTGAAAAATTATATATAAAGCTTCCAAAGAACCAAATGTTGTTGGTCTAATTAATTTAAATATTATATATACAATCAAGGGTAACAATAAAGATATTATTATTCTCAATAGAAATCGACTTGTTTTGTTATTCTTGTTCATTTGGATTTTCCCTCTTGTTATAGTTGTTATAAATAGTAGGCAATAAGCTTATTAACTTATTACCTACATCATCAGATTATTTTACACCATGTCGTTCCATGACATCTTCAATACTATAGTCAAGTGCAATTTGTTTTAATTCTTCGATGGTAAACTCGGGATTAATTGATTTTATCATTTGACCAAGTTCTTCCTCTGTATACGCATATATTCCATCTTCATCATTCTCAACATATTTATAATAATCAATCGCATCTTCTACGCCAGAAAAATCGATGAATTCTAACGTTATTTCTTCATGAACATCACTGAGAGGATTACCTTCAATTGCATTAACAACCAATGAAGCTGTATAAATAGGATCTACATAATGCCCTCCAGCGATATTAAATATTGTTCCGTCTTCTAAATATTCTTTCATAAGATCTGCATCAATGAAATCTATAACAGCTATTGGAATTTCTCCACGTTTATCGTGCTTATCCAACGCAGCTAAAGCTCCTTCCAATTGACTGTTTGTGCCGCCTGTCATAAAGATTGCATCTAGATTAGGAAAACCAGTGAGAAATTTTTCTACAGCTTCCATAACTTCAGGAGCACTTCTGCCACCACGGTATTCAGTTACTCTTTCCATATCTGTTTCTGCACATATATTATCGAAACCTTCGTTTCTCATATCATGAGTCGTGTCACCAACATTGCTGCTTACGACAGCCACTTCTTTTGCACCAGATTCAGCTAAAGATCTTGCAAGTCTTTCGGAAATTTCAATTTCATCTTCAGCTGTATATCCTACAAAATACTTTGACTTTATTACTTCTTCTCTGATTTCATCATTTATTATTCTTCTCCACGTCAATCCCCAATAAACCTCATTTTCTTCGCAGATTTGGCTCAATTTGGGCAACATTTGGTCAGAATAATTAACAATTAGTATGCCATTGCATCCGGCAGAAATTAAATTTTCAGCTGCTTGAATTTGCGTTTCAGGTGAAGTAGCAGAAGTATCTATAACTACCTCTCCACCGGCTTGTTTAACTAACTTTTCAACCATCATTGTCGAATTTCTTCCTAAGGCGTCAGTTGTTCCCCAAATTATAATTCCAATTTTCGGAACTTGGGATTCAGCTACTTCTTTATCTGAATCATCTTTTTTGGCGTCTTCTTTGGAATCGTCTACTTCCTTTGCTCCCTCTTTTGATTCTTCTTTTGATTCTTCTTTTGATTCTTCTTTTGATTCTTCTTTTGACTCTTTACTTGATGAAGCACATGCTGTTATAACTGAAAACATCAATACTAAACTTAAAATAAAGCAAAGAACTCTTCTAATTTTCATTTTTTTCTCCTTTTCATTCTTTTTATTTTATTATCTCCATATTATCTCGTTCATAAGACAATGTGGCTGAAACCAATAAAATCGCCCCTTTTACGCCCTGTTGGACAGTATCCGACACACCCCAAACAATCAAACCATTCATTAAGAATGCCAGAGTGATACTCCCTAGAAATGCAGCTCTAATTTTAGCATGAGATCCGCCAGACAACGGCATCCCACCAAGCACAATTGCCAATAAAACATCCATTTCGAAAGATGTTCCTGTTGTGGGAGCAACTGATCCCGCACGTATCATCATGAAAAATCCACATAAACCTGCAACCATTCCACTGATTACATATGCAAAAATCTTCATCTTGTCTACCCTGACTCCAGATTGAGCTGCTGCTAACTGTGCTGAACCAATAGCCTTAGAATGTTTTCCAAGTTTTGTATACTCAAACATGTAAAGAAAAACCACAAAGAAAAGGGAGATGACAATAACTTTTACAGTTATACTATCCATCCAACCCCATGCCAAAGGAACAAACAGTCCCTTTAATGTTAGAACCGCAATAAAACCTCTGAGCAAAAATTGCATGCAAATTGTTACTATGGTTGCAGGCGCATTAAATTTGACATGTATTAAACCTGTTATCATGCCAATTATTGTTCCAATAATTAAAGAGATTAATATTGTTGGCACTAATCCCAAGGATGAACCTATTATGCCTGCTACAGCTGCTGCAAAACCTGCTACTGAACCTAGTGACAAATCTAAATTCCCTTGTGCAATTACAAAAGATAAACCACAAGCTCCTAGAAACGTAGTAAATAATTGGTTGAATACTGTTCTTAGATTATTTGGTTTTAATAATTGTCCCTTTGTAACTATTTGAAAAAACAAGACAATAAACAAAAGGCCTACGTAGGGTACAATCGAACTTAATCGTTCTTTTATGGTTCTACGATCAAAATTTAAAGATTTCTCAGTCCTTGTTTTTTCAGTCTCTATTTTTCTCATTAAATATTTCTCCTATTAAATCATATATTGTATTAAAGCATGCTCTGTCATTTCAGTTGATCTAATAAATTCTTTATTAATTTCTCCATTCTTAAAGACCAAAACCCTATCACTCATGCCTATAATTTCGGGCAACTCCTCTGAAATCATTATTATTGCTTTTCCTTCTTTCTTCCATTCAGATATCATAGAATAAATACTGCTTTTTACTCCTACATCTATACCTCGGGTAGGGCAATCTAAAACTAATATTTCAGATTTATTAGCTAGCCATTTGGCTAATACAACTTTTTGTTTATTTCCACCAGAAAGATGGATTGCTAATTGATCTGTGTTTTGCATAACAACTTCCATTTGTTTAGAATATTTATCCGCCATCTTTCTTTCTTTTTTAGGAGAAACATATATACCTGTTTTTAAAAAATCTAAGGAAGGAAGCACTATATTTTCTTTGATGCTAGAAAGTAACATTAGAGCTTCTTTATCTCTGTTTTTAGAAACATACCCAATTTTATTATCAATTGCCTGTTGTGTGTTCCTAATCACTCGTTTATTTTCTCCAAGCTTATTAAAAACGGAAACTGAACCATGAACAATATTTATTAGTCCGAAAATAGCCTGTCCTAACTCTCTCATACCAGAATCTGTCAAGCCAGCTATCCCCAATACTTCTCCCCATTTCAATTGTAGATCAATATTTTTAAGATGCCTCGTATATAAATTATTGCACTCCAATGCCAAAATACCTAAATCACTGGGTTCAAAACTACTTCGATAGTAACCTCCTTCAATATCTCTGCCAACCATTAATCTTCTCATTTGATCTTCAGTTATTTCTTTTATTGAAGTTGTTTTAATATGTATCCCATCTCTAAGAATTGATACAGTATCACAAACCTGAAAAACTTCATCTAAGTCATGTGATATAAAAATTACTGTCTTATTGTTTTCTTTTAAATTATCAATAATATCATACAGAAGCTTTCTGCCTTTTTGAGACAATGCAGTGCTTGTCTCATCTACAATTAGAATATCAGGATTACTATAAATAGCTCTAACAATCTCAATTAATTTTCTTTGCTCAAAATTTAACTCTTCAATTAACATTGTTGCTTTTATATCATCTATGCCTAGTTCTCTTAAAATCTTTTCTCCTGCCTCATTCATTTTTTTCTTGTTTATCAAGCCATTTGTTTTAAAAATATCTTCTTTCGCTAAAAAAATATTTTCACTCACTGTTAAGCCATCGATCGTCCCCATTTCTTGAACAATCATACTCACACCCAGATCCCGAGCAATGGCATTATTCTCAGGCTTATATAATTTATCTAACAAGTACATATCACCCGTATCTGCTTTATGTTGTCCTGTCAAAATATTGCAGAGCGTAGATTTACCTGAGCCATTTTCACCGATTAAGCCACGAATTTCTCCTCTGAAAAATTCCATACTCACATTTGACAAAGCCTTTGTAGGCCCAAAATTTTTAGAAATATTGTTAACTTTCAAAACAACATTATTATCTATATCTTTTCCCATAGAATTCCCTCAAATAAAGTATTACAAATTACAACTTTGCAGACAATTTATCATATCATTCTGATTTGCATCAATTGTTCCCATACATCTCTTGTTAACTTTGTGTTATTTGTCTTTTTTTTGCTCTGTTTTTTAGAATATTTTCAAAAAAACCATACAACTTATTTTTTCGAAAATAGAACCTTATTATCTTTATTTTTATCTAGATGGTAAGCATCAAATCTAACTACGTTCCCGATTTTTAGCTGTAACACCATCGATATTTAGTACATTGTATTTTCTTGACATAAAAGTGAAATCATAAAAAACAAGACAACAGAGATCTAGATATCAGGCCTGTCTTCCTGTAAAATAAATGATACAAAGGTTGAAAGGATGCTTGAATACAGGTTTTTGACATAAAGAAAACCATCTCCAAATTTTTCATGTATTGACCCCCGAAAGTTAGACCAAAATTCAATCCGTAGGAGGTTAGTATTTTTTCGTCAAAAACAAAAAATTTTTCATTTTGCTCCTAGTTGCTATATAATCAAAAGAACCATATTTATCCGATAAACTAATTATCAAATAAAATAGCAGGAGAATGTAGGGATGAGGTTAGATATAGACTCTAGTATTTCTTCAATTAGCGTAAAAGAAATCAATATGAAAAAGTTGTTCCAATATGTGTACAAAAATGGTCCTGTTTCTAAACAAGAATTATCCATTAATTTAGATCTAAGTTTTCCAACGGTCAATCAGTATCTAAAGAAGTTCGAAGAAATCGGGGCAATCATTCAATATGGTACTTTCCAATCAACAGGTGGGAGAAAGGCTGCTGCTTATATATGTAATAGCTCTCACGCTTATAGTATTGGAGTTTATATTACAAGGCTTTTTTATATTATAACTATTATCAATTTAATTGGAGAACAAATTTTTTCTCGCAAATACATAAAAACTTTCGAAGCAACTGAAGATTATGGAGAAGAAATGAATAATGATATTAACGAAGTCATTGTTAGTTCTAAAATAGATATATGTAAAATTAAAGGAATCGGTTTTTCTATACCAGGCATCTTGAAAAATGATGATGAAAATATTGTCGTACAATTTGCTCCTTCATTACCTTATAAGAATTGGTCATTTGACATAATTAGTAAATATTGTAATTTCCCTTTTATTGTAGATAATGATGCAAATCTAGGAGGTTTTTGCGAGGCTTGGGAAGATAATTTTAAAAACAGTTTTGCTTATATTCATATTGCCGGTGGTGTCGGAGGTACCATTATTATTGACGGGAAAACATTTTTGGGAAACAATAACATTATTGCAGAGTTCGGTCATATGATAGTTGAACCTCATGGTAACACATGTAATTGTGGTAGAAATGGGTGTCTAGAAACATACATTAGTACCAGGGTTCTTTCTGATAATTTAAATATTTCTTTAGAGACTTTTTTTGAAGAATTGAATAATAATAAAGAATATCGCAAAATTTTCGAAGATTATTTGGATTTTTTATGTATTGGAATTAGCAACATCAGGCTAATACTAGGTTTAGATGTAGTAGTCGCAGGAGAAATAACGGAATATTTGATTCCCTACGAGGATCTTATTCAGAAAAAACTTTCTCAAATTGATATTTTGGATTCAGACAAGTATTTCAGATTTTCTAAAATCAAAAGAGAGAATGCCAGTTCTAGAGGAGCAGCACTGCGAGTAATTGAAAGCTATCTAGACCAAATATAAAATGTATAGCTACTCCACGTTGTCTGGATAGATATCCGTGAGAAAGCATGTTTTGTTAAGATAAAGCGAATCTTGGATTATATTTATAGTTGCGAGTTTTGAGATTGTTAGTGGTTTTTCATTGAATTAGTGGATGACGTCTATAACAGCAATTTCATTTTTAAGATTTTGCAAGTCTATGTTGTCGGTAATCTATTGGACAGAAATAATCTTAATATTTTTCGCACAAAATTATAAGATATCTGTTAATATTAATATGATTATACAATCTAGAGTTATTTAAATGTGAAAAGAGATTTTATGAAGACAAAATTATCAAATGGGTTGGCTGATCCCGTCAAAATTAATCGGGGTGGCGTGAGATTAAATCATCAAAAAACAACTAATTTCTCTGAAAAATTAGCCGCTTTATCACCGAAAAAAGTATATATACCCTTGAATATGCATATTGGTGCTGAATGTAAACCGACTGTGAAAGTTAGTGATCAAGTAAAAGTCGGTCAATTAATCGCCGATTCAGAAGCATTTGTTTCCAGTCCCATTCATGCTTCTATTTCCGGTATCATAAAATCAATACAAATTGCTGATATAAATCATAGCGGTTCAACAACTCAGATCATTGAGATCGAATCAGACGGGAAAATGACCCCGTATGAAAATTTGACTGTACCGCAGATTAATTCACGAGAAGATTTTCTACTGGAAGTTCGTAAAAGTGGCTTAGTCGGTCTTGGTGGAGCCGGTTTTCCCACTTCTGTCAAATTAACTCTTGAAGACAATGAAGTAGATATATTAATTGCCAATGGTGCGGAATGTGAACCGTATATTACAGTTGACGATTATAAGATGCGTTTTTGCAATGAAGATATTTTGGATGCTATGCGCGCTATTATGAAATGGCTAGGTATTCCGAACGGCATTATTGCTATTGAAGATAATAAAATGGAAGCAGCTAATATCTTGTTGAAAAAGCTAAATCAAGAACCACAAAAGTATGCTGATATTAAAATCGTTATCATGAATTCCGTTTATCCGAAAGGCATGGAGAAATTGGTTATTTATAATACCACCGGCAGAATTGTTCCTGGTGGCAAGTTGCCAAAAGATGTAGGCTGCGTCGTTATGAACACAACCTCTTTAGCCGAACTTGGAAAATATTTGCGAACAGGAATGCCTTTAGTAAATAAATCTATTACGGTAGCTGGCAGTGCCGTGTCAAATCCACAGAATGTGGATGTTCCGATCGGTTCTCTCATCTCAGATTTGTTAGCTTTTGCAGGTTTAAAGGATAAACCGGATCTGGTAATGATGGGAGGACCGATGATGGGCATTGCACTCTCCAGTTTAGAGAATCCTGTCCTTAAACAAAATAATGCAATTCTTGCCATGTTAAGAAATGAGTTCCAATTGGCAAATGAAAGTAACTGTATACGTTGTGCAAAATGTATTGATGTTTGCCCAATGCAATTACAACCGACAAGTCTTGTCAGAGCAATCAAAAAAAATCAAATTGAGCAAGCCAAAAATGATGGTTTATTGACTTGTATGGAATGCGGCAGTTGCGATTATATATGCCCGGCAAAAATTCCATTAGTACAATATTTGCGTTTTGGGAAAAAACAAAAATAACAAATCTATTCGAGGTAAGAAATCTTATGTCTGCAAAAACACCAGAACAAAATCATTTGATCATTGCTTCTAGCCCACATCTCCGATGTCATAGAACAACGACCAGTGTAATGGGAAATGTATTAATCGCATTATTACCGATTGTTATTGCTACTGCTTTCATTTATGGCTGCCGCGTTCTATTGTCAGTAGCTGTTGCTTCTATCACCGCTATATTAGCAGAATTTCTAATCCAAAAAGCGATGAAAAGAAAACAAACGATACAGGATCTGTCCTGCATCGTAACTGCTGTAATCTTAGTGTTAAATTTACCGTTAGATTTTCCTTTTTGGCAATTAATAGTCGGCACTATATTTGCTATTGTTGTCGTTAAAGCTGCTTTCGGCGGTCTCGGTCAAAATTTCGCCAATCCCGCAGTTACGACAAGAATTGTCCTCGTTTCAGCATTTGCCTCGTCTTTTGCCAAAAATTCAGAACCTTTGGCAAGAGCATTGCATTTGAGCAATTCTGTGATGGACTCCTCTTCCAGTGCAACCGTTTTGGTTTTACTAAAAGCCGGTACTGATTCGAATGAATTATGCACATTGCGCGATTTGTTTTTCGGTATTCAGAGAACAACCGCTATTGGTGAAACGTGTGCTATAGCTATATTGCTTGGCGGTTTATATTTATTATTCAGGAAAATTATTAAGTGGTATATTCCAATTTCTTATATAGGAACGGTAGCCGTTCTTTCTTTCCTTTTCGGTGGGTTTAGTATACAATTCATGCTCTATCATTTATTCAGTGGCGGCTTGTTGTTCAGCGCTTTTTTTATGGCAACCGATTATACTACCAGTCCTTTAACCAACAAAGGAAAATTTATTTTTGGAATCGGCTTAGGTATATTAACATCCATTATCCGTTTTTGGAGTAATTTACCTGAAGGTGTCTCATTTGCAATTTTGACGATGAATATATTGACACCTCATATTGACCGCTTTACTAAAGAAAAGCCTTTCGGTACAGAATTTAACAAACAAACTGATTTATGAAAATCACGTAAGAAAAGGTATATCTTTTAAGCAAAACTGTTCAGGATGATCCAATGGATATTAAAATAAGAATGCAGATAAAATCGCAAAGAAAAATGGACCAGGTGTTGATATGAAAAATAAAAATTCAAATCTAATGCAAATTCTTAAGCCTACAATCATATTGGGTCTAATCTGTTTTATAACGGCATTACTGTTGGCTTTGGTTAATAATATTACAGCAGAACCGATTAAAGCACAAGAATTGGCACAGGAAAATGAAGCAAAACAATTCGTGATGCCTGAAGGTATAGACTTCGTTGAAAAAGAATTTATTGCAGATAAACATTTCTATTACAATGAAGCCTACGATCAAAACGGTAACCTCGTCGGTTATGTTTTTAAGAACGGAACACATGGCTATGGCGGTTCCGTTATCGTCAATGTCGGTGTTGATCCGGATGGAAAAATCACCGGTGTTAAAGCTCTGGATCTGGCTGAAACACCGGGTATCGGAACACAAATTGAAGATCCTGCTTTTACAGATCAATTTATCGGTAAAACAATCGGACTACATGCTGTTTCAGGTACTAATCCGAGTGATAATGAAATTCAAGCAATTTCCGGAGCTACCAGTAGCTCAAATGCTTTCGTTGAATCAGTTCAAAAAAGCTTAGGACAATTTGACTTGATCTCCGGAGGTAACGATGAATAAATCAAAAGAAGTGTTTTTTCAAGGATTTATTAAAGAAAATCCGATCTTTCGTTTAGTTCTTGGCATGTGTTCTTCTCTTGCTGTTTCCAGTACAATGATCGCTTCATTAGGTATGGGAATGTCCGTTATTTTTGTCTTAGTTTTATCAAATGTTGTTATTTCTTCCTTGCGAAAAATTATTCCGGACATGGTCAGAATTCCTGCGTTTATTACAGTTATAGCAGGATTTGTTACTATCGTTCAATTATTATTGAAGGCTTATTTATTAGAAATCAATGATATGCTCGGCGTTTATTTACCCCTGATTGTTGTCAATTGTATTATTTTAGGGCGTGCTGAAGCATTTGCTGCGAAAAATTCAATCGGTTATGCAGCACTAGATGGTTTAGGTATGGGGATCGGCTATACTATCGCCTTACTCTCAATTGCTTTTATTCGTGAACTATTTGGTTTCGGTTCATTATTCGGCTTTCAAATCATTCCGGAAGAATACACAATATTAATTTTTACATTACCTACCGGTGGTTTTCTTGTACTTGGTTTTCTAATGGCTATTTGGAACAAACTGGCCACTTTACAAGGCAAACCGAAAGCGCAATTGAATTGTCATACTTGTCCTGTTGCAGGTCTTTGTGGAGAAAATTTAATCCGATTGCAAAAAGCTGGGGAAGTTGATATTAAATCCGAAAATAAAAAAGCTGATGCAAAATTTGAAAAACTGGATAAAGTTGATATTGAAATTGACAAGTATGCTAAACCAAATACTGAAAAGGAGACAAATCAATGAACACAAATTTATTATACATATTATTTGTTGCCATTCTTGTTGAAAATTATGTATTCGTGCAATTTTTAGGCATTTGTCCTTTTTTGGGAGTTTCGAAAAACTTAAAAACAGCCATGGGTATGAGCATCGCTGTTATTTTCGTCATGGTGCTGGCGACCGCTGTTACTTGGCCAATCAATCATTTGATTCTCGAAGCTTATAATTTAGAATATTTGCAAACTTTAGTTTTCATTTTAATTATTGCTGCTCTGGTTCAATTAGTCGAAACTTTTATGAAACGTTATATGGTTCCTTTATATAATGCACTTGGCATATATTTACCGCTGATTACAACAAATTGTATCGTATTGGGTGTTGTTTTATTAAACGTACAATCCGAATACAACTTTATCGAATCTATGGTCAATTCCATAGGCGGCGGTTTGGGATTTCTGCTTGCTATGTTCATGTTTTCAGGAATTCGTTCTCGTATTGATCAATCAGATATTCCGGAATTTTTATCCGGTTTACCGATCACCTTAATCGCTGCCGGTATTGCTGCCCTCGCTTTTCAAGGTTTTGTCGGGATCGCAGAGAATTTATTTGCGTAGGAGGGTCTCATGACGGACATATTGTTTGCAAGTTTAATTATCGGTGTTGCAGGAATTATTTTAGGCATAATCTTAGCTGTCTTTTCCAAATTGATGACAGTTGAAGTTGAAGAAAAAGAAGAAAAGATCAGAGCTATGCTGCCAAGTGCCAATTGTGGTGCTTGCGGTTATACAGGATGTGACGGCTATGCTCAAGCTTTAGCAAGCGGCGATGAAAAAAATATAACCTTATGCAAACCGGGCGGACAACATACCGTCGATCAAATTTCTGCTTATTTAGGCATTAAAGCCGACAAGATAATCAAAACAACCGCAGTGGTTATGTGTCAGGGAAATTCTCATCATACGCAAAAAAGAGCTAATTATACAGGGCCTAAATCTTGTCAAATGGCCACGTTGGTAGCCGGCGGTGATGCCCTATGTGGCTATGGTTGTCTTGGTTATGGCGATTGCGTTTCAGCCTGTAAATTTGATGCTCTTCATATAATTGATGGAGTCGCTTTTGTTGATCCTACCAAATGTACTTCCTGTATGGAATGTATCAAAATATGTCCACGTAATATTATTCAGTTGATGCCTTTGGAAAGAGCCTACTCCATTGTTTTCTGCCAAAATGAAGACCGAGGACCAGTTGCCAATAAAGTTTGCCAAGTATCTTGTATCGCTTGCAGACGTTGTCTAAATGCTTGCCCGGAAAATTGCATTACGATCAACAATAATCGCGCCGTCATTGACTATGAAAAATGCACCAATTGCGGAGCCTGTCAACAGGTCTGCCCCCATCAGTGTATTCTTTCTCTTTATCCGGTAGAGGAATTACTAAGCAAAATTTAAGTACAGAAATAAATAATATTATTATCTTAACCTTTTTGGAGGTGTAATATATGTTTTGCCCGAAGTGTGGTTTTGACATTGGTGAAAAAGATGTGAATTTTTGTAAAAAATGCGGAAATCCGTTAGCTAAAAACTCTACTCTAAATATAGAACTAGAACAAACGAACGTTACTTCAAATTATTACTCTGGTATAGATCCGGAGGTAAGTTTTACATATGGAAAGCCAGATTAATACAATCTAAATTTTGAATTACCCTATCACCAATTAGCCCTGTTCTACTGCTTAAGACAAATCTAAAAAGATGATAATTGTATTATTATGCAACTATCATCTTTTTGTGTAACTCTCATTTTTTTGAATTAATCTTTTAATCTTTGTTTTTTTCTAAGATTCTTTCTGCTTCGCGAATGAAGGTTTCGAGAACTTGTACTCTAGCATGTTTTTTGTCTTCACTGGAAACAATTGTCCAAGGAGCGGCTTCCGTACTTGTTTGTGCAATCATTTCATCAATTGCCTCAACATAAACATCCCATTTTTCTCGATTACGCCAGTCCTCTTCGGTTATCTTATAAGGTTTATTTATCTGTCTTGCTTTAAAGCGTCTTTCTTGCTCATCCTTTGAGATTAACAAAAAGAATTTCATTAACAGCATCCCGTCATCTAATAATTCTTCTTCCATATTGCGAATTTCAGTATAGGCTCTTGACCATTCTGCTTCAGTGGCAAATCCTTCTATACGCTCAACCATAACTCTGCCATACCAGGAACGATCAAAAATAGCGATATGCCCATCTCGCGGGAAGTTATTATAGAATCTCCAAAGATAATGATGTTCTTTTTCCAAATCTGAAGGAGCAGATGTCGGGTTAATATCATACAGCCTGGCATCCATTCGGTGAATCAAACGTCTAATCGCACCACCTTTTCCGGCAGCATCCATGCCTTCAAATACCATAACTGTTGGAATATTTTCTCTAGCTAAAGCAAAAGCCAAAGCTCCTGCATGATCTTGTAAATCACCAATAACTTTTTTATAATCTTCGCCACTTAAAGACGAGGACAAATCAAAATCTTTGATCGAATTTTCTATTTTAATAGGTTGATGTTTATACTTTTTCTCTTCTTCACGCGTTTTATATATCCGTTTAATTTCCTCTTTAATAATCTCTATAGAGGTTCCCATAACATGTTTAGAAGCCAATTTACGATTCGCTGAAGGAACTATTTGCCATGGTGCAATTTCAAAATTTGTCAGCTTCAGCACAGTATCGAAATGCTTAAAATACTCTTCATATTTTTCATTTTGTTCTATATCTTTTTTAGTTACTAAAATATTTCTATATGGATCTTGTTGATGAGTATCAATAATCTTTTTTTGTTGTTCTTTAGTTTGATGTAAGAAAAACTTAATTAAAATAATTTCATCATCATATAAAGTCTGTTCTAAATTCTTGATGTGGCGAATCCATTTTTGTTGATCTTCTTCCGACAAATCTAATCGGTTAAATAGATGATAGTACATACTACGATCAAAAATACCGAAATCGCCCATTGCGGGTTTGTGCTTCCAAAATTGATATGTATAAATATAATCATCTTCTTTGCTATAATCTTCGAATACAGCTACTCTTGAAGATTTAGCATCGAATTCTCTAGCCAAATTATTGATGACCAATCCTTTACCGGAAGACTCCCAACCATCAACCATAATAATCACAGATATATCTTCATCATTACATTCTCTTTGTAATTCCGCCAATTTTTCTCCTAAAGCAGATCTGCTTTGATTCGAGAAAGGACTATTGAATTCTTTCGCATAAACACTCTCTAACATAATATGATGCCTCCTGATTGATATTCAACAAGATACTATTTAATTATAATTGAATATTCGTTTTAGATGAAGCTGTTTGTCAAAAACTATACTAATTCAATTGTAGAGTTTAGACCAATTTAATGAAAGTTATCTTGAAATTGGTTCTTAAAAATTTTATGTGATTTTCCGTCGTCTACAAAGTACACTTCGGTCGCTAGCAGTAATTCTGAATAATCTATTTTCTTAAAGATCATATTGTATTTATGAAAAAGCATCATTTTTAACAAATAGTAATGTATAAAATGTATAATAATATAAAGTTGTTAAATAAAAGTATGAGGTGAAAATGTATAAATTAACAAATAAGGAAAAATTTGAAGTAATACGAACCGTTTTACAGTCTTCGGATATTATAATGTCTATAGCAAAATCTCCTGAACACATAAAGGTAATCGAACAAAAGGGTTTTGCAGATTATGTAACAAAAATTGATTATGATGTTCAAAAATACATTGAAAAGCAGATCTTAGATCTTTTTCCTCATCATCAATTTTTAGGTGAAGAAGATAAGCAACACAAATTTGATCAAGCTAATCCTTGCTGGATCCTGGATCCGGTTGACGGAACCAAGAATTTAATTTTAGATATGCATCATTCATGTACATCCTTGGCTTTTTGGAATGGCGATGAATTGGATTTTGCCCTAATCTACAATCCCTTTTTAGACGAATTATACGAAGCTAGCAGAAATGAAGGATCTTATCTAATCAGATATGCAAAACAACAAATAATTACAGCTGAAAATTTTCAGAATTTACAGAAAACAAATTTAATCATTAATGATCTTTCCAGTTTAAAACATGCAATAGTTGCTTTTGGTTCAAGTCCCTATGATCGTGGCACAAAAATTAACCACAAAGCTATATTTCAGGTTCTGTACGATGTTTTTGAAAACACAGAAGATGTGCGACGTTTTGGTGCAGCAGCTTTGGATTTGGCTTATTTAGCTGCAAATCGACATCACATCTTTTTTGAATCAAAGCTCAGACCATGGGACTTTGCTGCAGGAATTCTGATCGTTGAAGAGGCAGGTGGTATCGTAACTGATTTTCACAACCAACCAATTGATATTTTTAAATCTAGTTCGATTCTCGGGGCAAATCCTGCATTACACAAACTTATATTACCTTTGATTGAAAAACTACGCTGATATATCGCATATTGTTTTCGCTCAATGAATTGTCTACAAATGCTATAATATCAATTTAGGAGGGATATCTATGACAAAAGTATTTTTTACAGATTTTCGAACAGTGGTTGAAGAAAATATATTAGCTAAGCTGAAAAGGCTGGTACAGACTGCAGGTATCGACACAATTAATTTCAAGAAAAAGTTTACCGCTATTAAACTCCATTTTGGGGAACCGGGTAATGTAGCTTATCTGCGTCCGAATTATCTTAAAGTTATTGCAGATTACATCAAAGAACTTGGAGGTGTTCCTTTTCTTACAGATTGTAATACGCTTTATGTAGGTCGGCGCAAAAATGCAATAGAACATATTTCATCAGCTTATGAAAACGGATTCAGTCCTTTTTCTACCGGTTGTCACGTTTTGATTGGTGATGGTCTGAAAGGTACAGACGATGTGGAAGTTCCGATTAACGGCAAACATATCAAAGCAGCAAAAATCGGCAGAGGTATTATGGATGCTGATATTTTTCTGTCAATGACACATTTTAAAGGTCATGAAGCGACCGGATTTGGAGGAACTATAAAAAATATCGGTATGGGATGCGGATCCCGTGGCGGCAAAATGGAAATGCATTATGCCGGTAAACCGCGTGTCAATTCCAAAAAATGTGTGAGTTGCGGTACCTGCTATCGTAATTGTGCATTCGGAGCGATTTCTTTTGTTGATAAGAAGGCATTTATTAATACCGATATTTGTGTAGGTTGCGGAAGATGTATCGGCAGTTGCAATTATGATGCAATCCGTCCGATTAACAGTAACAGCAATACGGTATTAAATGAAAAAATCGCTGAATATGCCTATGCAGTTGTTAAAGATCGTCCACATTTTCATGTCAGCTTAATTATGGATGTTTCTCCTTTCTGTGACTGTCATTCTGAAAACGACGTTGCAATCGTTCCTGATATAGGAATGCTGGCTTCTTTTGATCCGGTATCTTTGGATCAGGCCTGTGCAGACTTGGTAAATGCTGCTCCTGCAGTTAAAAACAGCTTATTAGGTGAAAAAGAAAATCTGCACAATGATCATTTTACCAATCTGTTTCCTGATACTGAATGGCAATCCTGCCTGAGTCATGCTGAGGCAATCGGTCTGGGCGAAAGGAATTATGAATTAGTGGAAATTTAATTCAATTAATTCTTTAATCAAACCAAAATCGTATGTTTTGAGGTATCAACCAAATTATTAAAAAGGATGGATAGCAGAAAGATCCTAAGGCAATTAATTACCTTAGGATCAAACAAGGAATTTAATTTTTGATATGGTATCGTTTCTCAAGCATACGTCAATCGAATTATGGAAAAAATTGTAAAATCAAATTTAAATTGTTAATTCTTGAGATTTGTAGAACTGTTTAGGAATTACATTAGCTTAACAATTGTTTTTTTTATATTCTTTTTTATAAATTGGCTAATCCAACAATGGAATTTCATAGTCCCAAGATTTGCGAATGTCGTCCATGATTTCCATTACTTTTATTGTTTCAGCATGTGGCATTTCAGAACATTCTATGTTACCGTTTTCTATTGCTTTAATACAAGCTTCAACCTGATATTCATAACCGGATATTTGAGTTGGTACTGTCTGTTCACTAATTAATTTATACTCTGAATTATATACTTTGATTACTTCAGGATTATTAATGTTAATTACCTCAATGAATCCTTTTGTTCCCATAATCACACCCATACGACTATGAACTGAATTGGCACCACATTGCATAACTGCTAATTTATTACCTTTGTACTTAATAGTGATTGATTCTGAAATATCGACTCCTCTTTCAAAAATAACCGACGTATCAATTGATTCAATCTCATCTCCTAAAACCATACGAGCGAAGTTTATCAAATAAACTCCTAAGTCTAACAATGCTCCTCCGGCTAGTTTTGGATCATGTAGTCTCACAACATCTGAGAGCTCATAGCCAATATTCGCACAAACATTCTTGATTTCGCCTATGATTCCGGAATCAATAATATCATCAATCATTTTTCGTGAAGGCATGTATCGCGTCCAAATTGCTTCCGTTAGCAAGAGATTTTTTTCTCGAGCTAGAGTTATCAGATCTTTGGCTTGCTGAGCATTAACAGTAAACGATTTTTCGCATAATACATTTTTCCCGGCATTTAAAGCTGCTTTCGCATGCCTAAAATGATGAGAATGTGGCGTTGCAATGTATACGAGATCTATCTCGGTATCCGCGAGCATTTCTTCATAACTGCCATAAGCTTTCGAAAAACCGTATTGTTCGACAAATTTTTCTGCTTTGCTTAAATTCCTAGAAGCTATAGCATATGCGTTTACCTTATCCATTTCTACTATTGTGGCAGACATTTTATGAGCTATTGCACCTGCTCCTATTATTGCAAAATTCAACATTCTTTGCCTCCAAAAAATCTTTTTTAAACTATTTTCAAACTTAACTTCATCATTTCACTTAAACAGTCAACATGAATATATATACCGGATCTTCAATTTTAGTTTTGTTTTATACAAGTAGCATTCGTTCTGACATATCTTTAAAGAGTATATCAAATCCGATGGCATCTTCTCAATTTTTTCATCCAAAAGCAAGGAATTGAGGACGACGCTCATATCAATAGTATTAGTTTTTCAGAACTTACGCATCGATTCTAGAAAATATAATTGAACAATTTAATTTCTTCCGCCAATATTTCGATTTGTGCTGCTTTTCCATTTACTTGTTTTTGCTTGTTTATCTGCTGTTTTATATTCTTATTATTTAAATTATTAAATTTTATTTCTGTTTCTTTTATTTTTAGATATCAACCAAATTATCAAGAATGTGATTGCTAAACCGAAATAAGTTAAGCTAAGGGCAGGATTTGCATTAATTGTAAGTTCTTTCGCATGGATTAAACCGAAAAACGAGAATATTGTTGCAACTAAAAAGAAAACAGATGTTTTGAGCCATTTATGATCGATGATCAGATATAGAATTGATGCATATAAAATTGCAATAGTCATTGCACCTTGAGCAAGTGTAATAAAACCTCCCGCATAACCTGCTTCTGCTAATTTTGTTGCAATAATTGTTGTTGAGCCATCACCTATATTCGCTAAACTATCAGTGTTTTGCTCGCTGATTAAACCTGAATTGTTTAGGGTGAAGTTGTCTAACACGTTTATAACTGAAAATACTTTATTATTAACTAATTCAAAAAGCGGAATCGCAACACCAAACATCATCGCACCGTAATAACGTTTGCGTCCGGCTGCAAACGCTCCTGCACCGGATACTATTCCAATGTAGACAAGCATAACTAATGAAGCGCTGACAGGAATTAGTGAAGTGACGACAGCAACTAATCCGGTCAAACATAAAATCAGATGCACAATGCCGGAAAATAACGAATAACTTGCTCCGGCTTCAGCTTTTTTCCAGGCAGGATGTCCCCAATAATAATTTAAAAGAAACGGACTGCCTAATAATGAACCCAATAAATTACTCAAAGAAAGACCTATCAAGGCTGTACGTACCGGATATATCTCTTTACTTTCTTCAGCTTGAGCAAATGCCTGCATATCAGCAGTTAATTCGGCAAGTAAATACGCTATAATTAATGGTAAATAATTTAATGCAGCTTGCAATGATTTATTTGTTAGAAGACCAAATTGAAAACTTGGTAAATAGAAATTCAAGTTTGCAAAAGATTCCCTCAGATTGTTAACTTGCATTACCCCGCTTGCCCAAGCAATAATTGTACCGACCCCGATCGCTATTAAAGCAGGCGAACCGAATTTAGGTTTAATTTCTCCGAAATAAAAAGCAAACAATATAAATAATGTAGGAATTATCACCCAAGGAGTTGTAAAAGCTTCTCCCAGTGGGGAAAGAATCATCCACGTCAAAGCACCGCCAACTGTAGCACCCATTAATGCTTCTCGGGGAATAAATTTAAAAATAAGACTGAAAACAAATGATAAAATCAGTTGCAAAGCTGAGTAAATTAGTGAAACTCCAATCGTTACTGACCAAGCAAATATTGGATCTTGACTGACAAAATATGTCGGCAACATAATGGCATTTAACCAAACGAAGAATGTCGTTCCCGAAATGCCGCCGAACAGAGCTGTTATATCTCTATTCTGTGTTTTTTTGCCTAGATCCCTGGCAAGTAGTGTATTAAATAAAGAAAAGATGAACACCGTAAAACCGGTTGCTGCCACAACCTTACCAAAAACCAGCTGTTCTGGCATATGTAAGACACCGATTAAGATCGGGATAGCAATAATAATTTTGCCAAAACTATCAAAAAATGTACCTAGTCCGGCATCGATATCCCCTTTTTTATACCAAGGAATTTTAATTTCTTTATTCATCAACAATTTCATCTACAGGAATCATTTCCTCATCGAAACCACCATTAATCGCATCTTCGATTGTCTTTAAATCTTCATCCTCATTTGGTCCTTCAACTCGAATCAAAATTTTTGATCCTTGTTTGATTCCTGCACCTAATAGCATTAATACACTTTTCGGGTTTATGTGTTTGTCTCCAAAAACAATTTTAATCTCTGAATTCATTCTGGCACATAATTGTGAAAGCTCTGTTGCCGGTCTTAAGTGTAGGCCTGTCTTGTTTCTCACATAAATAGTCGACTCAACCATGTTTTTCTCCTGTCTTAATAAAAAATTAGTATTTTATAAGATAATGCTTATTATACATGATTATTCTTTTAGATTATTTAATATTTAATAGACATGTATTTCTTATTAATTGCAATTAAAACTGCAATTAAATTTCATTTTAGCCTACATTCCACTACTTATTCTTTTAGCGTAAATTTTAAAAAACCGATTATTTCAATATAATTATTGATTATAAAATGCATCATGTTGTTATTACATGTTTTGCTGAATTAGTAACTCTAATCTTTATATACTTTTTGAACACTCTATTAGTTTTTAGTATGCTGTCTTCCCCAAACTTTATTCTTTACTAATTCTATTAATTCTTTAATAAATTATTATAGTTAATATAAAAAATCATTTGTTAGATGAAACCTATTAGATGATATAATAATAACGAAGTAAATTATGGAGGTATTTTAATGGACGTTTTATCTGCTATAAAAAAAAGAAGTAGTTGTCGTGATTTCAAAAGAACACAAATCAAAAATGAAGACTTAGACTCTTTAGTTAATGCCACATTGGCTTCGCCCACTGCAATTAATTTGCAAGATTTAAAGATAAATGTGATTCAAGACATAAATCTAATTCATGATATTTCTCAAGAATGTTTTCGTTTAATGGATGCAAAAGCAAAAAAGAGAATGCAAGAGAGAAATGCAGACAATATTTTTTATAATGCACCAACTATTTTTGTCTTAAGTTCACCTAAAACTATTTATTCAGATTTGAATGCAGGCATTGTTGCACAAAGTCTTTGTTTGGCTTCAGAATCTCTCGGACTTGCTTCATGTATTATCGGTATGGCTGCACCTGCTTTCGCTGAAAACAATCCAAACAATCTAAAAAATCGTTTAGATATGGAAGAAGATGAACGTTTCTGCATCGCAATTGCCATTGGTTACGCAAATTCAAAAAAATTACCACATGAACTTAATCGTAATCAAATAAGAGAATTTTATTAAAATATAATATCTGCAAAAATTCAAGTACGAACTGTAACTAATTGGTAAGTATACTAAAATACAAAAGCAATATTGTCAGTAATTAACTCACACTATTGCTTTTTTAGTTCTTATATAAAAATTAATACTTAAAAATCTTTATTCTAACATAACCTATTCAACAAGTATTTTTGTATCTCCATTTATTTACAATAACTTACAATAATTTCCGGATCTACAATATTAATTTTTAAGAGAGTTACAACTCCAACCCATTGAGGCAATTTGCTTTTTTAGACTACTTTATTGGTTTTTAATATATTTTATAAAGTATTATCTACTACAACAAAACAGAAAAACGGTTTGAAAAAGAACAAATGTTTTTTATTGTTTTTTACTTATAGAATCATTTTGAGATTAACATAAATAATAATTTGAAAATATTAATATGTTTTTTATATTATTCTGCAGATAAAATATTCATAAGTCTACTCAGTTCATCATTATTATTATACGGAATTATTATTTGTCCCTTACCTGAATTGTCTTTTAGCTTTACTCTGGTTCCTAACAATTTCGAAAGATCCGTTTCAATTTTTTTGATACTCAATTGATATTCAATGTCTACTCTCTTTTTGGGTTTAGACCTAATAACAGGTTCATTAAATTTTTTTATATAAGCTTCTGTTTCTCTAACACTCAAATCCTTTGCAACTATTAATTTACATGTGTTAATTTGATCTTCAACCTCAGGAAGAGACAATAAACATCTGGCATGTCCTGCTGAAATATTTGCGGAAGCCAATTCTTTTAGAATCTCTTCTGGCAAATTTTTTAAACGAAGAGTATTAGCTACAGCTGATCTGCTTTTGCCTAAAGTTTTCGCTAATTCCTCCTGTGTCATATTATATTGACTCATTAAATCATAAAACGCATTTGCTTCTTCTACTGGATTTAAGTTTTCTCTTTGAATATTTTCAATAATCGAATGTTGAATAATTAGATGATCTTCTACATCTCTAATTATCGCCGGTATGGTTTTTAAACCAGCAATTCTGGCAGCTCGCCAACGTCTTTCACCAGCAATGATTCTATAATGATCCGGATTTTCTTTAAAGGTAACAATTATTGGTTGAAGAATTCCATGTTGTTTAATTGATTGAGCAAGCTCTTTAAGTTTTTCTTGATCAAACTCATGTCTTGGTTGATCTTTATTAGGACTAATCTCCTCTATATCTAATTCAATTATTTTTTCCACACTTTTTGAAGATTGTTGAAACTGTTTTTCGGTCTGACCCAACAAAGCTCCTAACCCTTTACCAAGTCCTGTTTGTTTTTTATTTTTTGCTGACATTAATTCTCTCCTATATCCGTCTTGATTCTAATGTTAAATAAAACAAAGATATATAACGTGCTTTTTAATAATTTTTCAAATTCTTTTCGCTGTCATTTGAATAAATTGCGGGGTTTATTTTTAACTCTTTTAACTACTTCTTTAGCTAGTGCTCTATAACTTCTAGCTCCTTTAGACCATTTATCATGTTCTTGGATCGGTAAGCCAAAACTAGGAGCCTCACTCAATCTGACATTTCGTGGTATTACAGTATCAAAAACTAAATCACTGAAGAAATTATTTATTTCATTTGCTACTTGGTGTGATAATTGGGTTCTAGTATCAAACATCGTGACTAAAACACCTAACACAAATAATTCGGGATTCAAATTATCATGAATCATTCCAATAGTATCAATTAGTTGACTCAACCCTTCTAATGCATAATATTCGGCTTGAATTGGTATTATTAAAGAATCTGATGCAGTTAGAGCATTTACTGTTAACAATCCTAAAGAGGGAGGACAATCAATAATAATTATTTCATACTCTTGCTTTATTGATTCCAAAGCTTGTTTAAGAATTGTTTCACGTGAAACAATTGAAACTAATTCAACTTCAGCACCTGCTAAATCAATATTTGAAGGTATTACATCTAAATTCTTTCTAACATTTTTTAACACTATTTCCTCGATTGGTTTTTGGTTGATAATAGTATCATAAATCGTTGTTTCTTGCGTTTTTTTATCAATACCAAAACTTGAGGTCGTATTTCCTTGGGGATCAAGATCAATTAGTAGTGTTTTCTGTTTAATTCTAGCCAGATTATCAGCAAGATTCACAGCTGTCGTTGTTTTGCCAACACCACCTTTTTGATTTACTATTGAAACGATCATAAAATACTCCTAAGAATTAATTATTGATTTAAATAAAATCTTTTGTTTATTCTAATCAATATATTTAATTTTAACAGAATTTATTTCTATTATCTTTAAAATTACTAACAAAAACTAGTAATTTTTTGAAAATCTAAACTACTATTTAATTACAATTCTCTAATACTTGTTCAAAGATCAATTGCGTAAAAACAAAATTATCATTCAAAAACAAAGTACAAAAATATAGTTTAACTCGCTTTTGAGAAATAATTATCATGCTTTTCAGTAAATATTGTTTATGATGTTTATAAAACCATTATTTACACAGAATGTTTCACGTGAAACAAAAGCCACCCCAAGAGTGTTTTTGGAGTGGCAAATTGATTATTAATTAGTTATTAATGACTTGCATTAAATGAAGTATCAGTCTTTGATTTAATAGATGATCATTATTTATGATTATTGGTCTAAATTTGCATATCTGGCATTTTCTTTAATAAATTCTCTACGTGGTTCAACTTGATCTCCCATTAATAATGAAAATGTCTTGTCGGCTTCTCTAGCTTCACCAACCGTTATTTGGATTAAGTGTCTTGTTTCAGGATTCATAGTAGTTTCCCAAAGTTGTTCTGCTTGCATTTCGCCTAAACCTTTAAAGCGTTGTATTCTCGGGTTTTCCCAACCTCTTTCATTTTTGATTCTTTCAACTGATTCTTCGTCATAAGCGTACTCTTCTTCTTGACCGTGGAAAACACGATAAAGGGGAGCACTTGCAAGATATACATGTCCACCTTCTACCAGAGGTCTCATAAAACGATAAAAGAAAGTTAATAATAAAGTTCTGATGTGTGAACCGTCAACATCAGCATCTGCCATAATAATAATTTTATTGTATCTAATTTTTGTAATATCAAAATCTGCGCCAATTCCGGCCCCTATCGCCAAAACAATCGGTAAGAGTTTCTCATTATCATAAACTCGATCAATTGTCGCTTTCTCAACATTTAACATTTTACCCCAAAGTGCCAATATAGCTTGATATTTTCTTTCGCGTCCTTGTTTTGCAGATCCTCCGGCTGAATCTCCTTCAACTATAAACAATTCACAAAATGTCGGATCTTTTTCTTGGCAATCTGCCAGTTTACCGGGTAATGCGTTTGATTCTAAAACCGTTTTTCTTCTAGTTAATTCCCTAGCTTTACGCGCAGCCTCTCTGGCTCTTGATGCCGAAATACATTTATCAATTATCCTTTTTCCTACAGACGGATTTTCCTCTAAATAGATCGCTAATTGTTCATTCACAGCACTTTCAACTACTGTTCTTACTTCTGCGTTACCTAATTTTGTTTTAGTCTGTCCTTCAAATTGTGGTTCACTCATTTTTATAGAAATAATTGCACTAATGCCTTCTCTGGTATCTTCGCCTGTTAAATTTTCATCGGATTCTTTCAAGTAATTATATTTTCGAGCATAATCATTAATTGTTTTTGTTAAAGCTGAGCGGAAGCCGGTGAGATGAGTTCCTCCTTCAAGTGTGGCTATATTATTACAATATGAATATACATTTTCCACATATGTATCATTATATTGAATTACAACTTCAACGAAAATATCTTCTTTTTCTACTGAAAAATAGATTGGATCATCAATCAAAGTTGTTTTATGTTGATTTAAATAATCAACAAAAGAAATTATACCGCCTTCATAATGGAAGGTTAACTCTCTAGCCGGTGTTTGTCTTTCATCACGCAGGATAAATTTCACTTGATTATTGAGAAAGGCCATCTCTCGATAGCGATTAATCATCAAATCAAAATCAACTTTATCAATCGGAAATATTTCAGGATCCGGCTTAAAATGAGTTATTGTTCCATGTTTATCTGTGGTACCGGTAACTTTTAATTCAGAAATTGTTTCACCTTTTTCAAAATAAATCGTATGAATTTTTTGATCACGATGAACAGCTACTTCCATCCATGAAGAAAGTGCATTAACAACAGCAGCTCCAACACCGTGTAAGCCACCAGATACATTGTAAGCACCGCCACCAAATTTTCCTCCTGCATGAAGAATAGTATGGACAACCTCTACCGTAGGTATTCCTGTTTGCGGTTGAATCCCAACCGGAATGCCAATTCCATTATCTTCAACGCGAATTGATTCATCAGGATAAACTGTTATATATATTTCATCACAACGTCCTGCTAGGGCTTCATCAACAGAATTTGCTACAATTTCATAAATCAAGTGGTGCAAACCACGAGGAGTTGTATCTCCAATATACATGCCTGGACGTTTTCGTACAGCCTCTAAACCTTCTAAAACTTGGATATCTTCATCATCATAATTTGATGTGTTTTTTGTATCATAATTATTGATTTTCTTCTTTTCTTTTTTATCTTCTTGAAAATCATCTAAGAGGGCTTTGGGATTATCCGCTAAATTTTTTAACTCATCGGAATGTTCATCGAAATCATCTGTCGCATCTATATTCGCTAAATTCTCTTCAGCAGAATTGCTATCGGCATCTGCTTCCGCACGATTTAACAATTCCGAAAAAGTCCTATCCGGGTTAACACGACCATTAGATTCATTGTTGGCAAAAAAGATTTTATGTTTAACCATTGATTATTAAAACCTTTAGACCTTTCTTTTTTTTAAAATATCTCTTCATTAATAGTGTTTTTATATATAAAATAATTTATGATTTTTGTATAATTAATATATTTATCCATTAGTCATCCAGCTTATTCGTTAGTTAACTAATTATGTTCTATATAAAAAGATTTACATATCATCTGATATTAATATCTTATTAAAAAGAACTTATGTTTGTTTTTGGCGGGAGCGTGCAAATATAGTCTTTGCAGAAATAGGTGAGAGATAGACTCTATCAAAAGTTACTATAAAAGATCTCGGTAAATCAGGTGATACAATCTCTAACTTGCCTAGTTGCTCTCGTTTTCTCAAAAAATTATTAGTATCTGTTCCGTAAGTCGTAGTTTGATCTATATCAAAAATTCCCACAATCCATTTATCAGAAAGAGTATAATCGCCTCCAATATGAATATACAATTCGGCCTCCGCTCGATAATTACCAAAAATCACTCAACTAGATAATTATTAAGATTCCTTCTTATTTTTGTTTGTCTCTGGCTAATTATCATACAAATCTTTATGAGTTATATTATAACAAATATTGACGTTTAACGGTACCTTCGTGAATCTTGAAAAAGTTGATATATGAGTGGTTTAAGTTATTTTCAATATTGTTTTCTAATTCGTTTTCAATATCATCAAAATCTGATAAATTCTGTTTATCTGATGTATCTGTCAAATCTACTTCAGAAACTTCATTATTATGCTGACTTAAATTATCTGACAATATCTTTTCATTGAGCAATTCTTCTTTATCTGATAGTTTTCCTTTATATTCCGGATAAATTTGTCCTAAGTCAGTACAAGTAATAAAGACTTGATTATCTTCAAATGCAGAAAGCAAATGAGTTCTTCTTTGATCATCTAATTCAGACATTACATCGTCCAAGAGAAGAACCGGCTTTTGATTTGTTTCATTCTCGATAATTTGCAATTCAGCCAATTTTAAGGCTAGTACTGCAGACCTTTGTTGTCCTTGTGAACCGCGTTCTTTAAGTAAGTTATTATCAACAAGTAACTCCAGATCATCTCGATGTGAGCCGCTTCCTGTACTCCCTCGTTGAATATCATCTTCTTGTTGACGTTCAAATCGATACATTAAGCTTTCATAAATTTGATTTGAATCAAGTTTTGGGTTTATTCCGGAAACAGTTTTATAATTGATTTTTAGCTTTTCTTTTCCATTAGAAATTTTTTCTAAAGCTTTTATTGCAAATTCCTCAATTTGTAAAATATATTTTTGCCTGGTGTTGATAATTTGTGCTGATATTTTAGCTAAATGTTCCGTCCAAATTGTTAATTGTAGTAAATTAAATCTATAAATTTCGGGATCATAAGTCGTACTATTCATTCTTTGATCAAATTGCATATCTCTTAGTATTTTTAATAAATTATTTCTTTGTTTAAGATACTGTTGATAAAGCTGCAAATTTTTAAAATATAATGGTTTTATCTGCGATATCAGTAAATCTAAAAAACGTCTTCTTCCTGCAGGACCTTCTTTAATTAACATTACATCTTCCGGTGCAAAAATAACTGCATGAAAAAGACCAATCAAATCACTGATTTTTTCTTGCTTCAAACCACAATAATAAATATTCCTTTCAATAGTTGGCTGTTTTTTATATTCAATTTTAATTTCTTCAACTAATGACTTTTGTTTATATAACCTTTGTTCTAAATTATTTTCAGTGCTTTTTTCGTCATTTAATTTTTTATTAACAATAGTAAATTTACTGTTAAATTGCGATCCTTCTATATTTAAGAATTCATCATTTGTAATCGATTTGTTCTCAAAAACTAATTTATCTGATTCAAATTGAATTTCTACCTGATAAAAATCCGCACCGTCTTTTATTAAATCATCATCTTTTCCTGTACGATGGGAGCGGGCACAAGTACACATATAAATTGCTTCAAGAATATTTGTTTTGCCTTGAGCATTTTGGCCGACAAATACATTTGTTCCTGAAGCAATTTCAATAGTTTGTTCCGTATAATTACGAAAGTTTTTTAATTTAATTCGTTTAACTTTCATCTATGATAAAAATATCTTTTTTAACTTAATAAATTTAAAATCAATATATTTATTTAAATAAATTTTATTTGATATTGATACAAATATTCGCTTTTAAAATTTTAGAAACTAAATTAATAATATTATCTGCGTAAGGGAAGTACTAAATAAAGGAATTGTTCCCCTTCTAAAGGTTTAATTAAACAAGGTCCAAATGTTCCGGAAAATTCGAGATATATCATTTCGACTGGAATATTGCGCAAAGCATCCAAAAAATATTTCGGGTTGTAATCTGCATCAATATTTTCGCCCTCTAAGTTAATCGGAATTTCTTCATGAACTTCACCTAAATCTGTTTGCGATGAAATAACTAGAGTTTCTTTATCCGAATTTTCAACTGTCACTGGGAAACGCCTTTGTTCAACATTAATTACCAATGAAGCTCGGTCAATCGCACTTAACATATCTTTTGTTTTTAACTTAACTTGACTCATCACTTCGCTTGGAACGACTTTATTATAATCCATATATTCACCCTGCAATAATCTTGAAACAAGCTTCACTGAACCAGTATCAAATAAAATATGATTATGGGAAGGATAAATTTTAACCGGATTGTCGGTCGGATCAAGAATTCCTGAAACTTCTTGCATCGCTTTAGCAGGAACAATAAAAGACATCGCCGGCAATTCTTCTTTAAACTTTTCACGTCTAATTGCTAAACGGAAACCGTCTATCGCAATTAATTCAAGCTTGTTATTATCTGCAACAACTTTTATTCCATTTAAAATTGGTCTGTTTTCATCTGAGCTAGCAGCAAAAATTGTTTGATTTATCATATCTTTTAATACACGTTGGGAAACTTGCATTTTTTCTGCTTCTTCAACAATTGGTATTTTAGGGTAATCTGCTGCTTCAATTCCTTTTATTTTAAACTGTGCTTTTCCGCTAGTAATTTTAATAATAAAATTCGTTTCTACTTCGATATTTATGATTTCTTCTGGCAATTTACGTACAATATCACCGATCATTTTTGCATTTAATACTACTTTTCCGGGACTTATTACATCTGTATCTATTTTACATTCAATTCCTGTTTCTAAATCATATCCGGTAATTATTAAAGTATCACCCTCTGCTTCAAATAATAAACCGTCAAGAATTGGCAGAGTAGAGCGAGTAGCAATTGCTTTTTGTGCCATGGAAATTGCGTCATTTAATAAATTTTTTGAGCAGATAAGTTTCATATACTTTCCTTTCTGATAAACAATTTATAATAGTTTTTTATTAGTAATTTTTCTTAACAATAATATTATACTATATTACTTAACTAGTATTCATCCTCTTATTATACACTGTTAATTTTGTTAATAACCAATATCGAGCTTTGGTATATTAGTATTTTTTAATGTAAAAAATACTGTGAACTGTTCATTAATAACTTCTATATTTTTAACATAATCAACATTCCAATTTTTATTAATACTTTTTCCATATTATTTAGTATTTAGTTTTACACAATTGATAATAAATTTGTTAATAAAAAACAAAAAATTAAATAGGAGAAAGACGTAAATTAATTTCTTTAATTAAATTTTCTAATTCTAAATTATTATTTAATTCTTCTTTAATCCGATCACAAGCATGCATTACTGTTGCATGATTTTTATTACCGAAATCATTACCAATATCTTTATATGTCATATTAAGTAAATTGCGACATAGATACATAGAAATTTGACGTGGTTGAACAATTTCTTGACTACGTTTTTTTGATTTTAAATCATCAACAGTTACATTAAAATAATTAGCTGTCACATTCATAATTAATTCGGAGCTTAAGCTTTTAATCGAACGGGGATCAATTTGATCTTTCAGAGCATTTTTAGTTGAAGCAAGATTTATTCCGCCACCTAACATTGAATAAGCATAAATAGTTTTAAATGCACCTTCAAGTTCACGAATATTAGAAGAAATATTCGTTGCAATATAATCAAAAACTTCGTCTGGCCACTCGACTCGATGAGTCTGTGCTAATTGAAGTAAGATAGCAATCCTTGTTTCATAATCAGGTGGATTAATATCTATTGTAATACCACTGGAGAAACGGGTTTTTAATCTTTCCTCGAGAGTAATTAATGATTGCGGTGGCTTATCACAAGTCATTACGATATTTTTTCCTGCTTCATACAAAGCATTAAATGTATGGAAAAATTCCTCCTGCATTCTTTCTTTATTTTCTAAAAATTGGACATCATCAATTAACAACAAATCTGTCATTCGATATTTATTACGGAAAGGCTCGAATTCTTTAAGCCTGATTGCTTCAATAAATTCATTAATAAAATTTTCAGAATTTACATAAATTACACTTTTATCAGGAAAATTATCTTGAACATAATTTCCTATTGCGTGCATTAAATGAGTTTTACCAAGACCAGAACCACCGTAGAGGAATAATGGATTATAGTTATTGCTATTTTGTAAAGAAGCGACTGCAACACAAGCTGCATGAGCAAAGCGGTTCCCTGAACCTACAACAAATGACTCAAATGTGTAAGCAGGATTTAATATATCATTTGAAATGTACGATGCCCCTTCATCCTCTTTAGTTAAAATATTTTGTTTTAGATTTTGTAAATTCTCTTGAGCATTAATTTCGACCTTTACATCAAAAGTCTTTTGTGTTGTAAGTTTCAAAGCGGTACTAATCATATCTTTATATTGAACTACAAAATCACGTGAAATTTCATTCGGCACAGATAAAACAAAAGTATCGTCATTATATAGCAGGGGAATGATGGGTTTCAACCAAGTTGTGTATGTGAGAGTCGGAACTTCTTTTTCTAGATAATTTTGACATACATTTTGCCAAATAATATGAGCATTTTGTTCTTGCATATACTCTCCCTCTTTTCTTAGTTGTTAAATTATATTATCAGAAAAAAACTTCAGGTAAAAGTTATAAAAACACAGAAAAAAGGCACTAAAAATCATTTTTTCAACATTATAAATGTTTGTATAAAATGTTAATAGTGTTAACAACTTGATAATAACCAAATAAATACAAGCGAAAACCACACTAAAAATGTTAATAAGTCTATAAACAATGTTAACAACTATTAAAGTTTTATCAATATAGTTTTTAATAATATTATAAAAATATTTAATAGATAAATCTTAGTCATACTTAATTGGTTTCGTCTAGTTGAGGTTTTTCTGCTTGATGTCCATGCTTTAATTTTGCTAAAAGATGGTTGAATTTCCGGATCTGGGATCGGAATAACTCTAAGTCAAAATTTGTTTCGACATCTTTTAATAAACTCTCAGCTTGATCAATATCTTTTTGTAATGATATTTTTTGTTGAGATTTGAGAGTATTATTATCGGCCAAATATTTAGCCAGAGCTTTGACTCGTTTCCTTAAATTAATAACATGAGAGATAACGACTCTGTCTTGAGTGAGTTCGTCAATTAATTTGTAAAAGGTAAAGTTATAATTATTTTTTGTAGCAACTGCTTTTAGAGGAAATCTTGGATATTTGTCATCTCGAATTTTTTCTAAAAAATCTTCGACTTGCTCACGTGAAAAACCGGAAAAGAATAAAACATTATCTATTTTTGGGTTTCTGTTTTGATAATCTTCCAATAAAGAACTTTGCTCAATCCTTCTTGCCTGTAAGCTATTTAAAATGTGAGAAATTGTTAGTGGAAAATCTTCAACCTTGATCAGATAAAAAGGTATTTCTTCCAAATTTAAGAAACTTAAAAAACGATCTTTTTTATTTAATTTTTCTTTTCCCGAGAGATAAATAATCAGTCCAAAAGGCGTATTGAAAATTGGTTTATTAGTTCGAATTGTTTGATCTGTCAAAATAAAAAGATCCTTTCAGCTAAAGTTAGAGCAGAGTAGAGAATATACGCATAAAAGATTCGATAGCTTTTTGTCGCAGAGGACGTTGTTGCCAAGTTTCCAAATCCATTAGTTCGCAATCCCCAAAAATATCAAGAAAGTCATTATAAATATCTTTAAGCACAGGATCACCGCAAATGTAAACAGAGTTTTCAAAATGCAAATGAAAACTGCGAAAATCAAAATTTACACACCCGGTGATTGCATGAAAATCATCGGCGATTACAGTTTTGCCATGGATGAAACCCGGACTATATTTAAAGATTTTTACATCTGATTCCATTAACTTGGCATAATTCGATTGTGTTACAACGTGTGCGTACCATTTATCCGGAATTCCTGGTGTGATTAACCTGACATCAACACCTGATTTTGCCGCCCGACAAATATCAGAAATCATGGAATTATCAACAATAAAATATGGTGTACAAATATAAAGATATTCTTTTGCATTATTGATCATTGAACGATAAATATCTTCCGCCGGATTATTCGGATTATTTAGCGGACCGTCCCAATAGGGGATAAAATAACCTGTAGCATCTTGATATATGTTCGCACGAGGCATATATTTCTCATAGTCTTCTTCTTGTGTATTGCTTTCAGATTCCCACATTATGAGAAACATCGTAGTCAAGCCTCGTACAGCATCGCCTTTAAGACGAATTGCCGAGTCTCTCCAATGTCCGAAACGGGGATATAAATTTGCATATTCATCGGCCAAGTTGGTACCACCTGTATAAGCAAGATTTCCATCAATGATGCAGCATTTTTGATGATTACGATAATTGATATAAAGTTTTGAAGCATAACGTAAAACCGGATTAAAATTATAAACTTTTACTCCATGTGAGCGGAGTTTTTTGATAACGTCATTGGGTGCTTTAATAATGCTCCCAAAATCATCGAATAATAAGCGGACATCGACGCCTTCATGCGCTTTTTGTATTAAAATATCTTCCACTTCCTGCCAAATTACTCCATCTGCCAAAATAAAATATTCCATAAAAATAAAATCTTTTGCCTTGCGCAAATCTTCAAACATTTGAACAAATTTTTCTTCGCCTAAAGGAAAGTATTTACAAACTGTATTTTGGTAAACAGGAAATCCTGAATTATATAAAAAATTAGCAAATAGCTTACTTTCAGGATATTCGGCTATTAAACTATCCAATAATAAAGGCTTAGGCTTAATAAGTTGGTTAATACGATTTTCAATTTTATTAAATTTAAGTCTTTCTTTTTTAAACCTGGAACGCCTACCCCATAACAAATAAATACTTAAGCCGACAACAGGAATCGCTAAAATCAAAATCGCCCAAGCAACGACATATGAAGAATTACGGTCTTGATGAATTACAAAAATCACAAAAATTAAACTAATGAACTGGAGTCCCGAATAAATCCAGAAGGCTGATTTATTAAGATACCTGGCAATTAAGACATTAATCAAAATAATTGCAACAATAAATAAGAGAACAAATCCCAGTCTGATCATTCCGGGTATTTTAATTGCATAGGCTCTTTTATCAACTCTTGATTTAAAAGATTTCATAAAGATGTTTATACTATTATTACTTTTATTACTTTTTTTCTTTTTCTGGTTAGTGTTGTTTTTCATTTAGCAAACTTTCTGATTTTCAGAGTTTTCAGGTTAATTTTAAACTATATTCTAACATATGTTTTAATATAATCTAATCTAAATCATTTAATCAGAATCAATTAATACTATTAAAATAAATTAGAAACGCTTAAAATATTGAAAATGATCAAAGAGAATGGAAAATTGATAAAACAGGAGGTAATCTTATGGACTTAGATTTCAAAATGGTACACATGAATATTAATACAATGGATTTAGAAAAATCGGATAAATTTTATCGTGAAAATCTCGGATTAAAAGAAGTCCGGAGAAAAGAAGCAGAAGATGGAAGTTATATTCTGGTTTATTATACTGATTCGAATGATTTTTTTGAGTTGGAAATAACCTGGTTGCGTGATCGTAAGGAGCCATATGATTTAGATGACAATGAAATTCATCTCTGTTTCAGAACAACTGAATATGAAAAAGCTTTAGCTTTTCACAGAGAACAAGGAGTAGTCGTTTTTGAAAACGAAGGTATGGGTGTATATTTCATTGAAGATCCTGACGGATATTGGATCGAAATTGCACCTTACCGAAACTAATAATCAAGCAAAATTAATGAGCTTTTTGCAGAATTAGTAGTTTATCAAAACATCTAATTATTTACTGAAATTAACAGTAATCATTTTTGACATTGAGGGCAAAAATGAGTACTGCGTCCGGCAACTTTGATTCTTTCGATTGTAGTACCGCAATTAGGACAAGGTTCACCGTCTTTTTGGTAAACGGCAAGTTGCAATTGGAAAAAGCCTTTATTGCCTAATCCATCAACATAATCACGAAATGAAGTTCCGCGATATCCGATTGCTTCCGCAATCACTTCGCGGATTTTTTGATGGAGGAGTTTAATTTTAGTTTTTGGAATGTCTCCGGCTTTACGCCCGGGCATAATTCCTGCACGAAATAGACTCTCATCGGCATAAATATTGCCGATCCCGGCAATCGCTTGCTGATTTAACAAAACTCCTTTGATCGTACTTTTACTGTATCTTTTACAAGTATTTATCAAATGATCGGCAGTGAAATCATAACCTAAAGGTTCAGGTCCGAGCGTTGCAAATCCATGATCATTAAATTCGTGACCGGGTGCAAATAAGGTTATTCTACCAAAGCGTCTAGTATCATTGAAATCAAGGCTTCCGCCATTACTTAAAACAAAACGCACATGAGTATGTTTTGCCGGCTCAACAATGTTTTCTTCTAATAACAGCTTTCCGGTCATTCTTAAGTGAACCATCATAACACAGGAATCTTTGGCTACATGATTCAGATTATTTTCAGAACTATTATTTTCGGAAATATTAAGTTTTGCTTTCTCTAAGTCAAACAACAGATATTTTCCGCGTCGCCTGATGTCTTTGATTAACCAATTTTTTAAAGAGATATCATCGGGATTAACAAGTACATCCGGGTGATAGCAAATGATTTCTTCGATAGTTTGATTTTGAATCTTTTCAATCAGAGTTCTGCGTATTGTTTCTACTTCAGGCAATTCGGGCATTTTAATTCTGTCTTTCTAAATCTTCGATCCATAATTTGACGACGGCATCGCTCGGCATGATAAAGCCTTGTCGAGGAGATAGCGCAATTTGACTGATAATCGGCCCGTCCGGCGCAGCAGAACGTTTGAATTGATTTGCAAAGAAGCGTTTATAAAAAAGTTTAAGCCATTTGATGATAGTAGCTCGATCATATTTGTTACCAAAAGTTTGTTCGGTGATAAAAAGAATTTTGCGTGGAGCAAATTGATAACGCATGAAATAATAAAGGAATAAATCATGTAATTCATATGGTCCAATAAGATACTCGGTTTGTTGAGCGATTTTGCCTTGTTCAGGCGGTAAAAGTTCCGGACTGACCGGAGTTGCCAAAATATCAAATAGAATTTTAGCAAAATTTTTACCTTGTTTTGTTTGTTGCTCTTGTTTTAAATGGATATTTTCTGCCATAAATTTTTTCGCTTCGTACTCTATTAAATGACGGATTAAGGTTTTCGGAATTCCTCCATTTATATGGTACATGGACATATGATCGCCGGCGTAGGTGACAAAACCCAGAGCGGATTCCGATAGATCGCCGGTTCCCAGAACAATACCGCCTCTTTTGTTTGCCAAATCCATCAAAATTTGAGTTCTTTCTCGAGCTTGAGCATTTTCAAAAGTAATATCATGTAGATTAGGATCGTGATTGATATCTTTGAAATGCTGTTCTACGGCAGTGTTAATCGGAATTTCTAAATAGCTCGTATTACAGACATCTGCTAAATCTTTTGTATTGTTATAGGTTCTGTCAGTTGTACCAAATCCCGGCATACTGACACATAGAATATTTTGATTGCTTTTTTTGAGAATTTTTTGGGTACGGACTGCAATTAATAATGCAAGCGTGCTATCCAGTCCGCCTGACAGACCCAAAATAACCTGTGGATTATTAATATGTTCAAGTCTTTTGCGCAGACCTTGGGCTGCCATATTTAAAATCGAATCGAAATATGCTTTATGCAGTTTACTATCTTCAGGTAAAAACGGATTCTCGGAAAATTTACGATAAAGCTCGGTATTCTTTTCCAATTTGGCGGTTGATCCGTAACGCAAAGCATTTTTACCAGGCTTGGAGTTTTGATTTGATGTTAATGGTCTAACCGGCTTGGTTGTTGCATTTAGTTCCAGACAAATAATCGGATCGGCCGTTAAGCAGGTTGGAGATTTTGTATAAGTTAAATTGGTTGGAGTTTTATCACAATGATTTACAGTTCGGCTTGTTAAAAAATCTGAATTTGCCACAATTTGTAAATCAATATCACCAATTATTAAATCCGGTTCATAAAGAGTCGTTGCTGCCAGAAGGCTATCTTGTTCAAAAATATAGCCTCGCCCGGAATATATATAGTCAGTCGTGGATTCGCCATGGCCGGGACTTAAATAAATCAATCCTGTTTGTGATAATTGCGCAAAAGCACGGAGATATTTTTCAGTTCCGGTTTGATTTTCTATCAACTCAGGAGCAGACGACATGACAACATTTATATTTGGTGCAAAAGCTTTATTTGAGTAATTTTTATATAAATCAGCAATGCTTTGATAAATCCCTAAACTGAAATTTATGTCAGAAATATTGTTCTTCAAGAAGAGCACACTCTCTGATTTCATCAAAAAATATTCACCAGTCGGTTCAGTGATCAATTCGTCTTGAGCAGCAAAATATTTACTCAAACTAGCAGATTTCTCAACGGGCACCAGAATTTTTATTGTAGTATTACGATTCAAAAAATGTAAAACTTTAACCAACTTGCCGTTTAGTTTTTCCGGAATGGTTATAATAATATTCAAATTAGATTCATTAGATTCAACTAGAGCGACTTTAATTTTTCCTAAAGCTGATTTAGTCTTTTCCAGCAGAATATTTTGTCTGAACAAATCTTGGCAGGTAACTCCGGTTAGAGAAAGATCGGGGAAAACCAGCAAATCAATTTGCTCTTGCTCAGCCAATCTAATTAATTGCAGATGTTCTTTTAAATTAAAATCAACATCGGCAACTTTTATTTCCGGAGTAGCACCTGCTACTCGGAAATAGCCCAATTTTTTCGAATTGACAACTGTATCATTCATGGCAGACTCCCGATTAAAAATCATATAGATAGATTATAACGCATTATTAGTTTTGATGTTAAGTAACTCAAACATTCTTCAACAAACGATTGATAGTTGTTGAAGAAATGGACATTAAGTCTCGATATAGTGATTTAGAAATAGTGATGTAACTATGGGTAATAAGATTATCCAAGGCATCTTTCAGGAAGCCCTTTAACCTGTTGGCACAAGGATAATCTAAGAGTTGCCATACCACAGCTAATATTTTGGTATGTTCGATATGATATTTTGCTTTTCTTCCTCTGGCGGACTTTTTATTTTGGCAATTTTCGTATTGGTAGGATCCATTTAAGACTTTTTGGTTAAAATAACTTCTTTGCTTGCTTTCATTGAAATGTTCCCCATTTTCTAACCTCCTGAGAGGTATTTTTCAGGAACATTTATTTTGATTCAACGTATTTATTTTCAGGTGCATTTTTTGATTTGATTCGCGCTGTTGACAAATGCGAGAATATGGAATACTATTTCTACAGTTAGTAGTGTCTAACTATTTTTTATCATATAAGCTGGTTGTTATTAAATGAATGCCTTTTATATGTTGAAAATACTAAAGAATACTTTTGGGGCCATTTATGACGTTAAAAAGTGCTATTGAAGGTAGAGAATACACTATCCGCCAGATTAATACTGATGACGAAGAGTTAAATGCGTTTCTGTTTTCTCTTGGATGCTACATCGGTGAAGCAATTACAGTTGTTGCTCATCGCAAAGGTGGTTGTACGGTTTCCATTAAGGATGCCCGTTATAATATTGACAACCAGTTAGCCGAAGCCATTCAAATCTAAATGGTAAGAAAATGATCAAGGAGCTTTTTTTTTCAGCTAAGGTTAGTGAATGCTAACTAGGAATATAAAATTTTAATTACAAGGAATAATGTTTTAAGGATAAGAAATAAGGAGGAAATCCATGAGAATTGCTTTGACAGGTAATCCGAATTCAGGCAAGACCACAATGTATAATGCTTTAACCGGTCGCAGTGAAAAAGTAGGTAACTGGGCAGGAGTGACTTTAGATAAGAAAGAACACCCTATTAAGAAAATGTATGCAAAGAGTGAGCAGTCAGTTTTTGCTGTTGATCTTCCCGGTGCATACTCTATGTCTCCTTTCACCAGTGAAGAGAGCATTACCAGTTCCTATGTAAAGAAAGAAAATCCTGATGTTATTATCAACATTGTAGATGCTACCAATCTCAGTCGCAGCCTTTTTTTCACTACCCAGCTTTTAGAGCTGGAAATTCCTGTTGTTGTTGCTTTGAATAAGAGCGATCTTAATGAAAAAAAAGGTACGAAAATTGACGTGGAAGCCTTGTCGGCGAAGCTTGGCTGTCCTGTTATTAACACGGTTGCTACTTCCGGCACAGGTCTTGATACTGTTGTTGAAGCGGCTCTTACACATGTAAGCAATGTTCAGAAGGCTCCTTATGTGCAAGGCGATATCGATTTGACTGATAAAGATATAATTGAAGCTGCTGACCGTAAGCGTTTCGAATTTGTCAATAATATTGTAAACGCCGTTGAGACCCGTAAGGTTCTAACCAGGGAAAAGAACTTAAGTGATAAGATCGATGCTGTACTTGCAAATAAGTGGCTCGGCATTCCAATCTTTGCAGTTGTAATGTTTCTGGTATTTCAAATATCGCAGGTTTGGGTAGGTACTCCTGTCGCCGATTTACTTGTGGGCTGGCTGGAAACATTCCAAGAATGGGTAGGCGATCTTCTTGCGGATGCAAGCCCGCTTCTTTCGACTATTCTTGTTGACGGCATCATTGGCGGTGTAATTGCCGTTGTCGGTTTCCTGCCTCTTATTATGGTTATGTATTTCCTGATTGCTTTATTGGAGGAATGTGGGTACATGTCCCGTGTTGCCGTTGTACTTGATCCCATCTTCAAAAGGGTTGGTTTATCCGGCAAGTCAGTAATTCCTTTCGTCATCAGCATCGGTTGTGCAATTCCCGGGATTATGGCAAGCCGTACCATCCGTAACGAACGCGAAAGACGAATGACCGCTATGCTTGCTCCATTTGTTCCTTGTGGTGCGAAGATTCCTGTTATTGCTCTCTTTGCCGGAGCATTCTTCGATGATGCAGGCTGGGTGAGTACCTTGATGTACTTTACCGGTATTCTGCTGATTTTCCTCGGCGCACTTCTGGTGAACAAGATTGTAGGCTATAAAGCAAGAAAATCTTTCTTTATCATAGAACTCCCTGAATACAAGGTCCCTTCCCTTTGGGGCGCTTTCAAATCCATGTGTATGCGTGGCTGGGCTTTTATCGTTAATGCTACTACGATTATCTTGCTTTGCAACCTGGCAGTGCAGCTGATGCAAACTTTCTCATGGAGTTTCCGAGTTGTTGAGTCCGCAGATCAATCTATCCTTGCTTCCATCGCATCACCCTTTGCATACCTGCTATTTCCGATTGTTGGCGTTATGTCTTGGCAGCTTGCCGCAGCAGCTGTTACCGGTCTTATCGCAAAAGAGAACGTTGTAGGCACTCTTGCAGTTACCTTTGTTGGACTTGAGAACCTGATTGATACCGAAGAGTTTGCCCTTATGGAAGGCGCCGGCATGGAGGTTGCAGGTATTATGGCAATTACAAAGGTTGCAGCTCTCGCTTATCTGATGTTTAATTTGTATACTCCTCCTTGTTTTGCCGCTATGGGTGCCATGAACTCCGAGATGAGAAGTGCTAAATGGTTTTGGGGTGGTGTTGCACTCCAGCTTGGTACCGGCTATGCTGTAGCATATTTCGTTTATACCATCGGTACAATTGTCACCGGCGGGGCTCTTCACATTGGCGCTGCAATTGGCGGTTTTGTTGTGATAGTTGCTATGGCTGCCATTGTGATTGGTCTTATTAGAAACACTAACAAAAAGCTGAATAGCGAGTATGCTCTGTCCGGTGCAAGGAACTAACTTCAGAAAAACAGGAATTTATTATGATGGAAAACATTGTAGTTGCGCTGATAATACTTGCTATTGTTGTAGGTATAATATGGTATTTAGCGAGGCGTAGGAAAAAGCAAGGTACAGCCTGTACCGGTTGTCCTTATGCTAAACAGTGCAGAAGTAAATACTACAGCGGTTCCAATTGCGACAATTTAAGACACCTATAATAATTGAAAAGCGCTTGTTTTATTGGTATCATTATGCCCGGGCATAATGAGACCAATAATGTTATAAAGAATAGAAGTAAATACAGAAATTTGAAGGTGTAGCGAACGCTTTTTTTGCTCCTGCTTTTTCCCGGGTAATAATCAGTGAAATTCCGTAACTAAATATACTTAAAAAGACTTCTGCAGATTTTGAAATATATAATACCAACATTAATCAAGAGTTGATTTTACTAATTATCTAAATAATAATCGAAAAATTCCAATATGATATAGCGGTTTGCATGAAATTTTCTTTTAAATTTGTTAGTCGCGCCTAACTGATGTTAAATAGAAACTGTAAGGTGTGCCTAACTAGTTTTTTATGTTTGCGATAGCAGTTTTGATAAAGATGATATTTTCAAGTTTTGAGGTATATTTTCCTTCCAAAACTAGGGTCTAAGTAAAAAGCTGTTAAATAAAATGAGAGAAACGAATAAACGAACAAATGCTTGATTTTACAAGCAAAGAATGGAGAAAGAGGAATGAAAAAAATCAGTTTATTAGTGTCATTATTAATGGCTTTTGTGTTATTAGTCAGTTCATGTGGAACAAATTCAAACGAAACAACTTCTGAAGATTCAGAGGCGAAAAATCCGGAGATTGAAGAGGTAGAAATAGAAGATGTGAAAGACAAAAATGCAGGTACTGAAGATGCAGAAACAGAAAATGTAGATGCGGAAGATGCTGAAACAGAATCAGATAATACAATTGAAGCTTATACCGGTAGTGATAAGCCTGTTATTACAGGAACGACAACTTTTGTTGCAGATATCGTAAAAGTTCTGGCGGAAGACTTTGTAAATATAGATATGATTATTCCTGCTGGTGACGATCCGCATCTCTATGAACCGAAACCGCAAGATTTGCAAAAGATCACAGATGCCGATTTGGTCATTTATCACGGACTGCATTTTGAGGGAAAAATGGTAGATGTTCTGGAAAATTACGGATACGCTTTAGCCAAGGACTTCCCGGCAGATCGAGTCGGGGCAATGGATCAAGATGGTGATTTAATTATTGATCCTCACTTTTGGTTCGATCTTGAATTATATCAACTTGCCGTTAATAATACCGCAGAATATTTGAGTCAATTATTACCGGAAGCAGCCGATACAATCGCAAAGAATGCGGAAGAATATAATGAGCAGCTAGTAGTTATGTTTGAAGAATCTAAAGAAAAACTTGATTCGATCCCGGAAGATTCACGTTATTTAATTACACCGCATGATGCATTCAACTACTTTTCGCGTTCTTTCGATATTCCGGTTATGGCACCTCAAGGTATAAGTACCGATTCTGAAGTTGCGAATAAAGATATTCAAAACACCGTGGATTTTATAGTAGAGAAAGAAATAAAAGCCGTTTTTGCTGAAACAACAACCGATCCGGCTCGTATGGAAAAACTGAAGGAAGCAGCGGCAGCGCAGGGATTTGATGTAAAAGTTGTCAGCGGTGAAGGTCAGGAATTGTTTTCCGACTCTTTGGCTCCGGAAGGTCAACCGGGCGATAACTTTATCGATATGTTTACCCATAATGTGGATTTAATCGTGAAGAATTTAAAGTAATCTGCCGAATAAAGATTAAATATAATTTATTGAAGTCGGGAAATTATGTTTTTACAAGGAAATAACAAGTGAAAGTACTGTTAAATAAAGACGAAAAAGCTTTGAGAGTAAAAGAGGGAAATATGTCAGAGAATATAATTGTCAAAGTTGAAGATTTGACAATGGCCTATCACGATAAACCGGTATTGTGGGATAACGATGTCAGTATTATCGCAAACTCCAGGACAGCAATTATCGGCCCTAATGGGGCAGGTAAGTCAACTTTATTAAAAGGTATTCTCGGTCTGCAAAAAACATTGTCCGGAACGGTTGAAATCATGGGCAAAAGTGTTAAACAAATCTATAAAAAAATTGCATATATTCCCCAGTCAAACAGTGTAAACTGGGATTTCCCGACAACAGCTTTAGATGTAGTTTTGATGGGGCGTTATGTCCATCTTGGCTGGATTAAAAGACCTAGAAAAAAGGATATAGAAATTGCCAAAAATGCATTGCATAAAATGGGGATGCAAGATTATGCCAAACGTCAGATTTCGCAATTGTCCGGTGGTCAGAAACAAAGAGTTTTTATAGCCAGGGCGATTGCGCAGAATGCAGAAATATATTTCATGGATGAACCGCTTGCCGGTGTCGACAAAAATACGGAAAAAGTAATTATCGACTTTTTGAAAGACTCACAAAAGCAAGGCAAAACATCGATTGTTATCCATCATGATTTGAATACTTTAGCTGATTATTTTGATCATTTGGTCATTCTCAATAAGAGAATAATAGCCCAAGGTAAAATGTCCGAAACATTAACCCAAGCAAATCTTGATGCTGCTGATATGGGCGGAGGTTTTAAAATAAATGCTTAGTATTTTTCTAAATAAAATATTCAGTTTAAATTTTGCCAATCTGCTCAATGCAATCGGCTTAGATTTTGAAATATTAAGTAGTTATACCTTTATTGTAGTTTGTCTGGGTACGATGATTTTAGCTACAGTTGCAGGAATGGTCGGCACAATAACAGTTTTGAAGGGACAATCTCTGATTGGAGATGCAATCGGCCATTCATCTTATCCGGGAATTATTCTAGCTTTTATGATCAGCATGAGCTTGGATTCAGTTTCTTTAATGATCGGGGCAATTATTTCGGGCACTCTGGCTTTTATTATTATTCAGTTCATCGATAAAAATTCCAAATTAAACCTGGATGCAATTTTAGCAACAATTCTCTCGGCATTTTTTGGTCTCGGTATGGTTCTCAAAAGCTTTATCCAAGGGCATCCTGTTTACGGCAAAGTGCCGCAAGGCGGTTTGAGCAACTATATCTTTGGACAAGCCGCTTTTATCAGAACAATTGATGTCCATTTAATTTTGATAGTTGCGATACCGTCGTTATTAATTCTTTTTCTGTTTTATAAAGAATTTAAAATTTTTGTTTTTGATGAGGTTTATGCTCAATCGATCGGTCTGAACTCAACATTGATGTATGTTTTGCTAGTGTTAATTACAATGAGTGTGATTGCTACCGGCCTGAAATTAGTCGGTGCTATTTTGATTTCTTCATTTTTAATTGTACCGGGAATCACGGCTTTACAATGGAGCAATCGTTTCAGCTATGTCTTAATTATTGCCGCCATTGTCGGCAGTTTTTCGGCTTTTGTCGGTACCTATATTTCAAGTGTTTATGCCGGAATGTCAACCGGACCTTGTATAATTGTGGTGATGTCCGGCTTAGCTTTCATTTCAATGTTCATTTCACCTAAAGGCTTACTGGCTAATTGGCTGCGAAGGAGAAAATATTTAAATGATTTATCAAAATCTCTTATTGACTAAAATGTTAGATTTTCTCAATTACAATCAACAGATGTTGCTGACCTTGATTGTTACCGGAATCGCTTGTTCACTTCTCGGTTGTTTTTTGGTTTTGAATAAATTATCAATGCTGACGGATGCACTTTCCCACTCAATCTTGCTAGGTATCGTGTTGGCATATTTTGTAACTAAAAATTTGAATTCACCGTTTTTATTGATCGGAGCAAGTGTATTCGGTGTTTTTACAGTTTATGCAATTGGTTTGTTATCGAAAACTCGCTTGGTTAAAAATGATGATGCTGTCGGCATAATTTTTCCTTTGTTTTTCTCATTAGCCGTTATTTTAATCAGTACATTTGCTCGTAATGTTCATCTTGATACAGATATTGTCTTAATGGGACAAGTGATTATGATTCCGCTAAATACAATGACAGTTTTCGGTGTAGAATTACCGAAAGCATTATTTTATATGTTAATAATATTGTTGATCAATTTGATCTTTGTTGTGGTATTTATAAAAGAATTAAAAATCAGTAGCTTTGATCCGGAATTTGCAACTTTAGCTGGATTTTCTTCCGGACTTCTTTTTTATGGATTAATGACCTTGACCTCATTTACAGCGGTTGCCGCCTTCGATGCGGTCGGAGCAATTCTGGTTATTGCCTTATTTGTCGGTCCCGCGGCATCTGCTTATATGCTGACAAAAAGTCTCAAGAAGATGCTCTTAGTATCGATTATCTTCTCAATACTTAATTCAATTTCAGGTTTTTATTTAGCAATTGCATTCAATGTTTCTATTTCGGGAATGATTGCGGTAACCACAGGCTTCACAACCTTTATGACGGTTCTTTTAAACCGTCAAGGTATTATTACTGCTATATATTTAAGACATAAAAATCGTAAAGAATTCAGACTTGATTTGCTGATTATGCATTTAGGTAATCACGAAGATCAAGAAGATGCAGAGTTTGAGCTCGGTTTTGCGACAATTAAAGATCATTTGTATTGGGATCAAGAAACAACTGAACGCAGACTTAATCGCTTAATTGATCAAGGGTTTGTTCACCGTAATCATGAAAGAAAAATATATTGTCTTACCGAAAAAGGTAGGTTGCGATACGACATGATTAAAGTAGATTATGGTGTGTAAATAGAAATTGCTTCTCATGTGTACTGATAAAAATTCTAAAAACTGAAGGTTTATTGCCTAAAAATCGTAAATTCGGGCTAAAGCCCTTAAATATGCGATTTTCCAACGACAAATTTGCCAAGTTTTTAATGATTTTTTTCAGCAAACGCATTTTTAAGTGATTTCATTGATTGAAACATTATTAAAAAATGTTTTGTTATTAATGGTCAAATCGAGAATTTATAAACCCGTAGTCAATTAACAGAGCTCCTCAGAAAATATCAATGTTTTAAATTTAAAATTGTTTGTTATAATAAAACTATATAAAGCTAACAAATTCATATCAAGCTAGTAGAATTATATATAACTGCTGAATTTAGTATGCGACAAAAACTGAATTTATTGATTCAGTTCGAAGTGAGTGAAATAATATGAATTCCAGTAGAGAAGATTACATTATTGCAATCTATCGCTTAACAAAAAGAGCTGATTTTGTAAATAGTGTGACTATTGCAAAAAAGCTTGGTGTTTCGCGAGCTTCCGTCAGTGAAATGGTCAAAAAACTATGTGAAGATGGCTTGATTAATTTCGAACAAAACAAAATCAGTCTTACTGAGTCCGGTATGGTAAAAGCTCGTAACATTATTTCCTGTCATCGCTTATGGGAATATTTTTTAACGGAAATTCTGGGAATGTCATATGATGTAGCACATGAACAGGCTGATCTCTTGGAACATGTTACCGGTGCAAACCTCAAAGATGCTCTTAACGAATACCTGAACTATCCGGAATTAAGCCCGCGCGGTAATGTTATCTGGGATAATGTTGAAAAAGCAGACCTGGAAAATAAATCTGCTGACAATCCTTAAGAGCTTTTCTCTGTAATTTTAGCTAATGAAATCGCTTGCTCATATGTGCTGATAAAAATTCCAAAACCAAGGTTTATTGCCTAAAAATCACAAACTCGGGCTAAAGTCCTCAAGCAATGTGATTTTCCAACGACAGTTTCGCCAAGTTTTGATGAATTTTTCCAGTAAACGCATTTCCAAGCAATTCCATGAGCTAAAATTATATTTGAAAGATGTTTTGTTGTTATCTATTGAATTTCTAAGATTTTTTAATTGCAATAAGTTAACGTAATCATAAATATTATGTGCGGAGAATACAAAGACCAAGTATAATACTTGAGTGAACAATAATAACGATAATCTTATAACAGTTTTAACGATGAGGTTTTAGCGATGAAAGAATTACCGAAATATTATCCGATTGACATCCACGGACTAAAAAGACAATTACATATAGTAAAAGTTTCAGATGATTTAGCGATCGCCGCTTTAATTATTCTGGGAGATGTTGAGGCTGTAAGCCATTGTGCAAAATTGCTAGCTGAACGCATACCGGAAGTTGATGTTTTGATTACGGCTGAAGCCAAAGGAATACCGTTGGTGCATGAACTATCCCGTGTTTTGAATATACCTCGTTATGTCGTTGCTCGCAAAAGCAAAAAAACCTATATGGAAGATCCCCTGACAGTTGATGTTGAATCGATTACGACAATAGGACATCAAAAACTATATTTGCCGCGCGAAGATTTACATCTGATTCAGGGTAAAAGAGTCGGTATTATTGATGATGTCATTTCCACAGGTCAATCTCTCAAATCACTTGAAGAATTGATTGAACAGGCAGGTGGAAAAATTACTGTAAAAGCTGCAATTTTAGCCGAAGGTGATGCAATAGGTCGCAAAGATATTATTTATCTGCAAGAGTTACCGTTATTCCCAATTGAAAAATAATTTTGCGAAAATTGCTTTACATTTTGAAGTTCCGTGTACAGACAAGTTGTAAAACAGAATGAAATTGATTTCAGTTTAGCTTGTAATCCAAGAAATTTTCATTCATATGAAAAATTAAAAGGCGACTTAAAAGGAGCTTATTCAAGACGAATCAACCACCAACATAGGCTTGTATATCAAATTTTGGAAGAAGAAAAAATCATAAAAATAATTAGCTTATAGACTCATTATGAATTTTAATTTTCAAAAAAACTTTCAAAAGCGATATAAATGTATTTTTGAAATGGAGGTTATATGATAAAAAACATAGTTTTTGATATGGGAAATGTATTAATAGTATTTAAACCTGAGCTTTTCATCAGCAGATTAAATGTCAATAAACAAGACGCAAAACTGCTAAATGATATTATTTTTAATTCGCAAGAATGGGCGAGCCTTGATGATGGAAGTGCAAATGAGAATGAGGTAATTGAAATTTTGCAAAACAAACTTCCCATAAGACTCCACAGTCAGATGATTACTTTGGTTACCAAGTGGGATATTCCTCTGATAGAAGTTGAAGGCATGAGCCAATTAATCAAAGAATTGAAAGCTAAAGGATATAAAATCTATTTACTTTCCAATGCTAGTACGCGTCAGCATGAATATTGGCATAGAATTTCCGCATCTAAATACTTTGACGGAACATTGGTTTCAGCTGATGTGAAAATGGTAAAGCCGAATCCAAAAATTTTTGAATATTTATGCGAAAAGTTCTCCTTACAACCGGCTGAATGTTTTTTTATAGACGATCTTGAACAACACGTAATTGCAGCAGAAAGTATCGGCATGCAAGGACATGTCTTTAATGGAAATGTTTTAGAGTTGAGACAAGCAATGGAAAGATTATAAAAAAGTGTTGGAGAAGAGAAGATATCAAAAATAAAAAAGCCAACCTCCGGCAGAAGGTTGGCTTTCCGATAATTAAGGATCTTTTTATAGTTTCTTTGAAAAAGGTTCTCAAAGTTAACGATCTTAATTCATTGAAAAATAATAATTTAAATTTCAATTTAATCCCGAATAAATTAAATCCGATTAGAAGGTGAAAGCATTTTTGCCGGCATATTTGGCAGCATCGCCTAATTCTTCTTCAATTCTCAAGAGTTGATTATATTTAGCCACACGGTCGGAACGAGACGGAGCACCGGTCTTGATCTGACCTGCATTGGTTGCAACTGCGATATCGGCGATTGTTACATCTTCAGTTTCACCGGAACGATGTGAAATAACCGCTGTCATGTTATGCTCTTGAGCCAATTTGATAGCATCCAAGGTTTCGGTCAAAGTACCGATTTGATTTACTTTGATTAAGATTGAATTGGAAGCGCCTATTTCAATACCTTTTGCTAAACGTTTGGTATTGGTTACGAACAAATCATCACCAACTAATTGAACTTTGTCACCTAAACGTTCAGTTAAGATTTGCCAACCTTCCCAATCATCTTCTGCTAAACCGTCTTCGATTGAGATAATCGGATATTTTTCTACCATTTCTACCCAGAAATCAACCATTTCTTCGCGTGTTTTAAATTCACCGTTTTTCCAGAATAAATAACCTTCTTTGCCTATCTTTTGAGCTTCTTCATATAATTCTGTACAAGCAGGATCCAAAGCAATAAAGAAATCTTCGCCGGGTTTATAACCGGCAGCTTCAATTGCTCTTACTAAGTATTCCAGAGGTTGTTCATCATTTTCAAAGTTAGGAGCAAATCCACCTTCATCTCCGACTGCTGTTGAATAGCCGTCTTTTTGAAGAATGGATTTTAATGTATGGAAAACTTCTGCTGTCCAGCGGATACCTTCTTTGAATGAAGGAGCGCCGACCGGCATAATCATAAATTCTTGCAAATTGATGCTGTTGTCAGCGTGTTTACCGCCATTGATAACATTAGACATCGGAACCGGTAAAGTTGTACCATATAGACCGCCTAAATATTGATATAATCCGATACCTAAACTGTCAGCTGCTGCTTGTGCAACTGCTAAAGAAACTGCCAACATTGCATTTGCACCCAAATTACCTTTGTTTTCTGTGCCATCTAAATCTAATAAAGCATTATCAATTTCTGCTTGAGCAAATACATTCATACCGATAATGGCGTCAGCGATTGTTTCGTTGACATTCTCAACAGCTTTTTCTACGCCTTTACCCATATAACGGTCACCGCCATCACGTAGTTCAACGGCTTCATGAGCACCTGTAGATGCACCTGAAGGAACAGCCGCTCTACCGAAAGCACCCTCATCAGTGATAACTTCTGCTTCAACTGTAGGATTACCACGAGAATCTATAATTTCACGCGCAAACACATCGATAATAATACTTTCTTGAACCATTTGGAACCTCCTTGAAT